>JBGAVQ010000242.1:0-9042 GCA_044228045.1 Spirosomataceae bacterium
ATTCAGTTACTTTCGAGACTGAGTTAGCAGCCAAATTTTTGGTTTCGCTGGGGTCTTTACTAAGGTCATATAGCTCCCAATCAACATCTTCTACCTCTTTTACCAATTTCCAGTTGCCTTTACGAATGGCTTTGTTGCCTTCGTGCTCCCAAAAAATCGTTCTGACAGGCTTTGGTTTCCCGTTCCAGAGGTAGCTGAGGCTTTTGCCATGAACATATGCCGGAGTAGCTTTTGCCAATTCGAGGCTCGTGGGCAGCAGGTCAATTACATGACTGGGAGCATCAATAAATTCTTTTTGAGCTTTGATTTTAGCAGGCCAGTGAATAATGCATGGACTGATAATGCCACCTTCGTGCATATATTTTTTATAAAGCTTAAAAGGCGTATTTGAAACATTTGCCCACTGAAAATCGTACGTTCCGTAAGAGCCTCGCTCGCCAATTCGCTTGTTGGGTTCGCCCAGTTTTCTGTCATCTACATTTTCAGGACTTGCTCCATTGTCTGCTAAAAAGATGATGAACGTATTCTCTAACTGCTTTTTTCCCTCTAATGACTTTATCAATTTGCCAATGTTTCTGTCCATGCGGTCAATCATGGCGGCATAAACGGCCATTTTTCTTGCCCACGTTTTCTTATCTACAACATCACCCCAATCTTGTATGTCTTTTGGCCGAGCAGTGAGTTGATAACGGCTGTCGAGCAAGCCAATTTTTTGCATTTTTTTGAAGCGGTCGGCACGGGTTTTATCCCAGCCTTGTAGATAAAAATTTTCGTATTTAGCAATGTCGTCTTCGTAAGCATGAAGCGGAAAGTGAGGGGCTGTATAGGCCAAATACAAGAAAAAAGGATTGTTTTTGTTGTCATTAGATTTTACAAACTCTATGGCTTTATCGGTAAAAGCATCGGTTGCATAATAACCTTCTTTGGGTAAAACAAACTCTTTGTCGTCCAGTACCATGAATCTTTTTCGTTTCTCTTGCAAGACTTCAAAATAACTCGAAGCCCCCGAAATCAAACCAAAATAACGGTCAAAACCATGTTTCAAAGGCCAATATGCTGGGCTTTCACCTACGTGCCATTTGCCTGTCATGTAGGTGTTGTACCCGGCGGCACGTAAGTCTTCGGCAATGGTTGGCACACTGGGTTCAAGATAACCTTGGTAGCTACCTTTGGGTACTTTTTGGTCTTCAAAAGTCACCATCATGCCCATTCCTACGGCATGAGAATATTTACCCGTGAGCAAAGATGCCCTGGTTGGGCAACAACGACCTGCATTGTAGAAATTTCTCAGCTTGATGCCATTGTCAGCCAGTTTGTCAAGGTTGGGCGTGCTTATTTCACTGCCATAGCACCCAATATCTGAAAAACCCATGTCATCGGCCATGATGATAATGATGTTGGGGCGATTTGGTGCGACGGGTTTCTTTGTGGTCAGTGATAGTAAACCAAAAACAATTACCGAACCGATAAGACCTGTTTTTATGCTTGAAAAAGATATTTTTCCCATTTTCAACAACTTTTAAAGAATTTATTGGGCTGTTCTTCGAGCATGGCTTCGATTTTCTTTGCTGCATTGGTGATGGACAGCCCGCCGAGGTTGGTGCAACGTAAAGTATGGTGAATTTGATCCCCAACGGCTTTCATGGTTTCGATTACTTCGTCTAAGGGAATAAGTTGCTCATAATCTGACAAAGCCATGTTGGCGCAAGAAACGGCGTTGGTAGCTGCCATTACATTTCTACCCAAACATGGGGCTTCTACTCGGTTTCCGATGGGGTCACAGATAATCCCCAGCGAGTTTTGTAAAGCCAACGAGGCCGCCGCAATGGACTGCTTCAATGTACCGCCTTTCATGCCCACGATGCCTGCCGCCGCCATGCCACCGCCCGAGCCTGTCTCGGCCATGCATCCGCCTACTTCGGCGGCAAAGGTAGCGTGAGCCGCTATGAACACCCCAATCAAACCCGCTGAGAGCATGGCTTTTACGATTTCATCTTCGTGTAAATCCATGGTGTGGGCGGTTCCAAACAAGGCACCTGGCAAAGCCCCACACGAACCCGCCGTAGGTGCTGCCACGATGACCCCCATCGAACTTTTTACTTCCATCATGGCCGATACGTACATGATAATTCTGTTGTTGGTATCGCCACCGACCAATTGTTTCGCCGCCAGTTTTTGTTGGAATTGTAGCGACTGACTTCCCAGTATCCTGTCTTCGTAATGCGTGCCTTTCAGCCCCAACTCGATGGCATTGCCCATGATGTGAATGATTTTGCGCATCTTTTCAAACACTTCTTCGGCAGAGATATTGCCCCGAGCAGCCTCATAATCAACGGCCAGCTCCCACAGCGATTTATTTTTCCCTTCATTGTAGGCGAGCATTTCGTTGCAAGTAATAAAAGGCACTTGCAGGTTGTTTCTGGCCATTACGGGCAGCACAGGCTTCAAGCATTTGATGAACAAAACGCCGTTCATTGCCATCAACTCTTCACAAATAATCTTGTCAATGGGGTTTTGAGATTTGACTTCAACAAAACTAATTTCCTCTTGGTGAAACGTTATTGAATCATAAGCAATGGAGGCTTTTAAAAAAGAGATTATTTCATAAGATTCGGTACAATAAATAAGGGTTTCAAAATAATCGCCTGCCATAGATACTGCAACGCCATCAATTTCAATGACTTCAATCATACCACCGCCCGTAGAAATAGCCGTTAGGTTTCGGGTTTCTTTCTCGTTTTTGAGCCTGATTTTATAGGTATTGGGATGGTCGGACTTGATGTCACAGATTTTGATTTCTACGCTGATTCCCGCAGTGGCGAGGTACTTTTCAGATTCGGGCAGTCGCTCATCGTAGGCCTCCCAACCTAAAAACCCGCCAAACAAGCCCATGTCTGAGCCTTGACTTTTGTGTGTGGTGGCCAATGAGCCATTAGGGTCAAATTCAATCAAAATATTTTTGATGTTTTCGTCCATGAGGTCTCGGCATAGGCGAGCTATCCGCAAAGATGCCGCACAATGCGAACTCGACGGGCCTCTCATCACGGGGCCAATTACATCATTGAAAATACTTGGATAAGTGCTCATGTTCTTCGAGTTAATAACTTGTTGACAAATGATTACCTTTTAAAAGGCGAAACCCCATCTTTTACAATAAAAGACTGTTCGAGTTCGGTTTTACCATCAGATAAAGTCAGCGTGTAAGTACCTATTCCCAGAAACTTGTCATAGTGTACAAAGTAGGGTAAATTACTTTTTTCTCGTTTCACTACCAAATCCCAACGGTACTCATTAAAGCCTTTTTGCCCTTGTACGGTCGTGGTCCAGACTACTTTATTGTCTTTGTCTTTCAGTGAAAAAGTCACGGGTTTGGCGTTACGCAACCAAAACGGAATACCCGTTTTTTCGAGTGTTTGGTAAATAGGCTCATCGCTGTGTGAACTAAACCACGGGCGTTGACTTTCGGGAATAGCAAACAGATGGTCTTTGTCTAAAGCTAAATTGTTGGCGACCAGTGCATGAATGGGCCGCAGGTTGATTTTATAAATCCCTCTGCCATGCGTTGCAACCACTAAATCCATTGTGCCTTCGTGGATTTCAAGGTCGGCGACGGCGGCACTTGGCATATTATTGCCCAAATAGGCCCATGTTTTGCCCTTATTCGTGGAGATATAAACGCCTCGCAAGCCACCTGCGTATAAGATATTTTCATCAGTTGGGTCTTCTAAAATGACGTTGACAGGCTCATTTGGCAAGCCTGCGGCGATGCTTGTCCAGATTTTACCGTAATCTTCTGACACGTAAAGATAACTTTGGAGGTCGTCGTAATTGATGCCTGTCATGGCCACATAAACTCTTGCTTTGGCAAAACGAGAAGGGCAAATGCTGCGAATGTAATTGTTGGCAAGACCTGTACTGTTTTCTTCCCAGCTTGCGCCATCGTTTTTAGTTACCCAAAATGCTCCTTTGTCCGTCCCTGCGTAGAGCAGCCCTTTTTCGATTTTGGATTCTACGAGTGCGCCCGTTGAAAAGGATTTCTTTTCTGCATTTGATGAAACCGCCACATTGGGGCTAATGACTTGCCAATTATCGCCTCTATTGGTGCTTTTAAAGATAAAATTACCACCATGATACAGCGTTTTTGACTGATGCGGCGAAATGAAGTAAGGCGTTATGTAATTGAAAACAAGTGTGTCTTTACTGTTTCTTGGAAATCTGGGTTGAATAACATGAGTGCTGTCCATTTTTTTGTCGTATCGAATGGCATATCCATGTTGAGTACTGTAATACACGGTGTTATCGTCTTCGGGGTCAACTTGCGAGACGCAACCATCACCGCCATCCCAAGGGTCAATCCAAAGGTATTTCCAAGTGTCGGGGAAATTGGGTTTTATTTCTTTGGGCTGCCCATAAACCGTGGCGTCGTCTTGGGTGCCACCATAAATCACGTAGTTTTTTTGGTCAATGGCAATGTCGTAAAATTCACCAACGGGGATATTATTGTAGTGAAACCACGACAAACCTTTGTCATAACTCACGTAAAAACCTCCGTCATTTCCTGCCGCTATATGATTGGGGTTGTTGGGATTTATCCATAATTCGCATTGATCTAAGTGAAAACCCTTCGCCAAACTTGGCGTGGAACGGGTCACATTGCCGCCGATAAACGAAAACGTTTTGCCACCGTCGGTACTGTGCGCCAAACGCACACCCAAGCAATACACCTCCTCGTCGTTTTGGGGGTTGACATACACATCGGTAAAATACCAACCAATGACCGAGAAAACGTAAAAGGGGGTGTTGTGGGTTTTTGCCCAAGTCAGACCACCATCGGTTGTTTTGTACAATTCTGCCGCTTCGCCCTTCGGATTATTCAAATTATCAACAAAAGCATAGGCTTTTAAAGGGTTTGTATGCGACACCGCCAACCCAATGCGCCCCACTAATGCCCCAGAGGGTAATCCTTTGGTGCAAGCTATCCAAGTTTTTCCGCCGTCGGTGCTTCTGTGGATGCCACTATTTTTGCCGCTAATCCCTGGATACACCTCCCAAGTAGAAGCGTACATCATTTTGGGGTTTGAGGGGGCAATTACTACATCGTTTGCGCCCGTTTTGTCATCTTTATACAAAACTCGTTGCCAAGTTTTACCGCCATTTATAGTTTGGTACAGCCCTCTATTTTCATTTTTTGACCACAAATGACCCAGCACCGCTACCATCACAATATCAGGATTTTTGGGATGTATGGCTATCTCAGCGATTGCCCACGAATCTTCAAGCCCGATGTGCTGCCATGTTTTACCCGCATCTGACGAACGATACATGCCTGTACCCGTCAATGTAAAATTGCGTGGTTTTTTAAGATTTTCACCCGTTCCAAGATAAATAATATCAGGGTTAGATGGAGCTAATTCCATATCGCCAATGCCCAAAGATGCTTGATCCTGAAAAACACAGCTCCAGTTGATGCCATTGTTCACCGTCTTCCATAAGCCCCCTGAGCCGAAACCAACATACATGGTGCCTGGGTGCATAGCATCTACCTGCACCACATCAGCACGGGCAGAATTGACCATTGGCCCTAACGACACCCAATCGAGTTTGTAGGGTGTTTCTTTTTTCATTTCTTGAAAGGTACGAAAGGAGGCTTCTTAAGGGGGATAGTGTTTGTTGGTAAAGGCTTGTAAAAGCACAACACCTGATGATAAGAAAATGATGAAATCCTCATTTTTTATTTCGTTGAAACGGTAGGTTAAAGAAATGAAATCAATGCTTCTTTTAGAATAAATAGGGCTTTTTATACTTAAAAGGGCAATAAAATACCCAAAATACTGAGGAGGTGATATATTTTGCGAAAAATCTAAATTTTAGCGTAATATGATACAATTCATCTGGCTCTCGTTGGTTATACTCACCATTTGGTTTAGTACTGCGTTTTTTAAGGATTTTGCAAAACACAAAAACAACCTTGAAAAGGTCAGTTGGCTCAAAACGGGGCTCATTGGATTTGTGGTCAATTTTTTTGATGTTTTGGGCATTGGGGCTTTTGCTCCGCAAACGGCTTTGTTGAAATTTACTAAACAAACAGAAGACCGTGTTTTGCCAGGCACGCTCAATGTGGCCAATACGCTCCCTGTTCTGATTCAAGCCCTCATTTTCATCACCGTCATTGAGGTTGAGCCCGTTACGTTAATGCTGATGCTTATATCGGCGGCAGCGGGGGCAATATTGGGTGCAGGAGTAGTGTCAAAAATGTCGGAAAAGAGAATACGCATTGTGATGGGCTTTGCTTTGTTGATTACGGCTGGATTTATGTTTGCGGGTAAGATGCAATGGATTCAAGGAGGCGGCACAGCCATTGGTCTAAGCGGAATGAAGTTGGTGATTGCGGTGGCCGTGAATTTCCTTTTGGGCGCATTGATGACCGCAGGTATTGGCCTCTACGCCCCCTGTATGGCGATGGTTTTTGCCTTAGGTTTGTCGCCCCAAGTGGCCTTTCCAATCATGATGGGTTCTTGTGCTTTTTTGATGCCTCCTGCTTCGATTAAGTTTATCAAAGAAGGGGCTTATAACCGAAAAGCAGCAGTTAGTATGGCCATCCCTGGTATGATAGCGGTGTTAATAGCCGCCTTGATTGTAAAATCTTTGCCCTTAGATACGCTCCGTTGGTTGGTTATGCTGGTGATTGTTTATACTTCCGTGGTTATGCTTAGGTCGGCATATTCAAAATAGCACTGGTACAAGTTCTTTCAAAGAGTATTTGTAATGATTTGTTAGGTTGTGGACATAGGTCAGACTGGGTCGCATAGACGGCAGTCAGACCGTCTGCTGCTCTCTTGGGTCTGACTATCGTCTGACACTACTGCCCCCACAACTTAAACAACCAATTCAAGTATTTACTACAAATTGTCCTTCCAAAACTTTTCCATCGAGCGTCGCATGTGCAAAGTCGTATTTTCACGCTGATTGATACTGTGGTCGCGCATCGGATAGGATAACATGCTGAAAAGCTTGTTGTGCTTGATTAACTCATTGGTCAGTAATTCAAAGTTTTGATAATGCACGTTGTCGTCGGCGGTGCCGTGTATAATCATCAAATTTCCTTTTAGTTTACTGGCGTGTGTCACAGGTGAGCCTTCTCGGTATCCTTCCGAATTGTCGGAAGTTAAGCCCATGTATCTTTCTTGGTAAATGTTATCATACAGGGTTTGATGTGCCACAAAAGACACCGCAATGCCCGTTTTATAGACATCCGAATGGCGAAACATACAATGGAGCGACATTTGTCCTCCGCCACTCCATCCCCAAATACCAATGCGTTTGGCATCTACAAATGGATACATCGTCATGATTTTTTTGGCCGCTTTGGCTTGGTCATCAGCCGCCAAAAGGCCAATTTGTCGGTAAATGCACTTTCTAAAATCACGGCCTCTTGGCACTTTGGTTCCTCGGTTGTCCACGCTTATCACCACATAGCCTTGGTTGGCGAGGTATTGGTGCCAAAAATTGTCGCCCGTTCCCCAATTGTCTTGCACCGTTGAGCCAGCAGGCTCGCCATAGACGTGAAAAATGACGGGATATTTTTTCTTCGCATCGAAATTTTTAGGTTTAATCATCCAAGCGTCCAAAACCACCTCTCCAATGTCCACCTTAAAAAATTCTTTGGGGCGTAACGCCAGCGCGGCCATTTTGGCTTTTAAGTCCGCATTGTCTTGCAATAGCTTGATTTCAGTGTGGGTATTGAGGTTGATGAGCGAAATCCGTCTGGGGGTTTGGGCATTTTCAAACGTATGAATGGCATATTGGGCATCGTCAGAAATTTGATAGCTATGCTGACCCGCTAAGTTTTTGGGCGAAACTCGTTCTGCTTCACCTTGTCCGTCTATTCTGCTGCGGTACAAGTAGCGTTGGGTAAAGTTTTCGGGCGAGGCGATGTAATACACGTAGCCTCCCTTGGGGTCAATGCAATTGATATTCACTACGTCAAAATTCCCTTTCGTGATTAGGCTTGATTCTTTGCCATCTCTCGATACTTTATAGAGGTGCAGCCAACCATCTTTTTCGCTTGTCCACGTAAAGAATTGATTGTTTTCGAGCCAAACAATGTTGTCGTGCAAATCCAAATACGCCTCGTCTTTATCAACTAAAATGGTGTTCAAAGCCATCGTTTTGGTGTTTCCAATCCAGACTGTATTGGTGTTTTGCAAACGGTTCAATTGCTGAATCATCACTTCGTCGGAGGCGGGAATAAATTCCATGCGTGCCAAGTAGTTATTGGTTGGGTCGCCGGGTACATTAAACCACTTCGTTTCACCGCCCAAAGCCGAAATCACTCCTACTTTTACGGCAGAATTGGCCGTTCCTACCTTGGGATAAGGCAACGGAATGGGTTTCGAATAAATGGAGTCCACATTGTTAATCATGTAAAAAGTACCCACGTTTTTGGTATCCGACTGCCAGTAAGCGATACTTTTTCCGTCGGGACTCCACCTAAAACCGTCTCGGCAGTCAAGTTCTTCTTCATAGACCCAATCAAAAGTACCATTGATGATGTTGCCACCGCCATCGGTTGTCAATTTTGTAATTTTACCCGAAGCGAGGTCTTCTACATAAATATTGAGTTTGCTCACGTAGGCCGCCCGTGTGCCATCGGGCGAAAATTTAGCAAACATCAACGTAGCTTCTTCTAATCCTTTGCCAAGTTGGCTCAATTTGTTGGTTTGTAGGTCTAAAACCCAATAATCTCCCCTCGAATTTTGTCGCCAAACTTTGCGTGTGTTGGTAAAAATCAAGAGTTTGGTGTTGTCTTCTGACCAAATATAATTGGCGATGGCCAAAGGGGTGGATGTACCCGTAGGTGTGAGTTGGGCTGCACTCACGAGGGTCTTTTTTGCCCCCGAGTTTACCTCGTATCTCACTATTTCGTTTCCATTGGCAGATGCGTTATTTTCAATGGTTGAATAGCTGATGTTGTCTTTCATCCATCGGATAGGGCCAAATCCTTTGGCACTGTACAAGTTGTTTTTGTAGATATCCTCCAAG
>JBGAVQ010000243.1:0-8785 GCA_044228045.1 Spirosomataceae bacterium
TAAATTAAAAAACTCGCTTTTTTCATGCGTTTATAAATTGAATTTTTCTTACAAAAAGTTGATTTTAATATAGTTGACTAATCAACTATTTGGGTAAAAAATTTATCCCTCTGCGTTTGCTTTTAACTTCGACAATACTTGTTTGAAGATTAACAATTCGGCATCCGAAATACCTTTTAGGATAATATCGCCAAGTCCATTTAGTAATGACTTACATTTATCCAATTCTGCATTTCCTGCCTCCGTAACAACAATGTATTTTTTTCGGCGGTCATTGGCATCATTTATACGCTGAACAAACCCTTTGGCCTCCATTTGGTCAATATGACGCATAATTCCCGACTTATCGAGTTGCAAAATCTCTGCCAGCTCTGATTGAATTGCGTCTTCTTTTGAGGAAATAAGTTTAAGCAAATGAAATTGTTCGGGTGCCAATGCAACTCCGTTCTTTTCAAACTCAGCGGCTGACAATTTATGCAATGCCCGAATGGTACTACCAAAAATAAATTGAAGTGAGTCTTTATCTTCTTGCATCATAAAGTTGATTTTGATATAGTTGACAAGTCAACGACACAAAAGTAGATAAAGTTTCATAGAAGGCAAAGAATTTTTTGTTTTTTATCAGATTGAGTACCTTTTTACTGCTAACTAACGTACTTTTAGGGTGACAGTACCCTCTTTTAACCCCAAAGCCGTGGCTTTTAAGCTAATATCCCCTACCTTTTCATTGGGTTGCACAATCACCAAGCCTTTTCCTTGAAATACCTTCTTTTCGGGTTTCTGGAAACTGCTCATGTCTCTTGGATTGCCATTTCCTACGCCAATGATTTTTCCATTGCCTTCAACCTTGAATTTTACTAAAATATCATCCATGTTTGGAACAACATTGCCTGCTTCATCTATTACTTCTACATTGATAAAGGCAAGGTCGTTTTTGTTTGAATTAATGATATTTCTGTCGGCTGTTGATTAGGAATGAAATATATTTTTTCATTTTATGCTTTTTTGTAAATTAATTGAATCTCTTCTGGACGCAGATAACGCAGATGTTCCAACGCTGATTTACACGGATTTATCTGCGAAAATCAGCGTTGCCAATCGGCATCAGCGTTATCTGCGTCTCATTTTTATTTCGATGGTTTAATTTTTAAAACCCTCACCTCACCCACCAACCCATTCGACATCAATTGCCCTTCTGACTTTTTAAATTGACGGTAATGTTTATTTCCTGCTGCTGCTTGTCCAATAAAATAATTTAGAGGTGCTGGCAACACTCGAATTTCAAGGTCATTTTTCCCTTTTTGTAGCCATTGGCTTACTTCTAAAACGTAGGGCGCAAAAATTCTTTTACCCACAAACTTGCCATTGAGATACACTTCGGCAGTATGGTACACCTTTCCTAAATCTAACAGATACGAAGCGTTTGCCGTCAGGTTGTTGAATTCAAAAGTGCTTTTGTAAACGACCTCCGAACCCACATTTTTAAACATTTCGTGGTTTTTAAAATCGAAGAGTTTCGTATTGGTGATTTTCAACGTATCTGCCGAAATATTCCAATTTTCAATAGTTACCAAAGTAGTTGCATCGGCAGGATTAAGAATAGGTGGTTTTGAATTGGTATTCTCAACACTACTTTTCGCAGAAGCATATAGAATAATGGCACCGTAAGGGGGCAATTGATAAGAGATTTTCGTCGAACTGGAATTATTCATAACCGAACCATCTTCGGCATTAAACCAGCGGCTTGATTTGTATTTTTTGTCTAATGAAAGTGTCAACGTTTGCCATTTATCACTCTTATTCCAAATAAATTGTACTCGACTCCCATCCGATAACTCTCTTTGAAGCTGACGGGTAAAATTATGGTTGTCTTCAAATTTTACAGACTGTTTCAGCATAGCAATCCAACCAGTAAACTGCTCTTTGTCAGCTATTTGTGTACTGTTTTTTTGACTGATAGCTGCTTTTAATAAACCTTCTACCTTTTTGTCATTCTCTTCCCAATTCCAAAAAGAAGGTTGTTTGCTTGGCAAAATTCCCGAATTCAAAAACTTCATTCCTTGATTCGATAATTTGGCAATTTGCTCAGCAGTTTTTAAAGAAATCGTCGAGTTATCAGATAAAATAAGTGCTTGATAATGATTCCCTCTGATATTGATTTGTTGGTCTTTGGTCAGCGTAGCTTCTTGGATGGAAAGGTCATTGACCCATTCCCAAGTGATGCCTTTGGCTTCGAGTTGGTTGATTAATTGCCACGTTTTTTCTGCCCAACTGCTTTTTTCGTTGTGGTGTTCTTTGGGTTTGGGCAAAGCGGGTTCTACGTCCACCATTTCGCCCATTGTCATAATTTCTTCGGGATTTTCAGGCATATCTTCCACTTTCATGTAGGGAAAATAAATCAAAACATCGGTTTGGGGTTTGCCCGAACGCAAGGCATATTGCGTTCGTTGAATGTATTGGTTGAGGTCTTTTTGGTATTTCCAAAAAACGTCCTGCTCGCCAAAATGAGAAGCAAAATTGACGATGGGCAAAGCCGCACTCGAAAACGGATACCAACCCTCTTTGGGCAAATCTTTTGGGAAATAATTGTACGGGATACCATGATAAATGATTTGATTTGCCCCTGCGGCAAAGAGTTTGTCTACCGCTATTTTTGTTTTTTGAGGCGTGGTCATATACGCCCGATTGACAAATACCACCGATTCGGACGAAATAATGGGGCGATTATACAAATGTGCTCCCGAAGAAACGATTTTCATATTGGCTTCCGAGGCCAACATACTTTCCATTTCGGGAATCGAAGCCAAACCTGCTATCGCCATCATGTCCATCGAAAGTCCGTATGCCTGTGTGCGGTGCAATAAGCCTTGCTTTTCCATAAAATTTCGGCTGGTTTTCAGGAAATGCTCGCCCAACAATTCGCTCAAAGTAAGGTCATAATCGAAGCGGATACGGGTATCAACTTCGGGGCTGAATGTAAAGTCTTTGGGTGCGTGAGGGTTCATAAACTCAACGATATTGTAGCCCCGCTGCATGTTCGCCGCCAAATAGGGCGTGGGGTCATAGCCTCGGTATTTTTTAAACCAAGGAATAAAATCGGCAGCATAATGTCGGTCGGCTTTGAACTCATAACTATCGTTGAAAATAGCCCGCATAGGATTGCCAAAATAAGGTTTCAAACCTGTACGTTCACCAAACAAATGGTTATACAATTTCAACACTTTGGTAGAATCAAAATGGTCAACTACGTAGCCTTGGGTGGGTTCCGATGCCATCGGCCTTTCACCGCTTGGCAAACTATAATAGGCAATTATTTTCCAATTACCTGCTGGTAATGAACACCTTATAGAATCCCCAACTACCTTGTCGGTAAGGGTAAGACTTGTATTGATTTCTAAGGGAACAGTTCTTAGTTTGGCACTTTCTTTATCGCCTACAATTTTAGAAGCGACCACAGCTTGCAAAATCGAACTACCTATTTTACTTGTTACTTTGGGTAAAGCTACGGTCAACGCTTTGCCACCTTCAACGGTTACTGCTTCAAATTTGAGGTTACGAAAACCATCATTGGCGGCCAAGATTGAGCTTCCTGCGGGCCAACCGCTGCCGTTGGTCATGTCAATAATTAACCCTCTTTTTCGGGCTTCTTCCATGACGGCTTTTACGTTTTCGTAATAAACAGGTGTATCCCAACTCATGATTTTAGGGCGATTTTCATCGTTCATCGGAATACCCAAATAAAGCGTTTGAATCTCTACACCCGCAAAAGCATTGTCAGCAAAGAGATTAATTTCCCTTTTGAATTCCGTCTTATTTACATCATTTCCTGGCCACCACCAACGAGCCATTGGCCCAAATTCCTGGGCTGGGGTTTTGAACTTCGCAGCGTTGAAGTCGTAAGGTGAAAACCATTTTTGGGTTTGACCATGCGAGGTGCTGCAACCGAACACCAACAAGAAAACCCCTATGGAGACAAATGAAAATTTAGACATGACTATAATTTTAGTGCCGAAGTAATGATGCTTATTTTGAACCCTGACTGCCCAAATGAGTATTGAGGCAGTCAGAGTACCTATTAATCATTTAATCCTTTTTGCTTTGGCATCAAACATACTCATCATCGAGCCTTTCAGGTTTTCATCATCGACCTTGTTTAATTCTAAGGTAACGTCATAACCAGATGCCGTAAAGGCAATTTCAATTTTACCTTCTTTTTCTTCAACCGCCGTAATCGGAATCGCTGGTGTTGAAGTATCTGCTGGGTTAGTTAATTCTCCCGTCAATTTACCATCCTTACGAACCAAATTCGTGGTCATTTTGCTGTCGCCATTGGGTGTACCGAAAATGGTAATTTCCCATTTGCCTACAAAAAAATCAGTTGTAGTAGCTGTTTGTGAGAATCCTTTGATAGTGATTCCCAAGAATAGGGCGATAAGAAAGATGCTTACTTTTTTCATTTGTATTGCGTCACGTCGCCACGGTTGGTTTGAATTTCAAAACAAAGGTAAGCACAAATATTTTATTGTCTAATAAAATAGACAATAAAATTTAAAAATATTATTTCTTTGAATATTTATAGCTGACAAATGGTATTTTTTGAGGATGAAGAGTACCTTTGTCGAAACCATTTTTTAGATTCTCTGATGAATTTATTCTCTAATCAAGGCTATATTGCCCAACTTGCTATTGATTGTGTCATTTTTGGCTACCAAGACCGAGTGCTTAAAGTGTTGATTTCCAAGCTAAACTTCAAGGGGAATTTTTATTCGTTACCAAGCGGGTTTATTTTTCAGAACGAAGGCATTGACGAAGCGGCTCATCGAACTCTGGAAGAACGAACAGGACTTTCAAACATTTTCTTGGAACATTTCAAGAACTTTGGGCAAGCCGAAAGGACTAACAAGGCACTGCTTGAAAGCATGATTGAGCAAAATCGGGAACACTTCTTAGGAGAAATAAAGCTATCGGAGGAAGATTTTAAATGGTTGACGAGCCGATTTATCTCATTGGGCTATTATGCTTTGGTGGATATTAATAAGGTTACGCCAACCAAAACCGACTTAGACGAATCGTTGGAGTGGTATAATATTCATGAGATACCCACCATGATGATGGACCACAAGGAAATGATTGAAAAAGCTCTCGAATCTTTAAAACTCAATTTAGATAAAAACATCATCATCTTGAACCTCTTGCCAGATACTTTCATTATGAAAGAAGTGCAAGACCTGTATGAAACGATTTTTGAAGAAACATACGCTCGTAACAATTTCCAAAAGAAAATCTTGGATTTGAATGTATTGGAACGCCTCGAAAAGAAATTTACGGGAGCTCAAAATAAAGCTCCGTATTTGTATCGGTTTAGGAAATGAATAAAAACATCAAGAAATACACATTCAAATCGGGGCTTCCGCAAGAGTTTGAAATTGTGGACATCGGACAGTTGTATCACGATTTTACGGATGTACTTACCACTACCCATCGAGCCGCCTTTTACCATATCCTTTGGTTTAAAACGGGCAACTCAACCCACTTGGTTGACTTCAAACCTATTGATATTCAGGCAAATACCATCTTGTTTGTCAGTAAAGATACCTTACAATGTTTTGACAAAACAAGTAAGATAGAGGGGAAAAGTATTCTTTTTACCGATACTTTCTTTTGTAAAAATGTGTCAGATGTCAAGTTTTTGAATAATACGATTTTGTTCAATGATTTGTTTGAGGTTTCAAAAATTCAACTGCAAAATCATATCCTCATCAATTTGTTTGAGTTGATGGAATCGGAATTGAAGCACAACAAAGACAGGGTTCAAGCCGATATTTTAAAGAATTATCTCCATAATTTTCTGTTGCTTGCTGAACGAGAAAGACGCAAACAAAATTTTACGGAAATAAAAAGCAGTGCACACCTCGACTATCTGATGCTTTTTAAAAACCTTCTGGAAAACCATTATCGGCAGTACAAACAAGTAACCCATTATACAAGCGAGTTAAATATTACTGAAAAACGGCTCAATCAAGCTACTGCCAAGATTTTGGATAAATCGCCCAAGCAAATTATTGACGAAAGGGTGGTTTTGGAAGCCAAACGTCTTTTGGCACATACCACTGACAGCGTCAAAGAAATTGGGTTTGAGTTGGGTTTTGACGAGCCTACCAATTTCATCAAATTTTTCAAAAAACATAGCCAAACAACTCCTGTTAGGTTTAGAGAACAATTTACTTTGCAGACTGCCACCCAGGCGTAAAAGTATCATTAAAAAGGCCATTTCTACCTTTATTGGTTTTGAGTATTGACGGAACTTTGCATCGTTGAAATTTAATACAAAATGCAAAAAACGATTCTTAGTTTATCACTTTTATTGACACTCGGCGTGTCGGTATCTAACGCTCAAAGCAAAATGGAAAAGAAAGAAAAGGTAGTGGCTTTATTGAAAGCCATTGAAACAGGTGCTACTGAACCCGTTTCTTACATCAACCCCAGCCAATACATTCAACACAACTTGGCCGTTGCTGATGGCTTGGCGGGTTTTGGGGCGGTTCTTCAAGCCTTGCCCAAGGGTTCGGCCAAAGTAAATACGGTTCGGGCATTTCAAGATGGTGATTTTGTATTTACGCACACCGATTACAATTTTTTTGGTCCAAAAATTGGGTTTGATATCTTCCGTTTTGAAGACGATAAAATTGTTGAACATTGGGATAATTTGCAGGAAACGCCTACAAAACCGAATCCAAGTGGGCATACAATGATTGACGGTGCGACCGAAATTAAAGACCTTGATAAAACCGAAACTAACAAAGCCTTGGTCAAAAATTTCGTTGAAGATATTTTAGTAAACGGCAAAATGGACAAGCTCGCAGGCTATTTTGATGGCGATAATTATATCCAACACAATCCACAAATTCCTGACAAACTTTCGGGACTTGGAGCTACATTGGAAGCATTGGCTAAACAAGGTATTTTTCTCAAATACGATAAAATTCACAAGGTTTTGGGCGAAGGGAACTTTGTTTTAGTCGTAAGTGAAGGGCATTTTGGCAAAGATCACAATGCTTTTTACGATTTGTTCAGAGTTGAAAACGGAAAAATTGCCGAACATTGGGACGTAATCGAGCCGATTCCAGCCAAAGAATCTTGGAAGAATGCCAATGGCAAGTTTTGATAAAATCCTTATGAACACAAAAGCCTTTCGAGTGAAAGGCTTTTGTGTTTGGGCGTAAAAGTATCATTACAAAGGAATTTATAGAACGTTGGGTTTAGGAAGTGATTTATTTCACCTTAATGACCACTTTCCCTTTTGCACGACCAGATTCGACATAAGCCAACGCCTCGTTGGTTTGCTCAAATGGGAAAACTTTATCAATGACAGGGCGGATTTTTCCCGTTTCTATGAGAGAAGTTATTTCGCTCAACTGTTTACCTTCTGCTCTCATAAACAGAAAGTTATAATTGATATGTAGCTTTTTTGCCTTCTTTTTGATGCCAAAACTCAGTAAACGCATGACTATTTTAACAAACCAAGACAAACCTACTTCATTGGCAAATTCGACATCAGGCGGCCCCGAAATTGACACCACTTTCCCACTCGGTTTTAAGATGTTCAATGATTTTTCAAGCGTTTTGGCATCTTGGCTATTTAGCACAAAATCGTAGTCACTTAGTATCGTTTCAAAATCTTGTGTTTTATAGTCAATTACCACATCAGCACCCAAACGTTTTACCCATTCACTATTTGCGGCACTCGTTGTCGTTGCCACAAAAGCCCCCAAATGTTTAGCCAACTGAATAGCAAACGTACCCACACCGCCCGAACCTGCCTGTATGAATATTTTTTGCCCCTTTTGAATATTCATTTTTTCAACAAGAGCTTGCCAAACCGTCAAACCGACCAATGGAATAGAAGCGGCTTCTTCCATGGTTAGGTTCTTGGGTTTCAGTGCTAAGTCACGCTCATCGACGGCGATGTATTCAGCAAAAGAACCAATATGAAAGTCGGCAGGACGTGCGTACACCGCATCGCCCACCTTAAATTTGTTTGCTTTTGGGCCAACTTTTGTAACGATACCTGCCACATCATGCCCTAACACAAAGGGGGGGTTATAAGGCAATAAGAGTTTGAACTCACCATCTCTAATTTTGGAATCCAACAAATTCACACCCGAAGCATGGACTTGAACCTCTACTTCGCTATCCTTTGGGGTTGGTTCTGCGACTTGAATAAGTTGCAATGTTTCTTTTTTTCCGTAGCGATTTACTGTAAACGCTCTCATTGTTTTGCCTTGTTTATACTTTTAATGATTGAGTTTTCAAATGTTTTATAGGCAAAATGCTGAATCGCCAGAAAAACCGATGCACCTTTCCCAACAGGATGACTGAATTTGGGGTTTTTATCTTCCACCAATTTGACGAGGGTGTCAATAACGGGCGTGGGTTCGGGAGCATTTTCAAATAAATTCTTTGCAAATGCTGCTATTTTATTTCGATAAGTGTTGTAGTCGTCTATTTTGCCTGCCACTGCAACCGAACCGCTTAAAAGGTTGGTTTTGAAGGCCATGGGCTCAACCATTGCTACTTTGATATTGAAGTCATTTAACTCAAATCTCAACGCTTTAAAATATCCTTCTAAGGCATGTTTTGAAGCACCATAATAAGCTGCATTGGGGAAATTGAGCAAGCCCATTATAGAACCAATGGTTATTATTTTACCGAATCGCTGCTTTCTAAAAGTCGGCAACAACTCATTGGTAAGTTTTATCGTCCCCCAAAAATTGGTCTCAAATTG
>JBGAVQ010000244.1:0-8927 GCA_044228045.1 Spirosomataceae bacterium
GCATACTTGCTTGCACGTGAAATTAGCTCAAACATAGTATTTTTTTGCTGAGGGTAGCAGTCAACCCACAAATCATTTCGAAGAAAGTAGTTATGAAAAATTCTGATTTTTATCACTTTTAAATGCTTCTCCAAACTTTTTCATACTCATACAGCAATGGTATCCGTCCTTTTTTAAAAAGCCATCATAACGCAAAAGACAAAACGGTTGCCTATATTTGGGCTAAATAATGCCTATATGTCATGGAGCTATCCGGTGTGATTGCCAAACAGTATTCATAAATGTAGCATTATTATCTGGGTAAATTTAAAATTCTTACCCCGGTTTTGTTGAACTAATAACGACAGCATGATAAAAGACAAAAAATCAGCTATTTTTTTAGCAACCCTTGAACTGATTTCAAACAATGGATTTCACTCCTCTCCGATGTCGGAATTAGCCAAAAAAGCAGGTGTTGCAGCCGGTACAATTTACCATTATTTTGATAGTAAAGACCAATTGATTGTAGAATTGTACGTGATTGTGCGAAAAAATATCTATGACTCTATTCAGCTTGATATGGAGTCGAGTTTGAGTTACCGAGAACGCTTCCGAAAATTTTACTTTAGTTTATACGAATATTACCTCAAACACCCCAAAGAATATCTGTTTTTAGAACAATATTCTACGTCTCCTTTTATAGCTAAACTTGACAGAGACGAGCAGAACAAGGTGAATCAGCCTGTAATTGACTTTATTCGTAAAGGGGTAATTACCATGCAGTTACGAGATATGCCTACACGCTTGCTATGGGCTTTGGTTCAGGCACAAGTGCACGCTTTGGTACGCCTGCACCTCAACAATGAGATGCTCATTGATATGCAAAACCTAACAGCCGGATTTAATATGTGTTGGGAAGGTATTAAAAAGCAGTAGTGGTTATGCTTTAATCATATCAGTCAGTTTAATTTGTTGGTAATCAGCAGGGTTTACATTTTTGGTTTCTCTTCGGTACCGAACTGTAAGCCCTGGAAAAATGCTTGTGTTCTTACCTTTGTCTGTTTGATACCAGCTTTTGCAACCAGACGCCCATACCGTACCTGTTAATTCATCTTGAATTTTGCGATTGAATTCGGTTTGAATGGCTGGTTTAACATCTAAAACAGCATTAAAACCTTTTTTATCTAATAATTTCAAGAAGTCAATAATGTAATTAACCTGCGACTCAATCATGTGAATGATGGAATTATGCCCCAGTCCTGTATTGGGACCAACCAAAAACATCAGGTGTGGAAAACCCGAAACTGTGATACCATAATACGCCTCTGGTCCATCTTCGAGCCATTCGGCTAATAAATCTCTTTTGTTGAGGCCAATCATTTTGGTATCCAACAACATTTCGGCAGCTACAAATCCAGTTCCAAGTATGATGGCATCTATTTCATGCTCAACACCTTTTTCATCAATTATAGATGTTGGGGTAATTTCACGGATTCCGTCAGTATGAAGGCTTACGTTTTCTCGATTGAAAGTAGGATAATAATCATCAGAAACTAATATTCGCTTACAGCCCATTTTGTAATGCGGTGTGAGTTTGTCTCGAAGAATCGGATCTTTTATCGCATTTTCTAAGTGCTTTTTAGCCATTTTTGCGCCAAAGCGGTTAAATGCTTCATTGCCTAACAGCGACAGCCCCCTAAGTTCAAGAATCCAATAAATAAAAGCCCGAATTAAGCGTTGCACGCCCGGAATGGCTTTATAAAGTGAATGCTCAAAATTGGTCAATTTTCTATCCATGCGAGGTGTAACCCATGGTGCACTTCGCTGAAAAATAGTGAGTTGTACTACTTTAGGGGCAATTTGAGGTATGAACTGAATAGCACTTGCTCCCGTACCAATGACAGCCACTTTTTTGTTGGTAAGGTCAAATTTGTGGTTCCAATTTGACGAATGAAAGACTGTACCTTTGAAAGAATCAAGCCCTTTGATGTTGGGCAAATTTGGGCGATTGAGTGGCCCAGTTGCCGAAATAACGATTCGGGCCATTGTAGAATAACCATCGTCTGAACTCAAGAGCCAATGTCCTTCGCTTTCAATAAATTGAAGTTTTGTAATTTCAGTATTGTACCTAATTTGCTTTTCGAGCTGATAATGAGTTACACAACCTTTGATGTAAGCCAGTATTTCGGGTTGGGTAGAATACGCTCGTGACCATTTAGGATTCAACTCAAAAGAATATGAATACAAATGCGAAGGTACATCACAAGCACAACCTGGGTAAACGTTGTCTCGCCAAGTGCCGCCTACCTCAGCAGCTCGCTCAAAAATGATAAACGAATTTCGATTTTCTTGTTTGAGCCGAATCGCAGCAGCTAAACCAGCAAAACCAGCACCAATTATGGCTACTTCAAAAGCAGGTTGTATCATCTAATGAGTATAAGAAGTGAATAAATCCCAAATTAGAGTTTTATCACCAACTTCCCAAAATTTTCATTGTTTCTTCCAACCCCTCTTACTTCATAGCTCTTACCTACATCCTACACCTTGCCTCGAGAATAAACCAGAATCATTTTAAAGTATTGTAATAAGCAAACGCCTTGGCAATGTCTGCTGGATTCTTGAAGTTTAAGTCGTTTTCGCTAAAAAAAGTAGTCATTTCTGGCTTTTTATTCTCAAAAATTCCCAACAATGCTTTTTTGCTTGACGAAAATTTTACAGCCTGATTTCCTTTAATGTAGTAATAATCTTTCTCTTTCATTATTTTAATATTGGGGTCACCAGAACCCAAGCTGGCATTGTAAGTTGGCTGCCTAACCCAAATGCGATTATACACGCCAAATGTCATGATTCCACTGGTCAATACCTCCAAAAATCCATTGGGGCTTTGCTCCTCAAACTTAAAATTCTTGGTATTCACTAACAACCGAGAACTTCCGTTAGGGTAGTCTAACACAAAAAGTTTGATACGAAAGCCATCTAAAACCCGAAGCCCTTGGTCAGTTTGAATTTCAATTAAATCATTTTTTAAGTCAAGGCGAGAGGGGATTCCACCATAAACAGTAGAGTCTTTAAACAAAACGAGCCGACCTTTGGCAAAAGTAGTGTCTAAAAAATTATCACCTATTACTTCGGCAGGCGGAAGCGGCTTGCCATAAATGGTTTGAAAAGTATTGCCCAAGTTAATGGGGTTTGTGGCACCTGTTGCCCCCGAATAATTAAATATGTCTTTGGTGGACTGCAAAAGTTGACCCGTTTGAGCACTTGCACCCATTGAAAATAACAAAACAGCTGTAACAATAAAAAGTGAATTTTTCATTTTTATTAGTTGATTTGAGGTGGAACAGATGAATTTATTTTTTAGTGAATGATTCAGCTTTTTTGACAGCCTCATAAATATTAACAATGCCGCCAGTTCGTGACAACTTACCAAAATCAATTTCGTCGTCTGACCCAGGCTTATACACTTTCATCTTGGGTTTGACGGCGGTTTCTAACAATATTTTCTTGACCTGAACAGCAGTTAAATTAGGGAAATACGACATTAACAACGCCGCTGCACCAGCCACTACGGGTGCCGCCATGCTTGTACCACTGTGGCTTTCATAGGTAGATTTGGGCGTAGTTGAATAAATATCACTTCCCGGAGCAAAAATATCTACACTTTCTTTGCCATAATTTGAACTTTCGTTGACGGCTTGGGGGCCTTCCTGCCAAGACGAGTTACCTACCTCAATCCAGTTTGAAACTGATGAACCATCAGCCATTTTTTGAGTTGGAAAATTAGGTTTTGTATCCAAATCTTCGGAGTCATTGCCAGCTGCATGAACCAACAATACCCCCTTTGACTCTGCATATTTTACAGCAGCATCAACCACTTCTTTATTAGGCGAAACCGACTTCCCAAAGCTCATGTTGATGATTTGAGCACCATTATCAACTGCATATCTAATACCATTTGCTACATCTTTGTCTCGTTCGTCGCCATTAGGAACAACTCGAATGGCCATAATTTTAACATTATCGCAAATTCCCTTTATACCAATTTCATTTGCTCTATTGGCACCAATGATTCCCGACACGTGCGTGCCGTGCATGGCATCTGGGCCTGTCACCTCGTTGTTTCCATAGCCTTTCTCAGTCAAATCGGCATAATTATCACCCACAATACTGCGAGAATCATATTCTAAATTATAGCCATATTCCAATTGAGCCGATAGTTCTTCGTAGCCATCATCCAAGTCTTTTTGTGTGATGCCTTCTGCCAAATAATATTCTAAAACTTGCTTGGCATATTTTACTTTGTCGTCGTCGGACTGAACCTTTTTAACATTTTCAAGTGTAATTTCTTTCAGACCAGCTTTTTGCTGAAGTATTTCGGTAGCCAAATGAAACACTTCTCTAATTTCTTTGTAAGGTTCAAATAACTTTTTTGTTTCGTTGTATTTTTTTTCGTACCACTCTTTGATAGACTGATACCGCAAAAAATCTGCTTTATCAGTTGATTGAATGTCAGCCTCCGTTTTTCCATTAAAACGTTTGCCTAATTGAGCCAATTGACGGGTAAGCTCCATTGAATCATGTATTACATCTTTACCATCTTTACCACCAATAAAATCCCAGCCGTTAAGGTCATCTACATAACCATTCTTATCGTCATCTTGGCCATTGCCAGCAACTTCTTTGGGGTTTGTCCAGATTTTACCTTGCAAATCTTCATGGTTAATGTCCACTCCCGAATCAATAACAGCAACTACAACTGGTCGTGATTTCTTGCGTTGAAGTATTTCTCTATAAGCCTTTTCGGTACTGATTCCGAGGATGTTATCTTCTTTTTGGTCCAAATTAAACCAATTGATGGGGGCTTTGGCTTTCACGACTTCTTGTGAGACCGACTGTGCGTTGGTAATGCCGACAAGTAAGAAAATAGAAGCAAGAGAAAGAATGTGTTTTGGGGACATGATTATTTAAGTAAAATGATCTAATCTGACAAGCTTTAAGCAAAGGTAAGCAAGCACTACACCCTGCGGTAATAAACGAAATAAGAGACTTAATCGTATGCGATGGTTTTAATTATGAGGTTTTGAAGTACTACTGAGTTCTATTACAAATTTACTATTTAGAATCTCATTTTCAAACCAATAATTTACCTAAAAGCCTTCCAAAACTTAACGCTGGTGTGAGTAACATTCCACTACAAAACGTGTTTCCAGTGGTGGCTCCTGCGCCTATTATTTCACCAGCAGCGTATAAATTAGGGATTGGTTTATTCTGTTTGTCAAGTACTTGTAGTTTTTCGTTTATTGCTAATCCTCCATACGAAACAAGCGAGCTTGCATAAGTTAAAACTGCAAAATATGGCCCCTGCGGCATTGCTTGCAATGATTCTTTGGTTCGGTTAAAATCAATATCCAGTCCTTCGGCCACCATTTGATTGTAGTCAGCTAAAGTCCGTTTTAGTGTTTCGATGGGCAGACCTGTTTTCTTTCCTAATTCTTCGATATTGTTACCATACCAAACACAGCGACCTCGAAAGGCTTCTTGGTAAAGCCTGTTATAGTCCCACTTTGCTACCAGGGTATTATTAGGGTTTTGAAAAAGAATATTTTGGTCAAACACAATCCAAAATTTTGCCCCTGGCTGTTTAGAAACAATATTTTCTCGATAATCAGGGTCTGGGTTAGATTCATCCATAAATCTAACCCCATACGAATTGACGTAGATTTCCTTGGCAGGACGAGCCAATGTGGAAGAAACCATGGCCCAAGCCGACAAAAAATCTGCTCTTCCTGAATTAGGTTCCTCTTCCAAACCACCCAGACTCGAATTATGTTTATCAGCATTCCAAAACTGAGCCCCATGTTTTTCAGCAACCTGAATTCCCTCACCCATCGAAGTCAGAGCAGCCGACGAAACCAGTCGGTTTTTGACTACATGTTTCTCTGCGAACATTGTTGAATTAGCCGCATATCCACCTGTTGTAAGAACCACACTTTTAGCAAGATAGTCCTTCTCTCCTACTTCGTTTGCTACTTTGACACCAATAACTTTGCTACCTTTTTTGAGTAAATCAACCAATTTGTGATTTAACAAAGTGTTAATGTGCCCCGTTGCTGTGTATTTTTCATACTGCGGTAAAAGCACTTTTAAAATTGACTTGCCGGCTTCTTTACCAAACTGGGTGCGAGCTACTTGGTAGGGCACTTGTCCATAATCAATAAGTGGTGATTCGGGAGCAAACTCAAAACCAAGTGAATCGAGCCAATCAATGGTTTTGGGAGCTTCATCAGTAGCTAATCGTACCAATGCCTCTGGTGCAGTTTTCTTTGAAATCCGCATTACATCATCAAAATGGGCTTGTGGTGTATCCACTGTTTTATGAGCCATTTGGTGTTTGGTTCCGCCAGCGCTCATGTGACCGCTTGTGAGGTGCAATGTTCCTCCCACTTGTTCTGCCTTTTCAATCACCAGCACTTTTGCACCTTTTTCGGCGGCGGCAATCGCACAAGGTATTCCGGCAGTACCAGCCCCAACAACAATTAAATCATACTGATTATCAGCAAATTCTCTATTGTTTATTTCAGCAACAAAGGGTACTAAACCCACTATTTTTAAAAAATCACGGCGTGATTTGCCTGCTTCCATTCTACTGTTTTTGGTCAATATATTCTCAAATTAAGGCTGCGCTTAGTCCATTGTCTTTGCTTTGCACCTCTGCCCAAAACAACTTCAGCAAGATAAACGCTCCTAAATCAAATGAGTCACGCCTATTTTAATAAACGTGCAGGTGTAAATTTATAGGTTTTCTTTGAGAAAGTTTCACTTCCTGGCTCAATACTCGACGAATCATTTCATACATAGACAAAACCACTATTAAAAGCTACTAAATCAGTTTGCTTATGAACTTTTTGGCTCTGTTTTGTACTTTTACTACAAAACCCTTAGCACTTTGCCACTTTATGCCAAACTTCAACAAAAATCAATATTATCCTTGGGTAATTTGTGTGGCGGGATTATTGGTTTTGGTAGTTGTGAATGGGCTTACAACTTCTTCTCTTTCGGTGTTCGACGAAACTTTGATGAATGAATTTAATATTTCCCGAACAGAACTTAAAATAAAAGATAGTATCACCAACTTGGTTGCTACGGTTTTGATTTTGGTGTCGGGCATGTTAATAGACAAGTTTAAAGTCAAACGAGTTATGCTATTTGGTGTACTTGTGCTGGGCCTTGGCTTTTTAGTTTTCAGCAAAATTTCAGGGCTTTTGGGCATGTATTTTACTCATTTTCTTTTTGGTTTAGCGTATATCTCGGCAGGTTCAGTACCTTGCATTATTTTGGTTTCGAGCTGGTTTCATACCAAAAGGGGTTTGGCTTTGGGTATTACGCTAATTGGAACAAGTTTGGGTGGGTTCATTTTTCCGAACATCCTTACAAATTTTATTCAAACCATTGGTTGGCGAGATACTTTTCAATGGCTTGCCATGCTGCCTTTAATCCTGTTTATTATTATTCTAACGGTAGTTCGAAGCTCACCAAGCGACTTAGGTTTAAAACCTTATAGATTCAAAAAACATCCTGATGCGCACACTGACAACCATTCGTTACTTAACCAAGGGATGGATTTCAAAGATGCCATTAGAACTCCTGTTTTTTGGATGATTTCAGGCTGTGGATTTATGACTTTTTATAGCGTTGTGGCGGTAGTTTCAAATTTATTTTTGCACATGCGAGGCTTTGATTTTGATGCCCAAACGGCATCGGCGGCATTGAGTCTATATTTTTTGTTGGCTTTAATTGGCAAATTCATCATTTCTACCCTTTCAGACTACATGAATGTCTATGCAGTTTTCACCGCCTCTGCTTTCTGCATGACATTAGGGGTGATGGGTTTTGCTACCATGGACAAATCAATAATTTTTTATGCAGTTGGGCTGACGGCACTGAGTTGGGGCGGCATCTATACGCTTTACAACGTAATGATTGTTAAAACATTTGGCTTGAAATCAGCAGGCAAAATCAACGGGGTTATTAGTGCATTTGAGTCGTCGGGGTCGTTTTTGGGAAGCCTATTCTCACTGGGTTTATCTTCGACCAAACCCATTCGTATCAACTTGCCTTTATGGTCATTAGTGGTGTAATGGTTATTACCACCTTACTGTCGTTACGATTTAGAAGTTATGCAATGAAAAGTTCGTAATGGGTAGTTATTCACTTTTTGGCAACTTTGGGTTCAGTACAATATAGATTAACTATTACCCAAGTCGTTACAATACGTCAAGCAAATTTTCAGCTAAGTGTCTATAAATACGCATTCCAAAACATTTAAAGTATAGAATTCGATAGAACATTTTCTGAAACTTTTCCTTAGCAAAGGGTTTTCAATCGCATCGGCGAACCGACCCTTCGCTAAGGAAAAGTTTATTCTATAAAGATAAGTTGCACTCTATAATTGCCTTGCTTACCCGTAAATTTAGAGCATAATGAAAAAATTATTATTATCTCTACTTTTCTTTTACCTTGGAAATGACTTGGTTATGTCTAAAAGCATAGACAGTTGTTTCATTTCAACTCCAGTTACTGTATCAATAGATTCGACAGAAACAGCAGATACACTCCCCAAAAAAGTAAGAGTGCGGCGAAATTTAATCATCATTGGTACCTCCATTGCCTCATTTTCGGGTTCTTATCTATTCTTAAAAAATGCTTGGTGGAAAGAACAAAAAATAGCCTTTCACTTTGACCCAGGCAGTGATTTAAAGTATGCCAGTAATTTAGACAAAGTGGCACATTTCACGTCAGGGGTATGGATTTCAGAGTTTTATACCGATGCTTTTGAATGGGCGGGGATCCCTCGCAAAAAAGCTGCATGGTATGGAGCCGGCATTGCCCTAATAGCGCATTTGAGTACTGAGCTAAAAGATGCCTATGCGCCCCGATGGGGGTTTAGT
>JBGAVQ010000006.1:0-54923 GCA_044228045.1 Spirosomataceae bacterium
TTGGCTACGGTATCTTGCACACTTTTTATCAGCCCTTTGTCCACAGCCAAGCCTACTACACTCGACAAAAAACTTTTAGTAACACTATGCGTAATGTCACAGCGGGTAGGTTCGCCCCATTTTGCTACAATATAGCCTTTGTAAATAATAATGCCTGTTTGCTCACCCCTGTCGGCAAATGGCCCAATTGCATAGCCATAAGGCTCTTTACCAAATGATTGATAATGAGAGAGTTCCATACTTCGTGGATTTTTGCTCTCACTGGCTTTAGCAAAGGCAACGGCTTCTCGAATTTTAGCGGCATCTAAGCCTAATTCGGTAGGTGTTTTTTCAGCCCAAGTATGTGGGGGAGGAAAATACGATGCAGTTTGGCTAACTGCCTGAAAAGCAGTTAAAAAAGCGATGAAGAGGAGGGAGATTCGTAAGGATATATGAACAAGCATGGCCGTATCAATTTAATAACGTCGGCGAGGTTTCAAACCTCACCGACGTTGAATAAAGCAAAGATAGCTTTTTTCTTATTGCATCAAATTATACACACCCCAAGCACTCAAATAGGCCAAGGCCGTCATATAAAAAAGTTGGATGAGGGGATACTTCCAACTTTTGGTTTCTCTGTAAGTAGTGGCCAGTGTACTCATGCACTGCATGGCAAAGGCATAAAAAATAAGCAATGAAAACGCCAGCGCAGAGGTGTAAAGGGGTTTGCCCGTTTCAGGATTGATTTCGGCTTTGAGTCGTTCTTTCACCGTATCGGTGTCGTCGTCGGAACCACCGAGGCTGTAAATGGTGGACATAGTACCCACAAAAACCTCTCGTGCGGCAAAAGACGTAATGAGCGCAATGCCAATTTTCCAGTCATAACCCAAAGGTTTGATAACAGGCTCTAACACTTTACCAAAAAGCCCCGCATACGAGTTTTCTAATTTGGCAGAGGCCAATTGACTCTCTATTTGATTTTGTGATAAGGTAGGATTATTAGCAATAACTTGTTTTTGGGCTTGCTCAATGGCATCGCCAGGGCCATAAGAAGCCAATACCCAAAGGATTATTGAAATGGCCACAATTACTTTGCCGGCCTCTGTTACAAAGGCTCTCACTGAGTTCCAAACCGCCAGACCAACGTGCGAGAGGCGAGGGCCTTGTAGGGTAGGCATTTCCATAATAAAGAAACTTCGCTCTTTGATTCGTAAAATTTTTTGGATAACCCACGCCGATAAAATGGCCGCCACAAACCCAATCAAGTATAAACCCATTAAGGTAAGTGCCTGTAAATCAAAGATTCCCCAAAGTTTCTCACGAGGCACAACCAGCGCAATCATGATGGTGTAAATAGGCAAACGAGCCGAGCAACTCATCAGCGGTGTGACCATGATGGTGACCAAGCGGTCTTTCCAATTGGTAATGGTGCGGGTGGACATGATGGCAGGCACTGCACAGGCTACACTCGAAATAAGTGGCACAACGCTACGCCCATTTAAGCCAAATTTTCGCATCAATTTGTCCATTATTACCATCACTCGTGCCATGTAGCCCGATTCTTCTAACAAGGCTATAAAACAAGTCAAAAAAGCAATTTGAGGGATAAAAACAACCACGCCACCTATGCCTGCCAGTAGGCCATCTGTCAGTAAATCAGCGAGTTTGCTTGGGGGAAGGGTGTTTTTAAGCCAATCAGTAAGGGAGGCTATGCCGGCATCAATAGCATCCATTGGGTATTGAGCAAGCGAGAAAATAGACTGGAAAATCAAGAAAAGAATAGCGAAAAAAATCAAATACCCCCAAACTCGGTGTAGTAAAATTTTGTCGAATTTTTGAGTAAATGCTTTTACCTCATTATTACTTTTAAGAATAACGGCCTCATCTACAATATTACTCAGTCGTTCATAGCGGCGAATAGTTTCTTTGCTTTGAAAATCAAACTTTTCAAAATGGTATTTTTGATTTAGCTCTGCTATTTGCTGTTTTTGGGCTTTTTTCAAGAATTGGAACTTCTCGGCTTGGCTGGCATGAAGCATGGCCAAATAGTCGTTCTCGATTCCGAATTTTGTTTTAATTTCTTGGATTAATTCATTGTCAAAGTCATTGATTTTGAGCGTGTCCCATCGTTTTTCTTCGTGACTTATTAGCTCTCCCCTCATGGCAAATTTTAGGTTGTCAATCCCTTCGCCTTTTTTGCCATTTACAAACACAACAGGCACGCCCAGTTGTTCCGAAAGCTTGTCTGCATCAATATCAAGACCATGCTTTTCAGCCACGTCCACCATGTTAAGTGCCAAAATACAATGAAAACCTAAGTCGGTTACTTGGCTGAATAGCAACAGATTACGTTTCAAGTTAGACGCATCTACTACAACAACAACTACATTGGGATAGTCTTCGTTTTGTGGGTTGGCAAGTACGTCCAGCACCACCTGTTCGTCCAACGACTTGGGGTAGAGGCTATATGTACCAGGCAAGTCAATAATAGAAGCGGAGGTTAGTTTATCTAATTGACAAACGCCTGTTTTTTTATCAACAGTTACACCTGCAAAATTTCCTGTTTTCTGTCGTAAACCCGTCAACTGGTTAAACAGCGACGATTTTCCACAATTTGGATTGCCGACTAAAACGATGGTTGGTATTTTTTTCAAAATGGATATTACTTGGCAATTAGTACAGTAATGGCTTCTTCTTGGCGTAACGACAAGCAATAATCTCCCAACTGAATACCAAGGGGGTCTCCAAGTGGGGCTATCCAGTTCAGCACAATTTCAGTACCGGGCAAACAGCCCATTTCTAAGAGTTTGAGCGTGAGATCTGAATCTGTAAATCCTTTAACGATTGCTTTTTCTCCAATTTTCAAATCAGCCACATTCCGCATAACTTGTTGGTTAGCTTTATCCGTTATGAAACAACACGGTGGATAAGCGGGTTGAAAAACTTATTTAGACTCAATTTAAACAGTTGCAAAATAAAAAAGGTTTAAGCGTACTAAAAAATTTACGAAGGTCAATTTCAATAAGATTGATTAAAATCATCTTTTTTTCTGACAATGTTAGGTTATTTTACTTATTCAATTGGATATTTTTGAGATAAATTAACCAACGGGGTCAATTGAGAAGTACCTTTGTGCATGATATCCAACTATAAATTTTCGTTACGTTAAATTGAGTCCGCATTTGCAAGAGCTACGAGCACTAATTGATAAGGAAATTCGCTTAGAATGGCGGCAGCGTTACGCCATCAATGGCATGTTGTTATATGTAGTGAGTACCGTGTTTGTTTGCTATTTGAGTTTCAAATTGCGTAGTAACGAACTCACTCCAGTTACCTGGAATACACTGTTTTGGATTATTATGGTGTTCACTGCGGTTAATGCTGTGGCTAAAAGTTTTACACAAGAGCGGTTTGGGCGGCAATTGTACCTATATACCTTAGCAAGTGCAGAAGCCATCATTCTGGCAAAAATCATCTACAATACCTTGTTAATGCTCTTTTTGTCACTAACGGGTTTTACTTTTTATGCTTTCGTAATGGGCAACCCCGTGGGTGATTTGCTGATGTATTTGACCTGTATTTTTTTTGGTGCAATTGGTTTTGCTTGCACACTTACCTTAGTGGCTGGCATTGCTTCAAAAGCCGAAAATAGCGCAACACTCATGGCAGTATTGAGCTTTCCGGTATTGTTACCCATGCTATTAATGTTGATGAAAGTAGCCAAAAATGCCTTAGATGGCTTAGATAGAGGCGAAAGTTGGAACGAAATCGCCACACTTTTAGCAATTGATGCCATCGTATTGGTTTTGAGCGTAATTTTGTTCCCGTATTTGTGGAGGAGTTGAGTACTAATAGATTGTTTTTATGAAAAAACTTTGGCAGAAAGCCTTAACCGTTGTCATTTTGCTCTATGTTATTGTGTTCGGGCTACTCAATGACGTACCACGTTTGCCTATTCTTAACGAAACCATTCGGAATGTGTATTTTCACGTACCGCTTTGGTTTGGAATGATTAGCGTGATGACCATGTCGGCTTGGTTTGCTTTTAAGTATCTCCGAACCAATCAGTTAGATTTTGATATACAATCATCTGAATACGCTAATACAGGCTTAGTGTTTGGCTTGCTGGGCTATATTACAGGGGCTATTTGGGGCAATTATGCTTGGGGCGACCCACTCCCCAAAGACCCCAAAATCTTGTCGGCAGCCGCTGGAATGTTGATTTATTTGGCCTATTGGTTGCTGAGAGGTTCAATCACCGACGAACAACGAAAAGGCAGAATATCAGCTATTTACAATATATTTGCTTTTGCTGTATTTATCCCGCTTATCTTTATTTTACCTCGACTGACTGACTCTTTGCACCCAGGCAATGGCGGGAATCCTGCCTTTGGTTCGTATGACATGGACAACCACATGCGGATGATTTTTTATCCTTCCGTAATTGGTTTCACTTTATTGGGTATCTGGATTTCAACCTTGCGCATCCGCCTCCGGCGGATTCAACTTATTAACCAAGAAGACTAAATTACCATGCGAAAATTTTTGAGTATTTTATTATTTTTATTGGTTTCAACAAACCTCTTTGCTCAACAAGACGTTGAAATGGCTGATCAACTGCGAGCTGATGGCAAAATTTGGGTCGTTATTGCTGTTATTGTCATTGTCTTTTTGGGGCTTATTGTTTATTTGGTTAATCTGGACCGAAAGATTACCAAGTTAGAGAAAGAAATAAAAAAATAGCTAAACCATGAAAAAAATACATCTTTTTGGCATTGCGGTTATCGCTATTGCCATTTTTATCGTGATGAGTATGGCAGGCGATGCCAGCACCTATGTAGATTTTGGTGAAGCCGAAAAAATGGCCAAAAACGGCGACGGCGACAAAGTTCACGTAGTGGGTAAACTCAAAAAAGACGCACAAGGCAACATTGTAGGCATGAACTATGACCCTGCTGTGAACGCCAATTATTTTGAATTTGTGTTGGTAGATACCCTTCACCGAGAGCAAAAAGTAATATTGAACCAACCCAAGCCGCAAGATATGGACAAGTCGGAACAAGTGGTGATAATTGGCAAAATGGAAGGCGAGGTATTCAAATGCGATAAAGTATTGCTTAAATGCCCGTCAAAATATAATGCTCCTGTGCCCAAAGTGTAAGGCTTATACCCCGTTTACAGTTTACATTTGGCAGGGTCAAGAATCTTGTATTGTCTGAATGCATACTTGTAAACTGTAAACTAAAAAACGTAAACTGACCGATGAATCAATACCATCTTTTTGTAGGTAATGCAGGGCATTTTAGTATTATTTTGGCATTTGTATCGTCGCTGGTTGCTGCGGTTGGTTATTTTCAAGCAACACGGCTTCGAGAAAAGCCCGAAGGTATTGAGTGGAAGAAATTCGCTCGAATTGCATTTTATGTACATGGTGCAGCAGTGTTTGGTATTGTTTTGTGCCTTTATTGGATTATTTACAATCATTATTTTGAATATCATTACGCCTACGACAACTCATCGTTGGCTTTGCCTTTGGGATACACCATCTCAAGCTTTTGGCAAGATCAGGAAGGTAGCTTTCTTCTTTGGATTTTTTGGCATGTTATTTTGGGTATAGCCTTTCTCTTTTTGCAGAAAAGAACGACCCGTTCTTCTGGAGACGGAAAGGTGGGTGTGGTGTCGTGGGAATCTCCCGTTATGGCTATTTTCGCCAGCGTACAAGCATTTCTATGTTCCATGATTCTGGGGGTTATCTTTTTCGATGTTTTCAAAGTTGGCTCTTCACCATTTTTATTGCTCAAAGAAGCCATGCCAGATTTGCCTGTCTGGAAAATGCAAGCTGACTTTATTCCCAAAGATGGAAACGGACTCAACCCACTCCTCCAAAACTATTGGATGGTAATTCACCCACCAACTTTATTTTTGGGATTTGCTGCTACTTTGTTGCCATTCTCTTTTTGTATAGCAGGCTTGTGGCTGGGTAAGTTCAAAGAATGGATTCGCCCTGCCTTACCCTGGACATTGTTTGCAATTTTTATCTTAGGGGCAGGTATTATCATGGGAGCAATTTGGGCTTACGAAACGCTCAATTTTGGCGGTTACTGGAACTGGGATCCTGTCGAAAATGCTGTGTATGTTCCGTGGATTATTTTGGTAGCTTCACTGCACACAATGCTCATCTACAATACCAACAAAACGGCACTTCGCACCTCTATTATTCTGGTTATCACCATGTTTATTACCATTTTGTACGCTACGTTCTTGACACGAAGCGGCATTTTGGGAAATGCCTCGGTTCACTCCTTTACAGACTTAGGTCTTTCGGGTCAGTTATTGCTATATTTACTTTTCTTTACGCTTGTTTCTATCGGGCTATTGGTAAAAAACTGGAAAAAAATCCCATCCGATACCAAAGAACTATCTACTTATAGTCGTGAGTTTTGGATATTTGTTGGCGCTACTATTTTGTGTTTGGCTGGTTTTCAAGTAATCGTAACTACCTCAATACCAGTTTATAATGCTATTTTTGAGAATTTGGGAATTAAATCAAAATTAGCCTTGCCTGCCGACCAAATTGAGCATTACACCAAATTTCAACTTTGGTTTTTTGTGGCAATTGCCATAGTGTCGGGTGTAGGGCAGTATTTTTGGTGGAACCGAATTAAAGCTGTTCCTGTGCGTCAACCGGTGAGAAATGAAGAGAAAGTACATCAATCTAACTTTCTGGCTAAATTTAATCTTGGTGCATTTGAAGCACTTTCAACACCGCTCATGCTTACTTTTATTGTGAGTGCCATTGTAATTTCAACGGGCAGTGTAACAAATCCCATTTATATTGCTTTGTTGACGGCAGCTATATTTTCAGTAATTGCAAATGGGAGTATTATTTTGGCTATTCTTCGCAAAAAGGTGACTTTATCAGGAGGAGCCATCTCTCATGTAGGTGTTGCACTGATGTTGTTGGGTATTTTGTTTTCGGCAGGATATTCCAAAGTTGTTTCACAAAATTCGTCTGGATTGATTATTTTCAAAGAAGCCAGTTCGCAAGAAAATACAGATAATCAGTTGCTGTGGCTCAATCGCCCACAACAATTAGACAAATATTTGATAACCTACAAAGGCAAACGCCTCGAGGCTCGAGACATGCCTAATTATTTGCCCGAAGAATCCCTGCAGGTAATTGAAGGCGATTTTAAGGCAGTCGCCAAACAAGATCTTGTGCAAAATGGCACGACTTACCACAAAAAAGGCGATACACTCGAAGTTTTTCCTGAGAATTTTTACTACGAAATTGAGTACCGTGAGCCAACTGGGAAAATATTTTCGCTCTTCCCAAGAGTTCAAATCAATCCAAGAATGGGCAATGCCGCTTCGCCAGCACTACGTCACGAATGGAAACGAGACATTTACACGCAAGTAACAGATGCACCCCTACCCACTGCCGAACCCGAATGGGGCAAAACGGAAACCTTTACTGTAGCAATGCAAGATACTTTCTTTGTGAACGACTACGTAGCCGTGTTGGATGGTGTGGTGCGAACAACAGATGTTGATGAACTAAAACTCGGAGAAGGCGATGCCGCTGTGAAAGCCATGATTCGTGTTTTGGACAAAGACCGAATTGTAGAACTTAGCCCAACTTATGTAATAAAAGACGGAATGGTTGGCCGTAAGCCGCTGATAAACAAAGAATTGGGTCTGCGCATTCGTTTTGATAATATTGATCCTAAAACTGGAAAATTTACGTTTGCAGTGAATGCTACCCAACGTGATTATGTTGTGATTAAAGCCCACGAAAAACCCCTTATCAATTTACTTTGGATTGGTATAGCTGTGATGTTGGTAGGCATGGCCTTGGCAATGTGGCGTAGATTTGGTGAAACTAAATTGGCATAAAACATGAAAATCGGCGAAAATGGCTTTACCCTCAAAGAAACCTTACTGCTTTCGGCAGCAGTAGGTTTTTTTGTCATTTGGGTAGGAGAGGTTTTTCAGGGGATTCCGCTCAAAGCCAGTTATTTTTGGGTAATGTTTTCTATTGTTTGCCTCATGGCATTTCAATATGTTAAAAACAATCGTATTAAAGCAGAAGAAACAGCAAAAGATTTAAAGTCATCTGCAACTGCAAAAAATAAAAAGACAAAAAAATAAGAACTGCATTTTGTTTTCTTAAAAAGATAGAAGATTCGCTCGTTTTGAATTTTCAATTTTCTAATTATTTAAAAATCAGTTGATTAGTTATTGAAAAGCAACTAACAAGAGTGAATTGTCCAAAGATAGATTGACTTTCAAATTTTTAAATCAACAAATTTTCAAATTCCTTACCAGACATCTTTAGTTTTTTGTTAGTATATTCATCCTCAAATCATCCTTACCTACCGCATGGACTCTCAGGAGTTTACTATTATTTTAATTTCAATACTGGCTTCGGCGTTCTTTTCTGGTGTTGAAATGGCCTATGTTTCGGCCAACAAACTCTACTTTGAGCTGCAAGCCAAGCAAGGTGTGCTTACGGGTACTATTGTTTCTAAGTTTTTAAAGCAATCCTCTCGGTTTATCGGAACCATGCTCATTGGCAATACTTTGGCATTGGTGCTGTATGGAATATACATGGAAGGATTCCTACATCATTACTTTCAACCGCTTTTGGCAAATTTGCCTGATTCTTTGCAATTCTTGAATGGTGAAGTTGTCGAAATTGTGGTACCCTCTATCATTGCTACCATCATCATTTTGGCATTGGCTGAGTTTACACCTAAAAGTGTTTTTTTGCTTAACCCTGACTTCTTTTTGGAGGTACTTGCCATTCCGATATGGTTGGTTTATTATGCCATGTCTCCCTTGGTTTATGTTATCGTAAATTTATCAAAATGGTTCATTACTAATGTGTTACGGCTCGATTATTCAGAAAATAAAGTGTCTTTTGGGCTTACAGATTTGAATAATTACATCAAAAACCTCAATAAGAGTGATAATAAAGAGGAGGAAGTAGCAGAGGTGGACACCAAGATTTTTAACAATGCGCTTGAATTCAAAGCAGTGAAAGTACGGGACTGTATGATACCCCGTACAGACATTGTCGCTATTGATATTGACAATACTATCGAAAACCTACGCAAGACTTTTGTGGAAAGTGGACACTCCAAAGTATTGATTTACAAAGACACCATCGAAGACGTGCTGGGCTATTGCCATTCGTTGGCTTTGTTCAAAAAACCTAAAGACATCAAGAGTATCTTAACACCCATCATGATTGTGTCAGAAGCCATGCCTGCGCCAGATCTCATGGTTCAGCTTAGTGCCGAGCGCAAAAGCGTAGCCGTGGTTGTAGATGAATTTGGGGGTACTTCGGGGCTTGTGAGCCTCGAAGACATAATGGAGCAAATTTTTGGTGAAATCCACGATGAATACGATGATTCGGAGGAATGGTCAGAAAAGAAAATAGACGATAAAACCTACGAACTTTCGGCTCGGCTCGAAATTGATTATTTAAACGAAAAATACGGCTGGAATTTACCGGAAGGCGACTATGATACCCTGGGTGGGCTAATTATTACAGCCAATGAAGACTTACCCGAAGTAAATGAGATTGTGTTGGTACCTCCGTTTACGTTTCAAGTACTTACCATGCAAGATGCTCGCCTCGATACTGTTCGGCTTTCGCTAACAGGAGCTATTGAGGAACGCAAAACAAGAGAAATTCGGCACTGATTAAAGTAAGATGTAAGAGAAAAGTAAACCATTGCGTTATTTATTACAGCACGGTCGGCACTTACCTCTTACATCTGACTTCTATTTCATGTTACTTTCCGCCTTTCAATTCATCTTGCCATTTTTGGAGTTCATCCCATTTACCTTCCCCTGCTAATTCTGCTTGTTTAGGCCATGTAGCTGGGTCGTGTATTTGAAAACGAGAACCGGCTTCCCTCAAAATTTCAGTAATTTTAGCAGGCTCAGTGGCCGCTAATTGCCTAAATGTTCTAATACCTGCCGTGTGTAAAAGCCCTTCAATTTTAGGGCCAATGCCTTCTACTACTTTCAAATCATCAGGGATGTCGTTTGAAAGTGGTTCGATTGGCACAAACGTAGTAACGCCTGGAATAGACGACGTGGGCGGTGTAATGGCTATAGGTTGGATTTCGGATTGTACAAAAACCCTCGACTTGCGACAATCATTCAGTGCAACTCGTTTGTCGGCTATTTGCGTTTTTAGCCCGTCAATCTCAACACCAAGGGTACGGCGGGCAAGCCACCAACCAATATAGGCTGCAATTGCCAGCAACAGAAGTGCTTCTATTAAAGCCATTAGCGTATTTTGGCTCAAAGCAGTTTGTAGTAATATCATGGTTATCAATGGTTTAAGTCTTAATTAGTAAAGCCGGCTATTCTTTTTTTCCTCCTTTCAACTCATCTTGCCATTTTTGGAGTTCTTCTAACTTGCCATCTCGTGCCAAGGCAGATTGTTGTGGCCATGTAGCGGGGTCATGGATGCGGTAGTTGGGGCCAGCACCATCTAAATACTTTTTGAGCAGAGCGGAATCTGTGGCGGCCAATTGTGCAAAAGTATAAATGCCCTTTGAGTTAAAAAGTTGCTCAATCTTAGGACCTATTCCTTCTACTATTTTGAGGTCATCTGGTGTAGGTGGCACAAGAGGCACTGCTATCAATGGCTCAGACACACTTGCCACTTCAGTAGGCTGGTTGGTAGTTCTATTGCTTATTTTTTGACTACTGAGGCAATCATTAAGGTCGGTATCGAGGCTGGCAAGTTCTGCTTCTAAAGCTCCAATTTCGCTTTTACGGCTAATGTAGCCAATAATGTAGCCAAGAATAGCCGCTACCACCAGCATCAAGATATGCTGCCACCAAGCACTGGGGTTTGCCCAAGGGTTAAAGTGTTGATACATAATTGTATGGGTTTTGTGGGTAAGAGGGTTACTGCACCACCAATTCTACTCGGCGGTTTGCTTTGCGTCCTTCAGGTGTATCATTTGTTTCTTTTGGCATGGTTTCGCCTTTGGCTTCGGTCACAATCTGGTCTGCTGGTATCCCAGCCTTTACCAATTCGGCCTTTACGCCTTCGGCACGTTTGAGCGAGAGGCGCATATTCACCTCGTCGGCTCCTACATTGTCGGCGTGCCCCGTGGCAAGTAATTTCTTGTCTTTGTGTTCGGCTAAATAGGATAGGGCTTCGGCTACAAATTTGTTATTTTCTGTAGTTCGGATGTAGTCGGTTTTGCCATAATTACAATACAAGATAATAGGGTCAAATACCGATTCGTATTTTTCCTTAGCAGCTAACTTCTCTTCGGTGCTGGGAGGCAGAGAGGCCGTATCAGCAGGGAGGGCTGTACTGTCAGGCGAAGGTGGGGTAACAGCGGTTGAATCAGTCTGAACGGGCGTGCCAGCGTCGTAGCATAGTTGCTTTACTTGGCAAACATGCCAATAAGTAGAGCCACCCATCCAAAGGACGAGCGCAATCCACCAAGGGGTTTTGCTGTTCATTAGGTCTGGAGTTAGGGGTTTAAAAAAAATGGACGACTGTTAGACGGAGGGCCGTGTCTAAAAGTCATCCAATTTAAAAAATAAAATACATAAACTCCAAGAAATCAGTAGATTTCTCTCAATTAGTTAAACCATTGCAATGTCAGAATTTTATCGGTTCATCGAAAGTAAGAATTCTTCATTGCTGCGTGTACCTTTCATATTCTCTTGCAAAAACTCCATTGCCTCAATTGGGTTCATGTCAGACATATATTTTCTTAGAATCCAAATCTTAGCCAGGGTGTCTTTGTCCATGAGTAGGTCTTCACGGCGAGTACCCGAAGCCGTTATGTCAATAGCAGGGAACATACGGCGGTTCGACAGCTTGCGGTCAAGTTGAAGTTCCATGTTACCAGTTCCTTTAAATTCTTCAAAAATCACCTCATCCATTTTAGAACCCGTTTCAATTAAGGCGGTGGCAATGATGGTGAGTGAGCCGCCATTCTCTACATTACGAGCTGCTCCGAAAAACCGCTTGGGTTTGTGCAAAGCGTTGGCATCAACCCCACCCGACAATATCTTGCCCGACGAAGGTACCACAGTATTATACGCACGAGCCAAGCGGGTGATGGAATCGAGCAGAATAACCACGTCGTGACCACACTCTACCATGCGTTTGGCTTTTTCGAGTACCATACTCGCTACTTTTACGTGGCGGTCGGCTTGTTCGTCAAAGGTAGAGCTAATTACTTCGGCACGAACACTTCGCTGCATATCAGTTACCTCTTCGGGGCGTTCGTCAATGAGCAAAATGATTAAAAATACTTCGGGGTGATTTCTTGAAATAGAGTTAGCAATTTCTTTTAACAAAACAGTTTTACCTGTTTTGGGCTGTGCCACAATCATACCACGCTGTCCTTTGCCAATGGGGGCAAATAAATCCAAAATGCGGGTGGACATTTGATCAGGGCGAGTAAATAAATGCAGTTTTTCGTCGGGGAATAGCGGAGTAAGGTATTCAAAAGGTATCCGGTCACGAATCTCCTCAGTGGACTTACCGTTTACGTTTTCGACCCGTAGCAAGGCAAAATACTTTTCGCCTTCTTTTGGGGGGCGTATTGCTCCCCGCACGGTGTCACCCGTTTTGAGGCCAAACAATTTAATTTGCGACGGCGACACATAAATATCATCTGGTGAAGCCAAATAGTTGTAGTCTGCCGAGCGCAAAAACCCATAACCACCATCTTGCATAATTTCGAGTACGCCTTCGTTCTCAATTAGTCCATCAAATTCCCGAACATTCTGGTTATAGTTTTTACGGTAGTTAAATGTACTGGGGTTTATATTGGTTTTGTTGGCTTGTTCCTCACGATTTTCATTTGTAACGGGTGCAACAACCTCTGTTTTCTGGACTATTTCAGGGGTCACATCAAGCCCCAGCAACTCATCGGCAGTAGGCTCCTCATTTGTGACAAATGTGTCAAAATCAGCCGTATCAAGAGACAAATTCATAGAAGACTCTTCTTTCTCCGTAGGCTGTTCTGCCAAGATAGGTTTTTTCTTGAAAAGAGGTTTTTTTGTGTTTATTTCCTCGTCTTCACGCTTAATGCGTTGGCGTTTTTGGCGAGGCGAAGAGTTATTGTCATCGGTTTCAACAACCGCTTTTTTGATACTTCGCTTCTCATTCTTCTCCATTGGGTCTTGGTTGAGTGTAGTAGTTTCTTTACTTGGTATAGTGGCTTGCTGATCCAAAATCCGATAAACCAACTCTTTTTTACTTAGCTTAACGATATTCGGAACTTTAAATTTTTTGGCGATAGCTTGAAGGTCTGGCAATAACTTCAAGTTCAATTCATCAATAGTGTACATGGTAGGTGACTTGGCAAGGACTTAAAGCCTTGCACGATTAGGAGGATATTGGTTGATTGTTGTAATAAATCAAGTGGTGCTGATGGGTAGATGTTTTGGCGTCATAAATACTACCTTGTGCAAATAACTGTATGATTAAGGGTCAGTTAAATGAATGAATTGGGAGCGGTACTGATAGAATGAATAAGATTGATTGGGGATAAAAGCAATTTAGCATTAGTATGTTAATGCACTCACGCATACGTTACCGTAAGACACTAAAAAATTCAAAATCAGAATTATTTAATAAGTGAAGTAACTTCCTCCTATCACAAAACCTCCACACAGAAGCTGGGGTTAGAGCGGTACTGATACTATATTACTTTTGCAAAGCTAAGACGAAACCATCAGCTTGTCAAGCACTTGTACTAACTTTTTATTGATTTCATAACGTTTTTATTGGCTAATTATTGGCAGGGGTGTAATTATTTTTTAGTTGTTTCCACAAAATCCTTATCAATTTCGCCCGATTGCATTACAATTGTACGAGTTGGAAAGGCAAATTGAACCCCGTGTTTTGCCATTAGTGCTATGATTTGCAGGTTAATTTCTTCTTTAACGTTATTAAATATTCGCCAGTCGGCGGTTTCGACGTGAAAAATGACCAGCACATCAAGTGAACTTTCACCAAACTGGTCAAATTTGACAAGCCCTTCTCGGGGTTTGGTCATTTCGTGGGTATCTATTAAGTGCTTAATGTCAGCAGTGAGGGCTTGGAGTTGGGTTAGCGATGTGTTGTAGGTAAAGTGCAATACATACTTGGCTCTCCTGAACTGCCGTTGGGTTAAGTTTTCGAGCCCTTGTGTGGTCATAAGGCGGTTAGGCATGGTAATAAGGCTGCCATCCGCTGTTCGGATGCGGGTACTCCGAAAGCCTACTTTTTCTACGTCGCCTGCTAATTGGCCTACCTGCACGGTATCGCCTACGACAAAAGGTAAATCTAAAAAAATAGTAAATGATGCAAATAGATTCTCGAGAGTTTCACGGGCAGCCAGGGCTAAGGCCAACCCGCCAATGCCTAAACCTGTTATGAGTGCGGCAACATCAATGTTAAACACATTATCAAGAATAGCGAATATTGCCAAGATAATAATGGCTACTACCCCCAAATCTCTGAAAAAAGGAATTAATTGATCATCAGCTTTTGAATCGGTTTTTTCAGCTCTTTTCATGAAAATCAATCCGACAAACTTGACAAAACGAATGACAGCCCAGGCAATAGCCATAATCATAAGAATACTAAAAAGCCTATCGGCAATCATGCGTATGCCAAACTTCTCGACGGGTTGCCATTTCCACTCGTCAGGGATGTTGAGGCGGTCAAATGCCAAATAAATAATGCAGAGCATGAACACCGCCTCAACGGGCTTGCGAAGCAACGATACAAACTCAGAGAGTGGAACAGGTTTAGAATTGTCTTTGACCAGTCGGAATAATTGGCTACTGATAAGGGTTGAGCAAATGCGTTTGAGCAACACACCAGCCAGCAGTATTCCGACAAAAAGCAAATAATTGCGAAGTGGGTTATGATAAAGCTCTTGATTGAGCCAGTCTATGATGGTTTGCATAGGCCAAGATTAAGCTACTGATTTTGATTTGTTTAGTGAAGGGTTTTGAAAATAATCTTGTTATTTAGTTAGTCATTTGCAACCAACTCGCTCAAAAGGCTGTCTTGATAATGTAAAGACCCCGTAAAACTACCTAATCTATAAAACAGGTGTTTTTACGCTAAAATAGTAAGAGAATTACCTATTTATTTGCCTCATATTTTTTAAAATTTACTGCCATGATAAGAATTTTTTCACTTGTTGCGTTGTCGCTGATAGCTTCGGGCGTATTGTTGTCGTTTAAAAGCAAAACAAATAAATTAGACGACAAATTGGGAATTTGATTGAAGTTATGTAGAATTTGTTTTTATGTTTTTTTGTTGTTTTAGCCTGTTTCAATCTTTTTTAAAAAGCAATTAACTCAAATTACTTCTTAAAAATAGTTAAAAGAGAACAAAAACTGCTTAATAGCGATTTAAAAACAAATATTCTCCCTTAACCCATGAAAAACCAACTATTTGTTATTCTTCTTTCCGTAACCGTTTCGGTGCTTACGATTGGAATTACTTTGCTTTCCATGTTGCAAAAAGCCTTTGGTTTGGTGTGGCGTGATGAATAGTGTTTGCCTAAAAATAAATTATAAAGCAGCGAGTTACTGACAAAGTGGCTCGTTTTTTTGTTGGTAGCAGATGAACTTAGTAATAGATTCGGGAAATACATTTTCAAAAACAGGCTTGTTTGATGGCTCTTTGTTGGTAGAAACTCGCTGGCGACTCACATTTGATGAATTGACAAACTATGTGAAATCGGTTTGTCCCTCACGAATTATTATTTCGTCGGTGAGTCACTCGGAGGCGCAACTTCAAGACCTGTTTGCCTCTCATACTCAGCAAGTTCTGTTACTTAGTGCCAGCACACCTGTTCCTCTCCAAAAACTTTATGATACACCACACACACTTGGTGCAGACCGTGTGGCGGCGGCAGTGGGGGCTAAGGTTATGTTGCCAACGCAGAACTGCTTGGTAATAGATATGGGGACTTGTATTACGTATGATTTGATTGATAAGGCCAACAATTTTCACGGGGGGGTAATTTCTCCAGGTCTTCGTATGCGATTTAAGGCCATGAATTCGTTTACCCAAAGGCTACCCTTGGTAGAACCCAGCGAAACCTTGCCATCACTTATTGGAAAAAACACGACTCACGCCATGCAAAGCGGTGTGATGAATGGATTGGTAGCCGAACTAAATGGAATAATAGAGCAATATCAGGAAATTTTCCCTGATTTTCAGACGCTTTTGTGCGGTGGAGATGCCCACTTTTTTGAAAGCCGCATTAAAACACCGATATTTGTTGTCCCAGAATTAGTTTTGATAGGTCTCAACCGAATTTTACACTATAATGTTTCAGAATTTAATGATGAAGGAAGAGGTACAGGTTTCAAGTAATAGACTTTTTAGGAAAAAAAATCTAACACGCAGCTGTTTATGGCTTTTTGTTTTTTGCTTAACAAAGCTTGCATATTCGCAAGGCATTGGTAATTCGCCTTATACTATTCTTGGTGTTGGCGAACGATATACTGGGGCTTTTTCTGCGAATCAAGCAATGGGAGGAACAGGTGTAGCCGCTGCCAATGGTATTTATATCAACAACATTAACCCGGCTTTATTGGCATGGAATAAGTTTACGGTGTTGGAAGTAGGGGTTTTGGGACAGGGTAAAAAAATTACCGAAGGTACAAAGACACAACGTGATTTTGGGGCCAATTTACATTATATAGCCATTGCTTTTCCAATTAAACCTCGCTGGACAATGAGCTTTCAGCTCATGCCTCATACGTATGTTGATTATGAGGTGCGCTCAACAAGGCAAATACCGAATACCCAAAACTTTGCCAAATATGTTAATACAGGTAAAGGTGGCCTGAATAAAGCATCTATTTCTAATGGATTTATTATTGGCAAAACGATTTTTCTGGGTGCCGAAACGGGCCTCTTGTTTGGTGGTATTGATCGTGAATATGTGTCACAAACTTTACTGAATGATGGACAAGATTATCGTCTAATATTGCTTGACAGAGCAAACCATAAAGGGGCGTTTATTAGGGGTGGTGCTGCTTGGAGGCCTAAAATTAAAGAAAAACTGTTTATGTCGTTGGGGGCGACGGTTGATTTCTCGACCAACTTGAATACCGAGCGTTTGCAGACAATAGAGGCTTACAGTGGAGATCGTACAGTAGCAGTAAATGCCGCCGATACCGTACAAAATTTTGCTGCTGGAACCGTAACATTGCCAGCTAACTACCGAGTAGGGTTTTCGATAGAAAAACCTAATAAGCTAACCGTAACTGCTGACTATACCATTCAAAAATGGTCACAATTTAGAAACTTCTCAAACCGTGCTGAGTTTAGTAATGATGGCTTTGTGGCCAGTGCGGGGTTGGCTTTTACGCCTAATTTTTTGGCAACTACTGGTTATTTCAAACGAACTGAATATCGCTTTGGAGTAAACTATACTCGTACTCCTTATCTAACTCCTGATGGTAAAAACATAAATGATTATCATGCAAGTGTGGGCTTTGGGTTGCCTATGCGAAATTTATCGTATGTCAATTTGGGTTTTGCAGTGGGCAAAAGAGATGGTGTGTTAAAAGAAAATTACTGGCGATTTACACTTGGGTTTACGCTTAGCGACCAGTGGTTTATTAAATATAAGCTGGATTAAGCTTTTTTAACAGCTTCAATACGAATGATTTGCGGTGTGTGGTGTAGCTTTGTCCAACACAAATGGTGCGAAGAAATGAAAAATGAGCAAATAATATTCCCCCTACTATGTCGAGGGGGATTTTTTTTGATAGCTTGGTTCTTACTAACGTCTTGCGAAGAGCAAAAGCCCAAGTCGAGTGAGTTGTATAAAGGCCCCGACATGGAGATTGACAACATTGTAGGCTATTACAGTGACTCTGCAAAGGTGATAGTACGAATGGAAACCCCCAAACAGATTACGCTACAAAACAAGGATAGGGTCTATCCAAAAGAAATCAAACTATTCTTTTTTGATAAATTAGGGAATCAAACTTCTACGCTTCGGGCCGATTCGGGGCATTATTTCAATGAAAAAAACTACTACAAAGTGTGGGGTAAGGTGTTTGTTTTTAACAAGGTAAAGCAAGAAAGCCTCGAAACCAATGAACTGACGTGGACACCGCAAAACCAAAAAGTATTTACCGATACCCCAGTAACGGTTAAGAACAAAGATGAGGTACTCTACGGCAAAGGCCTTACAGCAAAACAAGATTTTAGCGAGTATGTAGTGCGGAATGTAACAGGTATTGTGAAAGCTCCTGTGTCGGCGCAGGAATTTCAGGCACAATAGCCTCTTATTTTCTACATGTTTCTATCTGTTTTTTTACTTGATCTGTTTCAGTAATTACTTTTTCGTTGCCCCATTTGTTGTAAATAAAAGTCAGAATTTCAGCAATTTCCAAATCTTTCAAGAGTGCATTAGCTGGCATGGCTTGGGAGTAAGCTTTTCCATTTATGGTCAGTGTATCATTTATACCAAACTTGATTCCGCACATGAGTTTTTCTTTATTGCCAGCCAAATAATCTGAATTGGCAATAGGCGGATACAGGTTCTTTAATCCTTGTCCATTCATTTGATGGCAGTTGGCACAGTGAACTTTATAGAGTTCCATGCCTTCCACAAAATATTGGCTACGCTTTATCTCTTCTGCGTTTTGACAAGAGCTTAGTAGATAGCCAATGGCGAATAGTAGCACATAGCGGATAGCGGATAGTGGATAGCAGATACCTGATACTTGATACCTGATGTTTGATAAAAAAAGACGAGTCACAGATAACCAATAACGGATTGGGCGGCACTCCGCTGGGCGGCACTCCGCTGGGCGGCACTCCGCTGGGCGGCACTCCGCTGGGCGGCACTCCGCAACTAATAACGAATAACGGGAGTAGCGGCTCATTATTTCTTGTATTCTGAAAGTAAAATGTCTATGTCTTTCATTAGTTTATCAACAGATTCTGGCTCAGTTCCATCGTATAAACCTCTGATTCTCCGCTGTTTGTCTATCAAAATGAAAGCTCCGCTATGCACTATACCACCAGGGGCTGAGGCATCGTTGGTGGCGGTGACCATATAGCTTTTTTGACCTATTTCGTAAATCTTTTCTTTGTCTCCCCATACAAAATTCCACTGAGTACCTTCTATTCCTAATTGTTTGGCAAATTGCTTGAGTACACGCACTGAATCATGCTTGGGGTCAATGGTATGTGAAAGTAAGCCAACTGCTGGGTTTCCTTTGAAATGTTGATATACCCGAAGCATCTGGGTTTTCATTTTGGGGCAAATAGTAGGGCAAGTAGTAAAGAAAAAATCTGCTACATAAATTTTGTTATCGAAGGTCTTGTTAGTGACAGCCACACTATCCTGATTCCAAAATAGAAAGTCTGGTATAGTTTGGTAGAGTGTATCTGTTACTTCTTTACCATCAACGGTTTTGGTGATGGGTTCTCGATTTCCTAAAATGGGAAGCCGTTTTTCGGCAGGATTGCAGGCCAACAGCCCAAAGAGTAATACAGTAGATAGTAGATAGTATAATCTCATTTTTTCAAAAACTGTTTAGTAGCGGCAATACCCGACTCCATTTGTTTCTGTACTTCTTCAATTTTTTTGCGCTCGGCTTCGTAATAGCTTAAGACTTCGGCATGAGTATGCCCTTCGTTATAATAATTAGGATTATATTTTTGCATCCATTCCATCATGGCATCGTCAGCGGCTGATAGTTGAGTGTTGAGGCTATCGGCGGTTGCTTTGAGGGTGCTGTCTTTCTCTACGGCAGCTTTAATATCTCGCTGTGCCGCCATGATTTCGTCCATTTTGGGCATTACAATGTCGTGCATGGCCGTTACTTCTTCGGCTATTTTTTTCTCTTGGTCTTTGTCGGCAGAGCCGCAAGCCACCATTGCTAATGATAGAATGATAGAATGAGTGAATGATAGAATGTTTCGGAGTTTCATGTGTTATGTTTTGTGGGTGTTGATACAAGAGTCAGACCTTTTTTACAAGTCTTATTTTTTACAAATCCAGTTTATAATTCGTTTTTTCGACTAAATGTTGGCTTAAAATCTCACGGGCATTGTCAATTACAGCTTTTGATGGACGTGCGCCACCTATCATTTGTGCAATTTCTTGTACCCGTTCTTCGGTAGATAACTTCTTGATGCGGCTTACTGTTTTGGCCGACGAGTTGTCTTTATACACAAAATAGTGAGTATCGCCTTTGGCTGCTATTTGGTGTAGGTGCGTAATAGCAATTATTTGATGTCCACGAGCCATGTCTTTCATCATATTGCCTACTTTAATGGCTATTTCGCCCGAAACACCCGTGTCTATTTCGTCGAATACAATGGTGGGTAACGAGCGTTTGTTGGCCAGTATGTATTTGAGTGCCAACATCAATCGAGAAAACTCACCACCCGAGGCTACATTTTTGAGTTGCTGAGGCTTGATGCCTTTATTGGCACTAAACAAAAAATTGAGCGTGTCAATACCTGTTGGCGTAGGCTTGCTTTGAGTGTGTTCGAGTTGGAGTGTAGCATTGGGCATTCCCAGCTCAGTTAATAGTGCACATACTTGTTTTTCGATCTGAGGAAGGGCCGTTTTTCTGGTTTTTGAAAGTTTTTCAGCACTTTGTAACAACTGACGGTTTGCTTTTTCGGCAGCGGCTTGCATGGTGGCAAGCTCTTGGTCTAAGTTGAGGACTTTGCTGACCTTCTGCTCCAATTCTTGCTGAATTTCAAGTAATTCGATTATGTTTTTGGCTTGATGCTTATGTTGCAAATTATAGAGTAAACTAAGCCTTTCTTGTATTTGGGCTATTTTTTCGTCATCCAATTCTACTGATTCTTCCTCAGCCTCAATCTCAAGAGTGATGTCTTTCAACTCAATGAGGCAACTTTGTACTCGGTTTCGGAGTTGTGCATATTGAGGCGCATATCCACTAATGGCGTTGAGGTTTCCGAGCAGACTTTGCACATAGCCAACAATAGATTGCTCCGGATTTTGTAAATAGTCTAACGACAGTTGGAAACGGGTTTTTACTTCCTCTGCATTCTCCAAAATCTTCAACTCTTGCTCCAACTCTTCTTGTTCATTTACCTGAAAACGAGCCTTGGTGAGCTCTTCGAGTAAAAAACTGTTGTAGTCAAATTCTTTTTTTATCTCTTTTGCTTCTGTTTGTAAGGTTTCAAGGGCATCTTGTGCTTTGCGATAAGCCTTAAAGTCCAGCTTGTACTTTTCCAAAACAGTATCATTCTGAGCGTAAGTGTCCACCTGTTTTAGTTGGTATTCATTAGATCCCAACAAAATAGAATCGTGCTGTGAATGTACATCCATCAACTCGCTGGTAATGCGGCGGAGGGTTTCGAGGTTAACGGGGGTATCGTTTACAAAAGCTCGTGATTTGCCCTGTGGGCTGATTTCACGCCGAATGATGCAAGTGGTGTCGTAATCGAGCTCTTCTTCTTCAAAAATAGTGCGGATAAAATACCCCGAAATATCAAATTGACCTTCGATAATGCACTTTTCGTCAGGATTATAAAGGGTTTTGGTATCGGCACGATTGCCCAGCAATAACCCAATTGCACCCAGCATAATGGATTTGCCAGCACCTGTTTCGCCCGTTATGATGTTGAGTTGGGCATCGGGCTGAAGTTCGAGATGCTCAATGAGGGCGTAGTTCTTAATAAGCAAGGACGAAAGCATAACCTAACGCAATAATTTTAGGCAAAGGTACGCAAGCAGATGTGAAAAGTGATTGATTTCTCGTTAATTGAGCAGAATTTAAGCAAACAACGTTTATCCAACATGAAAAACCGTAGCTTGATCCCATATCTTCTTTTAATTGGTGTAGTTATTATTGATGCGTGGATGATCTCGCATCCTAATTTAATGGGGCGTTTTGGGGTATGGTTCTACAGATATGAATACATTAGCACTTTTCCAAAAGCCCTAATAACTGTGGGTTTATCGGTAATGGCGGCTATTGGTATTGTAGAAGCCTCATTGAAGTGGCTAAATACCAAAAACACCAGATTAGTGTTGTTGTTGTTCTTGGTGATTTCGCTTGCATTATTAGCAGGGGTAAGCCTTAAATTTTCGGGTGGTACTTATGCGCACACTGGCAACGGATTTCGTTGGGGATTTCATGTGTTGCCTATGCTGCTTATCGCCATTTTTGGTTGGGGGCTTTGGCGACTGAAGAAAGATGGATAGGGTTGTTGTTTTACATCGTTAGATGACTGTCGAAACCATCGTGCCCTGATTTATTCTTCCTCGAAAATAGAACTATGGGCAAGCGAAAAATCAATAAGGATTTTTGAATGTGCTATTTCACCTTCTTCGGCGTGTGAGAAAAGCTCATATTTAGCCGTTTCATTTAATGCGTAAATCCAGATCGTTTCATTTAATGAGTCAATAATCCAGTATTCTTTTACTCCAAATCTTTCATAATCGTTCTTCTTTTCGATGTAATCTCGTGCAACTGAGCCTTTTGAAACTACTTCTACCAACAAATCAGGAATACCTGCCAAGTGACTTTCTTTAATAATTTGTTTATTTTCGTTCGATACAAAAATTAAATCAGGCTGAGATGCATCCCCTTTCTGAAAAACGACATCAAGAGGTGCTATAAATAGTTTTCCTAATGATTGAGTTTTAACAAAAGGTTTTAAGGAATCATAAATGTTAGTTACGATGGTCTGGTGTTTTGGCTTTGGAGATGGCATTTCAATTAAGTGATAATCACGAAGTTCATACCTCGACTCAGGTGGTAGCTTTGCCACCATGTCGTCGTAAGTCCAACGGTCAGTTTGTGTGATGGAGGGCATAAGGTTTCAAGATTTTTAAGCAAGTTAAAAAAAAGTTTGAAATGTCTATCTATCTTTTTTGTTGGCGCAAACGTCTTCTTTTATTGTCTTAATAATAGACTGATGGATATTAAGTCATGATGCATATCGGTCATCATTTATCCAGACGGGCGGCCATTAGTTACTTTCGCAGTATAAGGCAGCGTGGAAGAAATATAGGCACTGCATTGACTTATGACTGCTTGGTAGGCGCTAATTTTTTGAGTGATTTCAATAACAAGGCATCTATCCAAGCATCTGGAATTACGTAGAGCAACCAAGCCAACAAACGCCAACGGCGAGTAATATAGGCAACCCGAGCACCGCTTTCTGTGGCATCGGCTATCTGGCGAGCGGCTTTATCGGTTTCGGCCAGCCAAAACATCCCTTTTTGCCCCGCAGTCATTTCTGATTTTACGTAGCCTGGTCTAATTTCGGTTACACTAATGCCCAAACCTGTTGCACGGGCGGTTTGCCGAAGCCCTTGCCAATAACGAGATACAAAAGCCTTTGAGGCAGAGTACAACTCAGTGCCAGACGTGGCAATATGAGTAGCCAACGACGAAATGCCTACAATATTTCCTTTTGATTTTTTGTCGGTAAAATATTGTAAGGCAAACTGCGCTTGATGTGTGAAGGCTCTCACATTTACGGCTATAATTTGGTCTGTTTCTTCAAAAGTAGGGTTAATAAAACCTACCCCAGCATTAATAATGAGGGCATCCATGCCACCCAACTTCTCAATGAGTGTTTGTAATTCGATTGTACCAGCAGAGGCATTTGTTACATCCATAGCCTGAATGTAACAGTTAGGTAGTTGCTGTTGAATCTCTTGTAGTCGCTCAATGCGCCTACCCGCAATACCTACGGAGTAACCTCGCTTTGAAAACTCAAAGGCTAAGGCTTTGCCAATGCCAGAGGTAGCACCTGTAATAATGATTTTTTGCATAATGTATCAAAAATAGTGTTGCAAAGTAGAGAAAAGAGATGGCAACAAAAAACAAAGCCATGAAATTTGGTTTCATGGCTTTGTGGTAAAAATATTTTTATGACGACTTTGTTCAGCGCATCAACTTTTTGTAGTTGTCAGTCTTGGTGGGGTCAAACGTAACAAGCAAGTTGTAGGCTTTGCGGCGGTCTTCGGGGGCGGCCTCGCTAAAAATCTGGATGAGTTCTTCGCTCTTTGTATCAAAAAAACTGTTGGTCAGCACAGCTGCAGGCTTTACAATGTTGATTTGTTTAATAGATTCTAACAGTTCTAACACTAATTTACGAGCGTTATCGGGCTGATTTAAAAAATTATCAAGCCCTAAGCGATGGTAGTTGTACATACCTTCTCTGAACGCCACCATTTGCTGGCTTTGCAGGTTTTCGGCTAACCAGTAGCGGTTACGAGAGTCTCCCTTTGAGTCCCACGACGGGTCGTTTGACTGCTGGGCAAGCGTTACAATATTGAACAAACGCTGTACGTAAGGGTTTCCACCCAATTTACCATACGAATCATAGTCCACTGCTAAGGCAACATTGGCATAAAATGCCAGTGCAGAAGTAAGGTTATCGCTAAATGAATTATCGTTGTAGTTGAGCGGTGTGGCTGTTTGGTACTTAAAATTAAGCGAGCGATCTACAAACTTCAAAAGTGTAGTTTCGTACGAAGTGCCGTAAATGGGTCTGGTCACCGAAAACACCACATTGGCTTCATAATTACCGTTGGCATCGGCTCGTAAGAGATTGATACTGAGGTTGCAGTTTATTTTTTCTTCGGTCGAAAACGCATCGTTAGTCCATCGTCTTCCATTCAAAAACTCATTGATAACGTTTTGTAACTCGTTGAAAACTTGGGTTTCACCTCGTTGCTGGTTCACCCTGATTTGGTCGGTATTGAGCGAAAGTTTACAGTTGAGTTCTTGTGCCCAACTTGTTAAGCTACTAATAGTCAATAAAATAACAAGCCACAACCATTTCATGGTAAATCTTGATTAAAAGTAAAAATGCTTAAGCTAATTTAGCACTTATTAGTTGTAATAAATCGTTTGCAACTGCTTTTTTTGATTTCAAGGCAAATTGCTCAATATTTCCTGTTAGGTCAATCACTGTGATTTTGTTGGTATCATAGCCAAAGCCTGCTTGGGCATCTTGTAGCGAATTGAGGACAATGAAATCAAAATTTTTCTTTACTAACTTACCTTTTGCATTGTCTAATTCGTTGTCAGTTTCCAAGGCAAAACCAATAATGAGCTGCCCGTCTCGTTTTTGTTGCCCAAGAGTTGCGGCAATGTCCACCGTTTTTGTCAGTTCTATGTTAAACGTTGCCTCTTGTTTTTTTATTTTCTTATCTGCTACGTGTAGGGGTGTGTAGTCGGCTACGGCAGCAGCCAGCACTACAATGTCTGCTTGAGCAAAATGCGCTTGAGTGGCCTCAAACATTTCGTGAGCCGAGCGTACTTTTATTAACTGCACCGTAGGGTAGGGTAGGGGTTGATTGGTCGGTCCACTCACTATGGTTACGCTGGCACCTGCCAGTGCAAAGGCTTCGGCTATGGCAAAGCCCATTTTACCAGTAGAATGATTAGAGATAAACCGAACAGGATCAATGGGTTCTTGAGTAGGGCCAGCCGTAATGAGTACTCGCTTGTCTTTAAGAATAGGCCGTTGGGCAAAATGCTGTTGCAATACAAGCAGAATATGCGCTGGCTCAGCCAAGCGTCCGTCACCAACTAAGCCGCTTGCCAACTCACCATGTTCAGCGTTAATGATCTGATTGCCAAAGGATTCAAGTTGGGCTAAATTATGGACTGTAGAAGGATGCTTGTACATGTCTAAATCCATAGCAGGAGCAAAAAACACAGGACAACGGGCCGAAAGATATACGGCGGTTAGCAAATCGTCACAGTTTCCATTGGCGCATTTCGAGAGTGTATGGGCTGTGGCTGGTGCTATCAAATAGGCATCGGCCCATAGTCCAAGCTCTACATGGTTGTTCCATGTACCAGCTTGGTTATCAGCTATAAAGCTACTCAATACAGGATTTTTGGAGAGTGTGGCAAGTGTAAGCGGCGTGATGAAATCCTGCGCAGCTTGGGTCATAATAACCCGAACCTCAGCACCTTCTTTTACTAACAAACGCACCAAGAAGGCTGCTTTGTAAGCGGCAATGCTGCCTGTTACGCCCAGAAGGATTTTTTTGCCAGCAAGAAACACGTTCGAGAAGGTAAAAGGATAAAGGGAAAAGCGGTAGTAATAGCAACCGTTTTTCCCTTTTGCTTATAAACTAATCTTCGACTACAGTGCGATCTCTGTACTCTATTTTATTCTCAAGAAATTCTTCGATAGCCAGTGAGGTTGGTTTAGGCATACGCTCATAAAATTTCGAGATTTCGATTTGCTCACGGTTCTCAAATACTTCTTCGAGGTTGTCTTCTTTTGAGGCAAACTCAGCCAATTTCTCGTTGAGTTCTTGCTTCATTTTAGTAGCTAATTGGCGAGAACGTTTTGAAATAACCGAAACGGCTTCATAAACGTTGCCTGTTTTGGCGGCCAAATTGGCTGTATCACGAGTGATGATTGATGGATTTACTGCCATGATGATTGATGGTTAAACTGTATCTTACTTATTGCTTACAAGTGGGCTGTTGATGCTAATAGCCTGTAAACTGACTGTTGTAAACTGTACAACGCTGAACTGTTTACTGATTGCCGGCTCCTACTTTGTTAGCGTTGAGTTTCTTTTCTTTTTCTTGCTTTTCTTTGAGTTCGGCCAAGCGAATACTTTCTTTTACCGAAGTTTCATAGAATTTTTCGGCCTGTTTCAAGTATTTGCTATTGGGGTATTTGTCCAAGAAGTTCTGATAGAGTACAATGGCCTCATCGTAACGTTCTTTTTGTTTGCTTTCTAAGCTAAACTTGGCATATTCGTAGCCAGCTTGTACTTGCAAGAAACCAATTTCTTCGTTGTAGTCAGAGTCTGGATAGTCTAATTGATAGTTAGAGAAGGCAATCACCGCAGATTTGAGGCGGCTGATGTCGTAGTCTTTGGTCTGGTAATACAACTTAGCCTTTTCATAGGCTTTGGTTTCCAACTTTTTACGCAAGGTTTTTATGTTATTGGTACATTCCTCACGATGTTCTGTTTCGGGGAAGGTATTCAAAAACGTTTGCAGGGCATCAATGGCTGTAATGGTGCTGGACTGGTCCAAATCGTGCTTGGGCGAGTCTTTAAACAGCGAGTAAGCCGCCATATAAGCTGCTTCGGGTGCTTTTTCGCTACGGGCAAAAGTGTCGTAAAATTTCTTGAAATAGAAATTTGCAAGCGAATATTGCCCCTGATTGTATTGGCAATATCCAAAATAGAACGATGCCAACTCTTGTTGCTCGCTCCCTTTCAGAATTGGGATTAGTTCTTCAAACAATAAACCTGCTCGATAGAAATCCTTTTTCTTATAATAGTCCAAGGCTGCTTGGTATTTTTGGTCGTCGGTTCCACTTTTTTGTAGTTTAGAAAACTTACTACACGACGAAAACAGCACCCCAAGTATTAAAACACCAATGAATAGTCTCATTTTTTGCATAAGACTGCAAAATTACGAAAATTTATTACAAGATTGAAAACTAAATCGAATGTCTTTCAATAGATATAGATGAACTTTTGGCGGACAGTCACTCATGAATAAAACGTTTGTTAAATTTTGTTTGGTACAAAACATTTGATTTTGTTTGTTTTCTTCCAAAATTCGGGGCAAAAATCTTTACAATTATGTTTAGTCTTTCTAACAAAACAGCCGTTATTACAGGGGGTGGGAGTGGTATTGGAAAAGCCATTTCGGTGCTTTTTGCCAAACAAGGAGCAACTGTACACATTATTGAGTTGAACACTACTGCTGCCGAAGACGTAGTTAAGGAAATTGCCCAAGCCGGCGGAACCGCCCATGCCCACGCTTGCAATGTGGCCAACCAAGCAGAAGTTCAGCAGGTTTTTAGTCAGATACAGAAAGTAGATTTGCTGGTAAATAACGCTGGTGTAGCGCACGTAGGCAATGTTGAAAACACCACAGAAGCTGATTTTGACCGCATTGTCAATGTAAATATCCGAGGGGTTTATAATACACTGTATGCCAGCATTCCACTAATGAAAGCGCAAGGTGGCGGGGTCATTTTGAACATGGCTTCTATTGCTGCATCTGTTGGGATTCCAGACCGATTTGTGTATTCGATGAGCAAAGGGGCGGTTATTTCTATGTCTCAGTCGGTGGCAAAAGATTACCTAAAAGCAAATATTAGGTGTAATACCATATCACCAGCACGAGTGCACACACCGTTTGTAGATGGCTTTTTAGCGAAAAATTACCCAGGTCAAGAAACCGAAATGTTTGCAAAACTGGCTGCTACTCAGCCTATTGGTCGCATGGCCAAGCCCGAAGAAGTAGCAGCATTGGCTCTGTTTTTATGTTCGGACGAAGCTGGGTTTATCACAGGCTGTGACTACCCAATTGACGGAGGCTTTTTGAAGTTGAATAATTAAACAGCTACAATGCAACAAGCTACCAAGCCAAAACTGTACTTTCCAGGACTTAATGGTTTACGATTTTTTGCGGCAATTTTAGTGTTGTTTTTTCATGCAGAGTTTGTGTTGCCGCCTGTTGTGTCTAACCGTTTTCTTCAAATTTTGTGTGGTAATGGCAACAACAGTGTTACGTTCTTTTTTGTATTGTCAGGTTTTTTAATTACTTATTTGCTTTGTGTAGAGTCAGAAAATACGGCTAATCAAGGGGTAAATACTTGGCATTTTTACAAAAAACGCATCATTCGTATCTGGCCCCTGTATTACGGTCTTTTGTTGCTAACTGTGCTGGCGCAGGTGTTTTTTTATCCTGAGTTTGTGCTTCAATGGGTTGACAATAAGGCACTTTTGTTGATAGCTGCCCTTTTTCCACAAATTGCATATACTTACTTTAACTTAGGTAATTTGCTTCATTTTTGGTCTATTGGAGTTGAGGAGCAATTCTATTTTTTGTATCCCTTAGTAATAAATGCAGCCAAGTCAAACTTAGAAAAAACATTGTGGGCTGTTATTGTACTGAAGGCCCTGTTTTATTGGGCGTTTAGCATACAATTTGTGGGAGTACTTTCACCAAAAGTAGTTGAAATTATTAACCTCACAGGCTTTGAAAAAATGGCTTGGGGAGGTATTGCGGCACTATGGATTTACAAGAAACGGTTTGTGCCAAATCAATCGGTATTGTTTAGCAAACCAGCCCAACTATGCTATTTTGTAATCTTGTTTTACTACTTTTCTACTAATTATTACGCCATGCCAATATCTGCCGAAAAGCAATGGTTTTCACTGATTTTTAGGGATTTACTTGGGTATTACTTAGTTGTTCCATTATTGTTTTTATATTTAATTATCAATATTAGCCTAAATCAACGTTCTTTTTTGAGTTTAGAACATCCCATGCTTCGGTATTTGGGCGACATTTCTTATGGTATTTATATGTTTCACATGGTGGGCGTAGCCATTGGGCATTGGGTAGCCACAGGGTTACCTCAGTTCACAACAGATGCTTGGAGTTACCGACTTGTGTTTTATATTGCTGCCATAATGGGTACAATTGGCATGGCTGCTCTTTCGTTTGAGTTTTACGAAAAACAATTTTTGCGGTTTCGACCCACCACCAAAGTATCAAAATAAATTTATTTTTGTGTCCTTTTCCCTTGACTAACCCAATCAATTGGTGGTTATAAGACTGCCAATGCTATTAAGGGTGGGGATTGAACTCACATTGGCAAATGAAAAACTTGGCATTCTCTTTTGTAATCGTAATAATAGTTATTGTGCTATACCAAATTCCACAATTGGTTCAATGGGTTTTTCAACACAACAGTTTTAGGCAATACCAACTTAATCAATCACTTATCCAACGAATTTTTGATGCCTTGGGCATCTTGGTTGTATTGCTCTATGGGGTAGCAATTACCTACAAACGATGGTGGTCAACAACTACTTTTAAGCGTATAGGCACAAATGTCATTTTTTTTGTAATTTTCATCTGCTTCTTTTGGCTTGTCAAAGAGGCTTATGCCGCTTGTCGAAATATTGATGGGCTTTATGATTATTACAAGAAAGGCAACGGCATTGTTGGCAACGTTTTTATGGCTGATGACTCGCTCGGGCATCGGGGAGTTCCCAACGGAAGTGGAAAAAGCGTATATTTTCTGAACGGAATTCCACAAAGTGTGCCACTCACTTTAAATTCTGAAGGATTTCGGGCATTGTCTCATCAAGAATCTGACTCTTTGATGCTATTTTTGGGCTGTTCATTTACCTGGGGAGACTATTGTCCTGTTGAAAAAACGTATGTAAATCAAGTTGCTAATCTGTTAAAAATCAATGGGTTAAACTATGGAGTAAATGCTTACGGGCTTGCTCAAATGCTACTGTTGGCCGAGCGCATGATACCCAAGCATCGTCCTCATTATGTGGTGGTTCAATACTCTCCCTGGCTTACAGATAGAGCCAGGTTTATGTTTTATCCATCGGCTTTTGGTTCAATGCCTTTTCCGTTTATTGCTCAAAACACACAAAATAAGCTGTATATTCATCAACCTTATTTTTCATCTTCGTTATATAATCCTGATTATCAGTATTTTAAAAAATCACCAGAATCATTTTTTGATAAAATGACTTTTTATTGTAAAGTAGGCTTCCCTGTAGTAGTTGTTGACGGACTAAAAAAATACTTTACTATTTTGGGGATAAAATTTGGCTTTTTGCCTACTGCTGAACATGAAAATCAGAAAATTGAGCAGTATGTTTACGAGCGAATATATCAACTTTGTGAGCAGTACCATGCCCAAATGTTGGTTTTGAATTTGGGTGGGTTTGGTTATTCCAATGATGAGCGTATAAAAAATCATTATGATCGAGCCAGATTTTTGAAAACAATGTATCTCAAAATGACGCAGCATTGTATTTTTGTAGATGCAGACTCGGTTTTGCAGGCAGGCATTGGCCCGCATGAAGATTATTCAAAATACTTGCTTTGGGGCAAAACAAGTGCAACGGATTCTGTCATTTACGACTACCATCCCAATGCTTTAGCCCACCGCATCATTGCTGAATCGTTGGTGAAAGGAGTTAAAAAGAAAATAGGAAAATAGTTGGCCCCAGTGTGTCAATGATATCGGCGACTGGATGCTGGATTTAGCGAAATAAAAATATTAGCAAAGCAAATAACGATTATAGAAAGAATGAATATACTCGGCATTTCGGCTTTTTATCACGATTCTGCGGCAGCACTTATTCAAGATGGCGAAATTGTTGCTGCCGCCCAAGAAGAACGATTCACCCGTATTAAACACGACCCGGCATTTCCGACAAACGCTGTAAAATATTGTTTGAACTACGCTGGACTTACACTCTCTCAACTTGACGCCATTGTATTTTATGACAAGCCGCTGCTTAAATTTGAACGGCTGCTTGAAACTTACTACGGTTTTTCGCCTCGGGGTCTTACTTCTTTCTTGAAAGCCATTCCAGTTTGGCTCAAAGAAAAGATGTTTTTGAAGAAAATTTTGCATGATGAATTAGCCAAAATCGGCAACTACGACCGCCGAAAAACCAAATTACTTTTTCCAGAACACCATCTTTCTCATGCAGCGAGTGCGTTTTATCCGTCACCGTTTCAAGAAGCTGCCATACTGACCATTGACGGCGTAGGCGAGTGGGCAACGGCTTCTATTTGTCATGGCAAAGGCAAGGATATTACTATTTTGAAAGAACTGCGGTTTCCGCATTCGTTAGGGCTTTTGTATTCGGCAATGACCTATTACACAGGCTTTAAGGTCAATTCTGGCGAATACAAACTAATGGGACTTGCCCCGTATGGCGAGCATGGTTCTGAGCGAGTTGCACGCTTTGCAGACCTAATCCGCACTAAGTTGATTTCTATTGAGACAGACGGCTCTATTTGGCTCAATCAAGATTATTTTGATTACGCTACGGGTTTACGTATGGTCAACGACAGCAAGTGGGCAGCTTTGTTTGGCATACCTCGTCGAGAAGCCGAAAGCAAATTAGAGCAAGTTCATTGTGACTTAGCCCTTGCTATTCAGGAAGTTACGGAAGAGGTAGTCATTAAAATGGCTCGTGAAGCCCAACGCCTTACAGGTGCAAAAAACCTTTGTATGGCAGGGGGTGTGGCACTCAACTGTGTAGCGAATGGTAAATTGCAACAAGCACAAATTTTTGATGATATTTTTATACAACCCGCCGCAGGCGATGCAGGCGGGGCTTTGGGAGCAGCACAGGCTGCTTATCATATTTTCTTTAAAAAAGAGCGAGCGGTGAATCCAGCATCCCTCGATGCCATGAAGGGTTCGTTTTTGGGGCCAGAATTTTCAGACTTAGACATTGAAGCAACTGCCCGAAAGTATCAGGCTTCGTTTAAGAAATTTGAAAATTTTGAGACACTGGCTCAACAGACAGCTAATCTGTTGGCTCAAGGCAATGTAATTGGTTGGATGCAAGGCCGCATGGAGTTTGGTCCTCGTGCGCTGGGTGGACGCTCAATTTTGGGTGATGCACGTAACGCAGAAATGCAAAAAAAACTAAACCTAAAAATTAAATACCGAGAAGGTTTTCGCCCGTTTGCGCCCTCCGTATTGGCCGAAAATGTAAGCGATTACTTTGAATATGAGGGCATTTCGCCTTATATGTTGCTGGTGCATGGTGTCAAAAAAGAACGAAGAACTGCTTTTCCTGAAGGCTATGAAGCCTTGCCAATGATGGATAAATTGTATTTCTTGCGGTCAGATTTGCCATCCATTACTCATATTGACTATTCGGCTCGAATCCAGACGGTTCACAAAGAAACTAACCCCCAGTATTGGACACTCATTGATGCATTTAAGCAACAAACAGGCTATGGTGTTATTGTGAATACGAGCTTTAATGTGCGTGGTGAGCCTATTGTATGTACACCCGAAGATGCTTACAAGTGCTTAATGCGAACCGAAATGGATTATTTGGTAATTGGCAACTACCTTTTTGATAAAACTAAACAGCCTACATGGCACGAAACTCAAAATTGGCGAGATAGCTATGGGTTAGATTGAATTGAAACCCAAATGGATGTTTGTTTGTGATTACCCAAAATTATGAAAACATATAATTACCCAAAACATGGAATTTTTCACTGACTTATTGAAGTTCTTGAAAGAACGTAAAAAATGGTGGCTTTTGCCCGTTATTTTTGTATTATTGCTGATTGGTGCGTTATTGGTTTTTGGTGGTGGATCGGCTATTGCTCCGTTTATTTATACGCTGTTTTAAGATGCTAAAGCCAAAGTAATTGATGCTTGTAATGCCAAATAGCAGCTAATTCACGGGTGTTTGTGAATGTTTTAGCCTTAAGGATTATACAAACAAAGTATGGAAAAACATAAAGTTTCGGAAGGGATGCTTGCCCTTGTGGTAGGCTTTTTGGTATTGTATAGTATTTTCAATTTTAAGATTTTTATGACCATCGCCCTGATTTTGGGACTAATAGGTGTTTTTTCTGCCTATTTGAGTCAAAAAATCACTTGGCTTTGGTATAAATTAGCCGAAGTGCTGGGCAAATTTAGCTCTACTATTTTGCTTAGCGTTGTGTTTTTTTTGTTTGTGACACCTATAGCTTTTTTGGCAAAAATATTCCGTAAAAAAGACACACTCCAGCTCAAACACAAACAGAATGAGAGTGTTTACGAAACCCGAAATCACACTTACACACCCACCGATTTAGAAAATGTGTGGTGATACTTTTTCTTCCTCTAACCTATTATTTGTATGAAAAAATTACTTGCTATTGCTCTGATTTTTAGTCTGTTGGCTATGAAACAAGACAAGCCCTTAAAGGTTATTTTCTTTGGTGATTCTATTACCCAAGCGGGTGTAAGCCCAACGGGCTACATTACCAAAATGAAGCAAATGTTGGAGAGCAAAGGCTTAGGTTCCAAATTTGATTTGATTGGCAAGGGCATTGGCGGCAACAAAATTTATGACCTCTACCTCCGTATGGATGACGACGTGCTAGCCCTAAAACCTGACGTTGTATTTGTGTATGTGGGCGTAAACGACGTGTGGCACAAACGCACCTCTGGCACAGGAACCGATGCTGATAAATTTGAACGGTTTTATACAGCCCTTATCAAGAAACTCCAAGCGCAGAACATCAAAGTGATTTTGTGTACGCCAGCAGCCATTGGCGAACGCACCGACTTTACCAATGACTTAGATGGTGATTTGAACTATTATGCCAAGATGATAAGAGACATAGCCACCAAAAACAACTGCGAATTGTGTGACCTCCGCAAATCCTTTTTGGAATATAACTTACAAAAGAATAGTGACAATAAGCAATCAGGCATATTGACTACCGACCGGGTGCATCTCAACGAAATAGGCAACCAGTTTGTAGCAGACCTAATGATGAAGTTGTTAGTGAAATAATTTAGGTTCTTCGTTGATTTATACGGGACGTTGTTTGCCTCAGTTCCACTGTGGTAGCTCCACTACGGTAGTTCCACTACGGTAGTTCCACTACGGGTGGTACACAGGCAACGGCAACCGCCATTGTCCGTGTAACTACTGGGACGCACAGTCTGGGACGCACAGTCTGGGGCGCACAGTCTGGGGCGCACAGTCTGGGGCGCACAGCCGGACAATTTCCATATAAGTTATAGTTGAACCATAATTTATTTAGGCTTTTTCTTTAATAGGAACCCAAATTTCCTCTTCGGCAAGTGGGTCGTTGGGATGATAGTTTTTATCAAATCGTTCAAAATGAGCTCGGTCATCTAACTCATAGGCTGAACTGGGCAGCCATGTTCCAAAAATAAATTGGGACGTTTGATAAAATGCAGTGGCTGGACCTTTGTGAATAAAAACAGCATACTTCCCGCCTTCGAGATGTAGTGTTTCAAGGCCAGGTAGCACAGTTTCAGAATCGGTAACTGCCACGGCTGCCCATTTTTGGAATACATTCGTAGGACTAAACTCCTCCATTGCTAAGCCTTTCTGGTACTGTTGAACCGAGTAAAATAGTCCATCGGCCTTATTTTGTATTTGTTTGACTTTGGGTTTAAAGCCAGACCACAATTCAAATGTTTTATTTTCGGAAACTGAAGTCCATATACTCATCCCAAGCAAAGTGAGGGCTTTGAGTTCTATAATGTTAGGTTCAATCATTGATCCAGAATAGAAAAATAGTACACCATTGATTTCACGGATACAACAAATATTTTTTTCGCATGGTTTTGTAATGCGACAGTTGAGGTTCCCAAGAGGCTTGGATTTCTTTGACTGATTTGCCCTCCATCACTTGCTTTCTGAATTCGTAACTACCAGCCAGCTTATCAATATCGCCCATTTGATTACTTTGGGTTTTATCAAAAAACTTTTCTTTCACTGGATACGCTTGGTACAGGTCAAGCATCCACTGAATATGGATGCGCTTGGCTTTTCTTAATTGGTTTATGTCATAGTTACGCAAGTCAAGGCCATAGCACATAACATTTTGGTGAAGAGGGGTTTCGCTCATGCCAGCAATACTTACGGGAGTGAACGAAAAACTATATTTTTCTTTTAGCAAGGGACTTCCCAACACTGTAAACGGAAAATAAGTGCCTCGCCCATGGTTGAGGATAGTTCCCTCAAATAAACAGGTAGAGGGGTAAAGCATGATGCTTTGCTGGGTATTCAGGTTGGGCGATGGCTTTACGGGTAAGGTGTAAGGCATTTCATGATCATAATTGGCAACTTTTATAATTTTGAGTTTACACACCAGTTTGTTGGGCAACCAACCTTCTCCATTGATCATCTGGGCAAACTCGGCAATGGTCATACCATGTGCAATCGGAATCGGAAACATGCCAATGCCTGATTTTAGGCGCATATCCAGCACGGGGCCATCTACCAAGTAGCCGTTGGGATTGGGGCGATCCAATATGAGCAACTCTTTGTTGTTTTCGGCACAAGCCTCCATGATATGGCTCAGTACGTTGATATAAGTATAAAAACGACAACCAACATCCTGCACATCAAAAATCATAATATCCACATCGGCGAGGTCTTCTTTTGTGGGTTTGCGCTTAGGGCCATACAACGATATTACGTTGACCCCTGTAGCTGGGTCTTTTTCGTTATTCACTTTTACGCCAGCACTGGCATTGCCTCTGAAACCATGCTCAGGTCCAAATACTTTCACAATTTGAACACCTACTGCCATGAGGCTATCTACCAAGTGTCGCTTGCCAATAATGGTAGTGGGGTTAGCAAGCACTGCTACTCGTTTGCCTGTTAAGTAACTCAGGTATTTATCAGTTTGCTCTGCCCCGGTTTTTATTGGATTTTTTTGGGTAGAAATGCTTTCGGATAAGATTCTTGGGCTGAGGATAGCCAACAAGAACAAACCATAAATAACATTCATTGTTGTAGAATTAACGGTTAAAATTACATGAAATAGGATTAAAAAAGACTGAAAATGCACTATTTGCCGACCCAAAACCCAAAGAAAACCTAATAAACGAAAAAAAATGATTGAGCTATTGATTTGAAGGGATGAATTATGAAAAATTGCACAGAAACAGACCTATTACACGGCTGGAAACAATTTGGAGACGTGTGGGTTTAGGAAAATCAGACAAGATTTTACTAATTTGAACCAGCCGCAGTGGAACTGATGTGTATTCACACGGAGGTAGTTTAAACTACGCCCAGAGAGGTAAGATTTTGTGTGTTTCTACGTTTTTTTTCTTTCACAGAACGTTTTGGGGCTTGGCGAAGGTGGGGTTTAGAAGCACAAATGTTCAATTTAGTACAAAAGTTTAATAGAATTACAAATGTTCAATTCAGCACTGTTGCCCCACTTTCGCCAAACCCTTGTTAGGTGCAGGGCTTTTTTTCTTTTAATTAAACGATGCCCTAAACTCCAACGGACTTTGTTTGGTTTTGGCTTTAAATAGTTTATTGAATGATTGCGAATGTTCAAAACCCAATTCATATGCAATTTCACTTACCGACAATTCTGTTGATGAAAGCTTTTCTTTTGCTTTTTCAATGAGTTTTTCGTGTATGTGCTGTTGGGTAGTTTGTCCTGTCAATTGTTTTAATAAACTACCTAAATATTTGCTTGAAACATTTAAATTGTCAGCAATGTATTTCACAGTTGGTAAACCTTTTGAAATTAAATTTTCGTTTTTGAAATAGTCATTGATAACGGTTTCTACTTGGTCAAGAATTTGATGTGTGCTTTTCTTTCTTGTCAAAAATTGTCTTTGATAAAATCGTTCTGAATAATTGAGTAAAGTTTCAATTTGCGAAATGATAATGTCCTGACTAAATTTATCAATATTAGCTTGATACTCATTTTGAATAGTCTCTACGATACTATTGACAATGGTTTTTTCTTTATCAGAAAGAAATAGTGCTTCATTAATAGCATAATCAAAGAAGTCATATTTTTTGATATTTTTCGCCAAAGATGTCCCCCAAAAAAAGTCAGGATGAATGAGCAAAACCCAACCCGAAAGGTCGTCATTTGGTTCTGGACCTGCACCTCTCAAAACTTGATTGGGTGCAATAAAATACAACATTCCTTCGTCAAAATCATATGTTTGTTGCCCGTAAAACAATTTGTTTGAAAATCCTTTTTTGAGTGAAATATAATAAAAATCAAAAATCACGCTAATTTCTCCTCCATTATTAGGCACTTTCAAATCTGCATAATTCAATACACTTATCAACGGATGTTCAGGGCTTGACAAGCCAAAAGCTCGGTGTGCTTCGGTAATCGTTTTTATCCTTAAAGGTTGTTTATTTGACATATTGCAAAGATAATTTAAAATTTAAATGGATACTTTAACCAAATCAATATAAAAGGCAATGCCAAAAACGGAATTTCTATCAAAGCAGTTTTGTAATCTCCTGCTTTTAATGAAAGTGCCATAATCAAAACTATGGTTATTGCATTTAAAACATTTCCAAGAAAAAAGGTTTTAGGAAAAAGTAGCATCATTCCGATAAGTATTGAAAATGCTCCAAAATATGGCATTGTGGTTGTGGTAATGCCCAAATTGGTCATCATTTCTGCTTGTTCTGGCTTGGCTGGTTTAAATGCGTCCAAACCGTGTTTTATGCTTAAACTTGATGATGCCAATAAGAGTATCGTTGAAATAATTTTCGTTATCATTATTTGTTGATTTTTTAAATTTTAAAATTGAACCTTTGCTAATTTTTGAGAAATTTCCCATAATTTTTGTGACACTTCTAAATCTACTGCTTGTGAAGGTATTTTTGCCATAGCTGGAAATCCACGAGTTTCGCCCATTTTGTTGGGCCCATAATATGTGCCACCTTTTGCATCAGGTGAAGTAGCAGCAAACAAAGTTGGCAACGCACCTTGTGAGGGTGGTTGAAACAAAAACGGCAGAAACGTTCTTGTCATTCCTGTAATACTCCAACGACCTGCACCTGTAATAAGTAGATTTGTTCGAGAAACTCCTGGATGAGAAGCTATGCTTGTAATTCCCCAACCGTGTTTTTCACTTTGTCGTTGCAATTCGATTGCAAACATTAGGTTTGCCAATTTTGATTGACCGTAAGCAACCATAGGAACATATTTTGCATTTGATTGTAGGTCATCAAAATTTATTTTTCCTTCACGATTGGCAACACTTGATAACGTAACAACACGAGCATCTTTGGCTTTGCGTAAAAGTGGAAGTAGCTGTGCTGTCAGTGCAAAATGTCCAATATGGTTCGTTCCAAACTGTAACTCAAAGCCATCTGCTGTTTCTTGCCTTTTTGGCGGTGTCATTACACCTGCATTGTTGATGAGTAAATGAATGGCTTGACCGTTTGCATTCATTCTATCAGCAAAATTTTTGATTGACGAAAGATTTGCGAGGTCAATTAGTTCAAATCTCACTTTTGCTTTCGGATTAATCTGATGTATTTTGGCAATGGATGCTGCTCCTTTTTGGGCATTACGCCCCATCATTATCACTGTCCAACCAGCTGTTGACAACGCCAAGGCATCTTCAAATCCAATACCTTCTGTACTACCTGTGATTACAGCCAATTTCTCAATTTGTTGAGGAATATTTTTTGCTGTCCAATTTTTGATTTCTTTGTTCATTTTAAATTTGTTTTTAATGATGTTGCAAAGGTCAGCACAAATCATTAAAGGAATTTATCCAAAAGTCGGATTGTTGTAGTCAAAAGGTTGGTTGGTTGTGAATGTGGGTTTTATAGCCTTGCACCTAACAACCGTATTCCCGCAAGATTGCGGGAATACCCATTACCTACGCAATAGTAAAAAAAAAGCGTCAAACAAACTATTTAAGGTAGAGATAATTTGTAAATAATTGATTATTAAATGATTGAGGGCTTAGAAGTTTAAATTGTCAATTGGGCTTTTTATCTTTTCTGTCCCTTTTTTAGTGATATGTGTGTAAATCTCTGTCGTTGCAGTAGAGTAATGACCAAGCAGTTCTTGTATATACCTCAAATCCACTCCATTCTCTAATAGATGTGTTGCAAAACTATGCCTGAGGGTATGAACTGTTGTGTAAGGATTAATGCCTGATTTTTTAACAGCTTGTTGTAGAATTGCTTGTACACTTCTATCTGAATATTTTCCACCTGTTTGGCCTTCAAAAAGCCAGTAGTTTGGTTTGTACCCCTGTTGTATGAGTTCATTATACAACAACAGCACCCACCACCACAAGACTTGAAGCCCTATTGTGGTAAATGCTCAATAAACTTGGCTGTTTTTGTGCTATACCGCAAAAACCCGTAGAATTAACGGTTGATGTACTTGCCAGAATTTTTTTAAACACCAGCGTTTTAGCACGTGGAGTTGCCGAGGGTCACAGGCTTTGATGGCTTTGCGGAGTTCTCGCTCGAAGAGGAAGGACGAGAAACTTACTTTTTTGAGAATTAGCTTGCAATAATCGAAGGTTGAAATCCGATTTTTAATTTTCATAAGTTCAAAATTATTTTTGGAGGAGAAGTAGGTTCATAGCCATGGTTTAGTGATACAACTGTCTCTTTATATAAATTGTTAGGGAGTTGATACAAAATAATGGCGCTCTGTCCAACCGCCAAAGCGCCATTATCAAACCCACCTAACTGTTGAAATGTACTATTTTTCACCTTTGTACCAAGTGATGGTGCAAAGTAACAATGCAGTTCTTAAACCCACGTTAAAATGAGATTAGAAAAATCTTAGAAATAGTTGACGGGGAGTGTTATCGTAAAAACCGTAGCAATTTGTTGCGTAGAGTCCACCTTTATTTGCCCTAAGTGAAGTTTAATAATGCGCTCTACCAACGATAGCCCTATGCCGTAGCCTCGTATTTTGTTGGCGTTGTTGCCTCGGTAAAAAGGCTGAAAAATATAAGGCAGCTGCTCCGACGGTATGCCGTCGCCTTTGTTGGTAAAGGTAAGGGTCATTTGCTTGGCCGAGGGGGTAAACCGCACCCGCACCGTGCGATCTGGCGAAAATTTGCAGGCATTTTCCATTAGATTCCTGAATGCTGTTTCGAGCAGCGACTCATTTCCTTTAACACACAGTTGGGCTTCGTCTTCGGGCAAGTCGTCGAGTTCAAGTATCACTTGATAGCCCTGCTTCACTTGACTAACGGTATCACGGGCTTTCCACAAAATTTCGTCAATACGCACGTCGTCAAACAGTACATCGGGTTTGTCGGCGGTAATTTTGGCGAGTTCGAGCAGGGTATTCGAGAGTAGTGAGAGGTCTTGCACGTCTTCGAGAACAGATACCAAGGTTTGGCGGTATTCGTCTGAGCTGCGGGTGTTGAGCAGGCTCACTTCTAATTGTGAGCTAATTTTGGTTAGCGGGTTTTTGAGCTCGTGCGATACATTGGCCACAAAGGTTTTTTGAAGTCTAAAAGCGTTTTCAATACGCCCCAACAGGTTGTTAAATGTTTGGATGAGCTTGCCTATTTCGTCTTCGTAGTTACTTTCAATGAGCCTACGGTCTAAGCTCGACGGCACAATGTTATTCACCTGCTCAATCACATCCGAAATCGGCTGCAAGGCTCTTCGGGCAAATAAGCGACCCAACACAGTTACAATACCAACTATTCCGATCAAAATAAACATCATGATGTCTCGGAGGTTATTCACAATGTAGGTTCCGTAGGCATCTTCGGCCCCTGCCACAATGACAAAGCCTTTTTCTTTGCTACCATAGCGTAAACCCATCATCGAAAATTCGCCTTGATGAAATCGTTTTTCTCCTGAACTACGTATTTCACCAAGCAATTGACGTGTAGTCAAAAAGCCCAGCGAGTCGTTGCTGGTATAGACCTTTTCGTTGTTGAAGTTATAAATCGTGATATTTTCCCGATACAACACGTCCTTATCACTGCGGTCAATGGTTTTGAGCAACAGCACATCTACTTCGTCCACTTTTACCAGCAATTCAGCAGTGGTAACTGCTCGATTTTTGAGGCGTTGGAAAAAACGATCTTCAATATAGAGGTAAGTATAAAAATAAATGATGATAAACGACAACAACACAATTGCCGACACCAATAGGGTAAACTGAATCGTAAGACGGGTTCTGATTTGCATTATTCTGTTCTCAACACATAGCCCATTCCAAACTGGGTATGAATTACTTTCTGTGGAAAATCTCGGTCAATTTTTTTGCGTAAGTAGTTGACATACACCTCTATTACATTGGTACTCATGTCAAAGTGTATATCCCACACTCGCTCGGCAATTTCGGCTTTTGAAATCACCTTGCCCTGATTTCGGATAAAATATTCCATAAGGGCAAATTCTTTGGCCGTGAGGTTAATGCGCTGACCAGCCCGCATCACAGTTTTGGCATCTAAATCCATCTCAATATCGGCAAAACGCAGCACATTGGAGGTCATTACGGCAACTGTGTAGCGTTTGGTGAGTGCTCGCACTCGTGCTAATAGTTCTTTAAACTCAAACGGTTTGACCAAATAATCGTCGGCACCAGCATCAAAGCCCGTGATTTTGTCGTCGGTAGCACCTAATGCGGTGAGCATCAGCAGAGGGGTTTGCACACCTGCCGCCCGAAGTTCTTTGCACAACTCAAGGCCATTCATCCCTGGCAAAATGATGTCCGATACAATAAGTCCATACGGGTTTCGGAGTGCTAATTGCCTCGCAATGAGGCCATCATAAGCAATGTCCACTTCAAACTGATGCTCTTCGAGTCCTTGTTTGATGGAGTGGAGGGTTTTGGGTTCGTCTTCTACAACTAATATTTTCACGCTTATGGCATATTTATTTCCCAAATCTACTCAAAAAAGGTCTTTCAAAAATTCTTTACAAAAATTTGATGGTGGTTTCATGTCGAACTGATTTTTTTGCTACCTTAGTATTACTACACCAAGACACTCATGAAAACAGAAGTTGCGCCAGTCATTGATTTGAATCAAGAACGCTCCGAAATACTCAAAAGGTATCGAAAGCTCTTGAAAGCTGCCAAACCTTTTTTAAAAGACGGTGATGCTAAGTTAATCAAGAAAGCTTTTTATATTTCAGCAGATGCACACAAAGAAATGCGCCGCAAGTCGGGCGAGCCGTATATTTATCATCCCTTGGCTGTGGCGCAAATCTGTGTAGAAGAAATTGGGCTGGGTACTACTTCTATCATTTGTGCCCTACTGCACGATGTGGTAGAAGACACCGATACAGAGCTACACGACATTGAACGAGATTTTGGTCCAAGAGTTGCCAAAATTATTGATGGATTAACCAAAATTTCGGGGGTTTTTGAATACGGAACCTCGCAGCAAGCCGAAAATTTCAGGAAAATGCTCCTGACACTTTCAGATGATATCAGGGTAATTCTCATTAAGTTAGCTGACCGTTTGCACAATATGCGCACGCTCACCAGCATGGCTCGTGAGAAACAACTCAAAATTGCCTCCGAAACCCTGTACCTCTATGCTCCGCTGGCACACCGCTTGGGTTTGCACGCCATCAAAACTGAACTCGAAGACCTTTGCCTCAAATTCACCGAGCCAGAAGCCTATAAAGAAATAGCAAAAAAGTTACGAGAAACCAAGATGACTCGCAACCGATTTATCTCTACCTTTATTAAACCTATCGAAACCAGCCTTAAACAAACTGGCTTAAAATATGTAATCAAAGGCCGACCAAAGTCTATTTATTCAATTTACAACAAAGTCAAAAAATCAAACACGCCCTTTGAAGAGATTTTTGATCTGTTTGCCATTCGTATCATTCTGGATGTACCTCGTGAGCAAGAAAAAGGAGCCTGTTGGCAAGTGTATAGTGTAGTAACTGACCACTATAGGCCCAATCCAGACCGATTAAAAGATTTTATTTCTAACCCCAAGTCCAACGGTTATGAGTCGCTGCACACTACCGTTATGAGCGAAGGAAGCAACCAAGGCCGTTGGGTAGAAGTACAGGTGCGCTCGGCTCGGATGGACGAAATCGCCGAAAAAGGTTTTGCTGCACATTGGAAGTACAAAGGCAACGATACCCGTTCGTCGGATGCATTTGAGCGGTGGTTAAGCCAGATTAGAGATGCCATTGAAAACACCGATAAAAGCAAGTCGGCGGTAGAATTTGTGGACGATTTGCGGAGTAGTTTGTATCAGGAAGAGGTATTTGTATTTACGCCAAAAGGCAAACTCATTGTGCTTCAAAATGGCGCAACAGCGTTGGACTTTGCCTTTGAGATTCACTCGCACGTGGGCGCACGTTGCATAGGGGCCAAAATCAACGGCAAATTAGACTCTATCAATCACGTGCTGAAAAACGGTGACCAAGTAGAGATTCTAACCTCAAACAAGCAAAAACCGTCGGAAGATTGGCTTCGGTTTGTAGTCACTACTAAAGCCAGGGCACGTATCAAGGAATTTTTGAGAGAAGAACGCAAGCTGTACGGTGTTCAGGGCAAAGAGATTATTGAACACCGCCTCCGCATTATGGGTGCAGGTTACCTCACCTTGGAAGTCACTAATCAGCTGCGAGCTTACTTCAACGCCAAAGATGCCAACGATTTGTTTTATCGCTTTGGCAAGGGTTATCTGCAACCCGAAGAACTCAAGCGCTGGAAGGCAGACCGAGAAATGCACGAACGCAAGCAGTCGGAAAAGTCTATCAATCAGCCGATTGTAGATGCCAAGTCATTCTCGAAAGAAATTAAAAAAGTACACAAAGACGGTAGCGACCACCTGCTCATTGGCGAAGACATGGATAAGGTGGACTACACCCTTGCCAAGTGCTGTAATCCCATTCCAGGCGATGAGGTTTTTGGCTTTGTAACAGTTAATGAAGGCATCAAAATTCATCGTACCAACTGCTCCAACGCTACCGAACTACTCTCTCGCCATGGCGACAGGGTCATAAAAGCACGTTGGGCTTCGCAGGTGGATGAGTCTTTTACGGTGCGAATGCTCATTAGGGGAACTGACCGAGTTGGACTTGTCAATGATGTAACAAAAGTGATTTCGAGCGAATTAAAAGTAAATATCCAGAGCCTCAATATTGGGGTAAAAGATGGGATTTTTGAGGGCTTTATTGGGCTTTTTGTTCACGATACCAGCCACTTAGATATACTCGTACATCGCCTCGAAACGGTACAGGGGGTGGTAGAAGTGGCTCGTTTGGATTAGTTAACTTGCATAAAAAAAGGTTTTTTAGAAAAACGACAATCGAAAAGCTATCTTTGCATTCTGAATTAAAAAGATATGATTGCTGTTGAATCAACTTTTAATACCGTTCGGAAAATCTTTACGGCGTTTCTCGAAAATAAAGGACTCCGCAAAACCCCCGAACGCTTTGCTATTTTGGAGGAAATTTACTCCCGAAACGACCATTTCGACGTAGAAGAGCTGTATATTTCAATGAAAAACAAGAAATATCAGGTTTCTCGAGCAACAGTCTATAACACCCTCGATGTGCTTGTAGAGTGTGACTTGGTCACCAAACACCAGTTTGGGCGTAATCAGGCGCAGTACGAAAAATCTTACGGACGACGACAACACGATCACCTGATCTGCACCGACTGTCATAAAGTCACAGAATTTTGTGACCCTCGTGTACAAAATATCCAACAAATGGTTGGCGATATGATGCAGTTTCAAATTATGCACCATAGCTTGATTTTTTATGGTTCTTGCACCAAGGCTCATTGCGAAAATAAACTAAAATGATGCCCCTCGCTACTTCTTTTTCAATCATTCACTTATTTATACCATAATGCCCGTAGATGTTTTATTAGGCTTGCAATGGGGCGACGAAGGCAAAGGCAAAATTGTTGATGTACTTGCCCCTCAGTATCAAGTAGTTGCACGTTTTCAGGGTGGTCCCAATGCTGGTCATACCCTCGAATTTGATGGTTTCAAACACGTTTTGCACCAGATTCCGTCTGGTATTTTTAGGGCCGACTGCCAAAATATTATTGGCAATGGTGTGGTGCTTGATCCGATTATCTTCAAGAAAGAAATTGAAGGCTTGGCTAAGTACAACCTCAGCCTGAAAGAGAATCTTTTTATATCTAAAAAAGCATCTATTATTATTCCGAGTCATCGGGTTTTAGACGCTGCCTACGAAGCCGCCAAAGGGGCTTCTAAAATTGGCTCTACCCTCAAAGGTATTGGACCAACTTACACTGACAAAATATCTCGAGTAGGCTTGAGAGTTGGCGACATCCTCTCTCCAAATTTCAAAGAAAAATACAATTCACTGGTCGAAAAACATCGTACTATTCTGTCTATTTATCAGTACGAATATGACCTCACGGCTTCCGAAACTGAATTTTTTGAAGCAGTAGAATTTATGAAGCAATTTAGCATAGTTGACTCAGAATACATTGTCAATGAGGCACTTGCTGACCAAAGGTCTATTTTAGCAGAAGGAGCGCAAGGCTCGCTCTTAGACGTTGACTTTGGTTCGTATCCCTTCGTAACCAGCAGCACTACCATGGCGGCTGGGGCTTGCACAGGCTTGGGCGTGGCTCCTCGCAACTTGGGCGAAGTATATGGCATTTTTAAAGCTTATGCTACTCGGGTTGGTTCGGGGCCGTTTCCGACTGAATTATTAGAAGAAACTGGCGAACGAATGCGCCAAGAAGGGCGAGAGTTTGGTTCAACCACAGGCCGCCCACGGCGGTGTGGATGGATTGATTTGCCCGCACTTAAATACGCTATGATGATTAACGGAGTATCTCAGTTAGTAATGATGAAGGCAGATGTACTGAATATTTTTGAAGAAATAAAAGTTTGCACGCACTATCAACTGGCAGATGGAACCGTTACGGATCATCTGCCTCATGATCTTAACGATACCCCAGTTACACCTGTTTATCACACGCTCAAAGGATGGAATACCTCGTTAGAAGGCCTCCGAGACTTTGAAGAGTTACCTGTAGAGTTGTTGCAATACATTGATTTTCTGGAAAATGCCTTGGGTTTGCCTATCAATTTTATTTCTACTGGCCCAGACCGTGAGGCCGTTGTCTTGAGAGGCGCATTGGCATAGACATAAACATAGTCAGACCTTTGGTACAGACTCGTTGGGGTCTGTACCGAAGGTCTGGCCATTTATTTATTGGCAACAAAAAAGATTGCCGAGCAAGCAAAGCTCACTCGGCAACCCCGAACAAAGGTTTCATGAAGTCATCAGCGCCGTCTGTTACATTACCTAACCTTAGTTTTTAGCTATTGAAACAGTACGGTTGGTTTCGGTCAGAATCTGGAACGATTGAGAATACTTCTCTTTTCCGGCGTTGACTTCAAAGGTATAAGTACCATCGGCCAATTTCGAAAGATCAAAGTTTCGTAAGTATTGCGTCTCCGATGCCCCATACTGCTCGAACAGAATGTTGCTCTCGTCGTCTTTTATTTGAATATTTACTTTTTTTCGTGTCAGATTCTCAACTTTTACTCTGAACACCAACTTGCCTACTTCGTTAATCTTCACGGTCAAGTTAGTTGACTCAGTGGCTTTGGGTTCTTCTTGTACGCCTGCGGCGTTTGTCGCTACGGGGGCAACTACCAACCAGGCAGCTACCAGTCCAATCATCATTTTTGTTGTTTTCATAAGGAGTTTGTGTGCCTTTGCACGTTAATGGTTCTGTTATCATCGTGCCAGTCAATATGACTAATTGTATGATAACGTGTTTTTAACTAATTTACCTTGTCTAAAAAAAGTACAACTGTGCTTTTCTTCTAAACTGAGGCTCCTGCTGAAAACCTTTGTCGCTTGCAAAGGTTGTAAAATATCGAATACGTGTCAATTACGGAATTGTTACCAACTAAAAGTTCTTCTTAGGATGCCACACTTTTCTGAGAATTGTACCATGAATATTTGAATAATTATATAGAAAATTTTAAATTTAGTATTATTTTTCTTGTATTATTTCAAGAAAATTGCATAATTATTCCTGTCTAAAATTTTAGAAAAAATAGATTTGCTAATTTTCTGACTATTGTTTGAAAATAATTCAGTGCTATACAGGAAAAACAAGAAGTTTTTTGGTACTTGAAAGCATCAAATTGCAGGCTTTTGACTCTTCTTTTCACAAGAAAAGAAATAAAAACAGGGTAATTTTTGTAGAATGAAGTGATTGTTTCTCTAAAATGGTAACCATTTCTATTAAACAGAAGCGAATATGAGGCGAAATTCTGTACCGATGGGCCTTGATTGAACCATAATTTTGCAAGCAATAGCCTTGGCTAAGTCACGGATTAGGTGCAAACCCAGCCCTGTTTTAATACCAATTGCTGCTACTTCTGAATATAGTGCATTAAGGTTTTGTTCAGACATTCCAGGGCCATTGTCTGTAATAGCCAGTACAATTTGCCCATTTTCTTGCTTTGCCAACCACTTTATAGTAGCATTAGGCGTATTTTTGAGTGCTTTAATAGCATTGGCTGTTAAGTTTTGCATGATGGTTTTCAGGTAATCTTCATCCGTGACCACCATCAGTGAATCTGCATTTTCAAACTCAAATTGAATATTATCTATTCCCGCAAAAAACTTTTGGAGGTATGCAAACAACTCATTTACCTCAATAGACTTAACTTGTGGCTTAAATTGCTGCATTTGCCCTTTGCTCCATAGCAACATTGACTCCATGGTTTCTAAGAGCCCTTCGGCGGCTTCTGTAATTTTTTGATGGTGTGCTTCTGCCATTTGTGGGGTTAGTAGCTCAGGGGCTTCTTTTTGCAGGTGCAAAAAACTGATTAGATTCGCAACGGGACTGCGTAAGTCATGGCTCAGGATGGCAAAAAACTTAGCTTTTACTTTATTGGCTTCGTCTAACTCACTATTCAAATGAAGCAGTGTGGTATTGGTGCGCTTGCGGGTTTGGTTTTGCCAATAAAGCAAACCTCCAATAACAAGCAGCAAGCCCATGCCGATAAGTAACGCAAGGCGTTGTTTCTTTTGGACGCTCAGTTCCAGGTTATTTAGTTCTAATTGTTTATCTCGAAGCTCTATTTCTCGTTTTCCTTCTAATCCTGCTATTTTGTTTTTGCTTTCTTGCGAAAAAAGGGTGTCTTGTACCGCTTGATAAGTCCTAAAATTGAGGTAGGCGTTTTTGTAGTCACCTTTGAGTGCTTGCAGTTCTGCCAAATTGCCAATATAATTAGACTTATAATCTACTTCACCGTTTTTTTCGTATTGTGCAATCACATCTTGGAGGTACTTTTCGGCTTGGGACAACAGTTCTTTTTTATTATGAACTTTATTTAGGCTGTCGTAGCGCACCATATCAAAATAAGTTAACCCCAAATTGCCTTTGTTGCTTATGGCATCAAGATGGTTTGGATTAACCTCATTCCAGATTTTCATTGCTTTTTGGCAATATTCAACTCTTTTAACATGATCCACCTCCATAAGTGACATATTGCCATAAGCCTTTGCTAATCCCTCTTTGTTTCCTACTTTTTGATGGATTGGTATCGCTTTCTTATAATATGATTTTGCTTTTGCAATGTCACTCATAGCAGTATAAATGGTAGCAATACTCGACAATGACTGCGCCACTTCTCTTTCGGCATTGCTACTTGGTGTATTGAGCAGTTGCTCTCGAAGTCGTAAGCTCTTAAACCCGTAGTCTAAGGCTTTTGTATAATTTTTTTGATAGCTATAAATCACCGAAATATTATCGTTGCAAACCGCAGCGAGGTATTTATCATCAAGCTGCTCGGCCAATTTCAATGCCTCAAAATAGTATTGAGTTGCTTTTGGGTAATTTGAAAGAATGTTTTGTGCGGCAGTTCCTAAGTTGTTGAGCGTAGAGGCCATGTTCCATTTGTCATCGTTTTGCTTGTGTAAAGCAAGGGCTTGGTTATAAAAAAACAAGCATGAGTCATAGTTCCCTTTGTCGCTATATGCCCTACCAATGGCTGAGTTGAAAACAGCAATGCCCCGCTTCCAATTCATTTTGGTAACGTGTGCCAAGCCCAAACGGCTGTATTTGAGGGCTTTGTCTGTATCTATAAAAAAATATTCTTCTACAATTCGGTTGTATGTGCGTCCTTTGAGAGTGTCGTTGGTAAGTTTTGGCAGTTCTTGCAGCATGGAGTCAATTTTGGCTTGCCCTGTTTTTTGACCTAAACTTTGAAGACTGAGTAGAAAAAAGGTACAAAACGCAATGATACGAACATAGCTTCGGGTGGAAATACCCGACGACACACAAAAGGTACACAACAAGCCTATATTTCTCATTTTAGATTAAGTAAAACGTCTTTGTAACTACGCCCAATAGGCAACGAATAATTTTGCACAAAAACCTGTTGCGCTGTGATGCGCTCCACATAGTGCCGCTGCACAGCATAGCTACGGTGAACCCGTATAAACGACTGAAAGCCAGCTTCTTGTAGTAAATTCCCTATCGAAGACAGCACGCTGTACTTTTTGGAAGTAGTAACAATGCGGGTGTAGTCTTTGAGGGCTTCCAGATACACAATGTCGTGCAGGTTAAGTTTAATTTGCTCGTGTCCGTCTTTTATAAACACCGTATTGCCCCCCAGGCTGTATTCAAATAACTCAGCTTTTTGTTTTAACTCAAAATAGTTTTGCAAGCGAGTCATGCTATGCTCGAAGCGTTCGGCTTTGATGGGCTTTACCAAAAAATCAAAAGCGTCCACTTCAAAACTTTCGGCGGCATAGTCGGGAAATGCCGTAATAAAAATGCAGGCCGGAATATGCCGCATCTTGGCACGAAACTCCAGCCCTGTCATCTCAGGCATATCAATATCACTTAAAAGTACGTCAATTGATTTATTCTGAATTTCATTGAAGGCTTCTTGGGCAGAAGAATAAACCCCCACAATAGTCAGAAACGGGTACTTCTTGGCATACGCCCAAGCCGTCAAACGGTCTATCTCGTTATCATCTATAATTACACAGTTATATGAGTTTTTGGTGTTCATCATAAAAAATATCAGAACCAAATATAAAGGCTTTTCTATCAATAAAACGCTTCATTAAGCCATAATTTAGTTATCGGTCTATTTAAAATGCTGTTTGTCGAGTTGCTATTGATACCCTTTTGGGTACAGCATAGCTTTGGCCATTACTTACGTATCAATAGCCATCACCATGGAAAAAACAATGTGGTTTACTCAGACATTGAAGCATATCAAATACTTCACAGTAATACTCTTCACCATTTTGCTGGCTTGTAGCAAAGAAAGTGACGACAATACGGGCATTACGCCCACACCAAACCCAGGAGGCGGCACGCCCGAAGTAGGCAAAGGTCAACCCGGTGTAGTAGCCACTGCAGGTATTGCCGAGTGGGACAACCTGTTGCCTACCGAAAAGAACCGCATCAAAAGCTGGAATACTATTTTTATGCACCAGTCTGTAGGTGGTGATTTAGAGGATGGAGCCAATAACAACGGTTTTAAATTTGAATATTTTGACCTGAACGAGAAACCTAACAAAGGACTAAGTGGCGGCTTATTTAGTGCCTCTAATGGCGACCCAATGGGCAAAATAGCCGATTTCAAGAAAAATGCGCTGGCACATAAAGCACTTATCAAAATTGCAATTTTCAAATTTGGCTATGCCGATATCAAAGATGACAACCTTGAAGCCGTCAAAGTAGCTTACAAGCAACTGATTGACGATTTGCGTAGCCAAGTGCCTGACCTTCGTTTTGTACATGTTACGCCGCCGTTGGTTTACATTGCCACCAAAGACGAAGGCAACGCCGCCAAAATGAAACTCGGTTCGTGGATGAAAGATACATTCAAGGATAAAGACGTGATTTTTGATTTGCAAGAAATAGAATCTAACAATGGAGCCTGTAAGTTGGGAAGCGTTTGGAGAATCTGCGACGAATATCGATCAACAGCAAGCTGCTCGAGTAAAAACCAAGGCGTAGATGCCCCCGAAGGACAGGGCCACCTGTGCGAAAAAGCCGCAAACCGTATTAGTAAGGCGTTGTTGATGAGTATTTATAATGCAGGGAAATAAACGAGGTCTTATGAAAAAGCTACTAATCGCTGGAATCATGCTCTGGTCGCTTGTGGGGTGCAAAAAAGCCGAAATAGAACCCGACACACTCTCCAATACATTCTGGACAGGTTTCTTTATCTATGATGGCGTAAAGCAAGCTGGGCTTTTTTCACCACTCAAACAAGCATTTGGAATGGAGTTTTTATCAGGTGGTGAATTCAGATTTTATGAAGCAGTGGGGGTGTCGGCTGGAAAATGGACTTTGAATCAGGACAAAACCATAACGGTAAATCAGGATAATAAAAATGTTATCACGTTTCAATATGACGCTCAAAGTCAAGGAATTACATTTTTAAAAATGCAGGGTAGCCCTGCTCCGTGGCGAGCGTTGGAGATAGAACAATATATGACGAAAGATGCCATTTCAAACATTGAAAATGTTATCTGGAATGATGGAGTGGCTTCCCCCATCACTGTCAAATTAGAACCTACTCCCAAGGTAGAAGGATACCAGAATTCGTGGCCTGCCACTATTAAAAATAACTTAATCTGGGGAAAAAAACAATTTGGGGCATCGGTATCACATTTTTTGTATATGTATAGGGCAAAAGAAGATTGGCTATGGGGAACAGCTATCTTCAATGACAATACAGGAACCATATACCCACATAGAAGACGCTGAAATAGCTAAATTTTTCCCAAAAGGGTATTTATTTGCCACTCAAAAACAACCTTTAAATGAAAAGAATACTCGCTCAGTATATGCTCATTTTTGGGAGCATAATAGCTATAAATAGCTCATTATCAGCTCAAAATATTGTAGGCTCTTGGAAGCGAACCGCCTCCATTATCGAAAACACTAACGGCACACGCACCGATTTGCAAAAAAATATGCTTCAAGCATTCCCTTGCGCTGCCGATATCAAGTATGTGTTTGAAACAGGTGGGCGGCACTACATGATTTTGCCCAAAGGTTGCGAAGCAATACCCAATAGCGATGCCAAATGGTCACAAAATGGATCCACACTCACCACTTCACAAAAAGCAGGTAATCAAACCATTACTTCTACCTATGAAATTAGCGTGAGTGGAAATACCATGATCATGACACACACCTACACCGAAGCCGAAAAAGCCAAAGGATCAAAAAATACAAAACGAATCATCTTAAACCATCAACGATTATGAAACTCCAAAAACTTCTCTCGTTTGCCCTACTCTTGGGCATTTTTATCCTTAATTCTGGTGCTGGTTGCAGTTCTAAAGCTGATGACCCTCAGCCTGATAATTTCCAGTCGCTACTTGGCAAGTGGCAATTACAAAGCTTTGCTTACAATTTCACAAAGCAAGATGGTACTACAAAAATAGATTTAGTTGATGCAAAATCTCGGAACATCATCGTTTTTTATGAGTTTTTTAACGATGGCAGGTTGATAATTACACAAGATGGCAAGTCTTTACAAGGACAATGGAACTTGAAAGTTACAAAATTAGATGGAAAAGACATCCAAGAAGGAAGTACACTAACTGTGTCGGGGCCAAGCGAGTGGAGAGAAGTCGCCAAATCATTAGGGCAAAGTGGCGATTTGACCTACGAAATTGGTACTGATTCGCCAGCCGGAAAAGCAGCTATCATGAGTTTGAGTATAGATGTTACCAGTACAGGTCCATACAAGAAGAACATCTTGATTTACACCTTGCATAAGCTATAATCGTTAAGAACAACTTATTGATAAAGAAGTGCTTATTCTGTGTTTTTGTTTCATTTTACTTATCTCGGAATTTAATCTATGCAAAAAAGCAAAACATTGTTTTTCTTTTTAGTGGTGCTGGCTGTTATTAGTTGGGGTTTGTTTGAATGCAAATACTCATTCAGCTATTGGATGGATGTGTACCAACGCCCTTGGGCATACAGCCGTGACGAAAACGCCAAACTGCTCGTAGGAAACTGGGAAGGCTCATTTGCAGACCCTAAGGGTATCAAGAAAGACATCACGCTTGAAATCTTTACGCCCCTAACAGATGAAGAACGCCAGAAAAAAGCTGGTAGCCGCTCACAAAAAAGGAATGGCTTAGGTTCAAGTGAAAACAAAAGAGCATTTGACGGGCAAGTCATCGTAACGAGCCAGCTGGGTATTGAGCGCTACGAAATCTATGGAAGCGTTGAGAAAGACGATTTTCACCAGTTTCATTTCAATTTTAGGCCCGAAGACGAGAAAAAACGAGTTTTACCCAATTTCACACTGCTCGAAGCTCGCAAGGGTTCATGGCAAAACGATGATATGAATCTGACCCTAAGTTTTGCTCATCATAATGCCGACGGAAGTAGCTCGTATAGTAGTGTGGGAATAGTAAAAAACGGCAAAATTGAGTGGCAAGAAAACCAAGATGACAAAAAAGTAAGCCTTTCGCTGACCCGACAAAAGCCATAAGCAAATCAAACAAAAATCTTGCCCAACGGCACGGTAATACCCAAGTTAGTATCAGTTAGCAAGTCATCATTCTTGAAGATTTCGTAGGTAGTTCGGTCTGTAAAAACGTAGATGTTTTTGAGTGTGGGTATTACCAACCAACACGTTTTGACACCGTAATTGAAATAATTTTCGGCTTTGTTTACCAATTCGGTCAAGCTCTGCGAAGGCGACAGAATCTCAACTGTGCATAAAGGTGCTTGGGTTACTTGTACCTCATCATGCAAGTAATCAATTTCTGTTTTCGGGAAAATGCTAATATCTGGCACCGAAGACCAGTCATTTAGGTCAAGACTTAGTTCTGAGAAGAAATTGTATCGGCTTTTATAGTTGTTTTCTAAGAAAGCAATCAACTTAGTTTGAATGCGAGCGTGGAGTTTGCTGGGCATTGGTTTTCCACGTTCAAGTTCGTAATCAGAGATAATTTCGAGCGTAGTTTCCATAACAAAGACATTTTTTAGAAGTTGTTTAAGTTAAATTTTATGAATGAAAATGAGATAATTTTTGTCAAGACAAGGCACTAAAACCGCAGTTTAGCAGAGCTAAATGAGGATTTTAGTAACGCAGTATTGGCGAAAATTGGCCATTTTGAGCTTAACAAGAATAACTTAAACAACTTCTCAAATATACCACATTTTTTAATGTACCCAAAACGCCATGAAAAGGTATTTTTGCTATTTCATCTTTTTAGTTGTTGGAATGTCTTGCCAAAAATCAGATGATATTTTACCTGATGATAACACCGACGACACCAACAATCCACCCGCTGCGCAGTGTGAGTTGATCCCCAACCCGAATCCCCGCACATGGTACGTGGCCACCAACGGTTCCGACACCAACGATGGCTCTTTGGCTAATCCCCTCAAAACCATCCAAAAAGCCTTTGACTCAGCCAAACCTGCCGACGTGATTGAGTTAAGGGCTGGCACGCACGAGAGCCGAGAAATCAAAATTCGGACTTCGGGTATTACGCTACGCTCGTACCCGGGCGAGTGGGCCATCATAAAGGCTGTTACCAATGTCGAAGACATCACGTCATGCCTTTGGTATCGGGAGGCGTGCATCAAAGGCGGCACCATCGAAAACCTCGAAATCATAGGTGGCTACC
>JBGAVQ010000245.1:0-9123 GCA_044228045.1 Spirosomataceae bacterium
GCGTTCCATGGCCGATGTACGTCGTACACTGTATAGCAAAATTGTAACACTGCCTATTCATTTTTTTGAACAACGCAGAGTAGGCGAACTCATGAGCCGTATCACCTCTGACGTATCTCAACTACAAGACGTGCTTTCTACCACCATCGCCGAATTTTTTCGGCAGATTACTACGCTTGTAGTAGGTGTTGCCATTATTTCCCTGATTTCGTGGAAGTTAACGCTTTTCATGCTCTCTACCTTTCCTGTGTTGGTTATTGCGGCTTTTGTGTTTGGTCGGTATATTCGCAAACTCTCCAAAAAAGCCCAAGACCAACTTGCTACCGCCAACGTGGTTGTTGAAGAAACCCTTCAGTCCATCAATGTAGTCAAAGCCTTTACCAATGAGCAACTCGAAGTAAATCGGTACAGTACTGCGCTTAACAAGGTGATTGTCACGGCTTTAAAAAATGCTCGCTTTCGTGGCGGATTCGTTTCTTTTATCATTTTTGCCTTGTTTGGTGGCATTGTTGGTGTGGTTTGGTTTGGTGCAGGGTTGGTGCAAAGTGGCGACATGGCCTTTAACGAGCTGATGACTTTTATTTTCTACACCATGTTTATTGGTGGCTCTGTAGGTGGCCTGGGCGATATGTACGCCCAAATCCAAAAAACCATTGGGGCCTCAGAACGTATTTTAGAAATTCTCGAGGAAAAGTCGGAAGTACAGTTAGAACTTGGAAGTAGGAAGTCAGAAGCGACGGTCGCTACCGTAGGAAGTAGCGAGGCATTTACCGAAAACGCAACAATCCAAAAACGCTTTTATGGCGACATTGCTTTTCAAAACTTGGCCTTCTCGTACCCGTCTCGGGCAGACATAGAGGTATTAAAAGAAATCTCTTTTGATGTAAAATCAGGTGAAAAAATAGCCTTAGTTGGATACTCAGGTGCTGGTAAATCCACTATCGTTCAGCTACTTATGCGTTATTATCAGCCAGGCAGTGGCCAAATTTTGGTGGATGGCAAAAACATTGATACTTACGACATCACAGCTTACCGCCAAAACATTGCCGTTGTGCCACAAGAAGTGATGCTGTTTGGTGGAACTATTTACGAAAACATTGCCTACGGAAAACCCAATGCTACCGAAACCGAAGTAATGGAAGCCGCTCGCAAAGCCAATGCGCTGGAATTTATCGAAACGTTTCCAGAGAAATTTCAAACCGTTGTGGGCGAGCGGGGTGTCAAGCTGTCGGGTGGGCAACGCCAGCGAGTGGCCATTGCCCGAGCCATTTTGAAAGACCCCGCCATCTTGATTTTGGACGAAGCCACCAGCTCGCTCGATGCCGAGTCAGAAAAGTTAGTACAAGAAGCCCTCGACGGCCTCATGCAAAACCGCACGACCATCATCATTGCCCACCGCTTGGCTACCATCCGCAATGTGGACACCATTTATGTAATCAAAGACGGCGAAATCAGCGAATCGGGCACACACGAACAATTAGCCATCCTCGAAGACGGCATTTATAGCAATTTGATTAAATTGCAGTTTGAGTTAGAAATGTAACCATAATGACCATGGAACTCGCCGAAAAGAAAGAAAAAATACTCAGAATCTTACAAGAATCTGACGATGAGCTATTGATTGACCGAATCGAAAAAATTGTGGATTTCTACCGACCACAACCGCTGACTATCCAAGAAATGCGTGAAAGGATAGAAGAAGGTGAAAAAGCAAGGCTGGAGGGGAAATTTAAAACACATGAAGAGGTAAAAAAACTTGTTGAATCGTGGAAGAAAAGAGAATCAAGCAAGTAATTTGGACAGACCCAGCCGCCCAAGATTTAGAAGAATTGTATGCCTATTTAGAGATTTTTTCATCTAAAAAAGCGCAAAAAACGATTGACAAGCTATTTGAAAAGGTAGAAAACTTGTTTGATTTTCCTGAAATGGGTGCTATTGAGCATTGGGTAAGTCAGCCAACCAAAGAATATAGGTATCTGGTTGAAGGAAATTATAAAATTATCTACCTCGTGCTTAATGATATTGTTTCAATTGAACGAGTTTTTGATACCCGTCAAGACCCGAACCGACTGCAATAATGAATAATACAGCCATTAAATCCACGCTCAAAGAATTCAGCCTTCGGCAAACCGACTGTCGGGAAGAAGTGTTGGATGTCTTTTTTGCTAAAAACTTCGCCCTTTCACATGGTGACCTCGAAGCCCAACTCGTTGACCGCTTCGACAGAGTAACGGTGTATCGTACCCTCAAAACTTTTTTAGACAAAGGCATCATTCACAAGGTGTTAGACGACGTAGGCGGCACCAAATACGCCCTCTGCAAAGACACCTGCCATACCCCCGACCACCAGCATCACCATGACCACGTGCATTTTAAATGCCAAGCCTGTGGCCAAACCGTTTGCCTCGAAGACGTACGCATCCCACCTTTTGCCTTACCCAACGGCTACCAACGCAAAGAAATCAACATGTTAGTGCAGGGGATTTGCCCTTTGTGTGCATAGTAAATTATATTCTGTAGGCTCAACTAAGATTTGTTCAGAAATTGTCAGACTGTGCGCCCCAGAGTCTCCACTGACAATGGCTATATGAATGACCCCAAGTGTTTGAGGTTGTAAAGCAGGTAGTGGATAATTTACGAATTTGGAGTTAACATGATGGAACCAATACAACAACAATTTAACCAAATAGTTTCTCTTATCCGAGATTCGAGAAATAGGGCTTATCAGGTTGTAAATCAAGAACTTGTTTCGCTTTATTGGCAAGTAGGTGCGTATGTAAGTGAACAAGTAGCCGCTAAGGCTTGGGGCAAATCGGTAGTGAAAGAACTATCGGATTTTATTACACATACCGAACCAAATATTGTCGGGTTTTCGCCCCAGAATATTTGGCGTATGAAACAATTCTATGAGACATACAAGGAAAATCAAAAACTCTCACCAGTGGTGAGAGAAATTTCCTGGACACATCATTTGTTTATTCTTGGTCTGAAAACGTCGGAAGAAAGAGAATTTTATATCCGTATGACTATCAAAGAAAAATGGTCAAAGCGGGAACTCGAAAGGCAGATAAACGCTTCATATTTTGAACGTGTAATGATTGGGAATGCAAAACTCGCACCACTGGTGCGAGAATTACCAAAAGATATAACAAACTCATTTAAAGATAGTTACGTTTTAGAATTATTGCATCTGCCCGAACAACACAAAGAAAAAGACCTCCGAAAAGCAATTGCCCAAAACATTACAAAATTTCTATTAGAATTTGGCAGAGACTATGCTTTTATGGGCGAAGAATACCCGATTCAGGTAGGCAATCAGGATTTTGCCATAGATTTGGTGTTTTATAACCGAGGTCTTAACTGCATGGTTGCGATTGAGCTAAAAACCGAAAAATTTAAACCCGAGTTTTTAGGACAAATCAACTTCTACTTAGAAGCATTAGACCGAGACGTAAGAAAACCTCACGAAAACCCATCTATTGGTATTTTGCTTTGTAAAGGCAAAGACGATACAGTTGTAGAATATGCCCTCAGCCGCAGCCTTTCGCCAACCTTAGTGGCTGATTACCAAACCAAACTCCCCGACAAAAAACTCCTACAAGCCAAATGGGAGGAGATTTTGGAAGAAGTGGAACGAGATAATGAAAACTAAAAAACACCCTATAAGATTTGAGGCGGTTTTGTGAAATCATATCTTAAACACATTCTTTCGATGCCGTGCAAAACCATCCAGCGAAGGATTAAATTGCAAAATGTTCGTGCTGGGGATTTGCCCTTTGTGTGCATAAAAAAAGCCCCTCAGATGTTGAGAGGCTTTCAGGGCAAAGGGTCACCATTAGTATAGCGGACTGAGACAATCGTCATTTAACCCAAAATTAGCCAAACGATAGGCCCAATTATCAATCAATTTTATGGCCTTTGACTTAGTCAGTTTAGAGAACTTATCGTTCTTCTTCGATTTGTTTTGCGCTTTTGGTTTCATTTTTGTGCTTTTAGAATTTGTTGAAACTACTTTTCTTTTCTGCCAAGAAAAAAAACTAAATGAAAAGCCCAACCCTACTTAGGATTGAGCTTTTAGGTTGACTACTTTAAAATTCTCGACTCGAAGGCACTAAACACTGACCCAATCGGAATATCATAAACCACATCTGGATTTGTCAAAGGTGTGGTACCAGCAATTTTTATTGTACCCTTATATCTCACGTATTTTTGTTTTACAACGTATCGGCGTTGCTCGTAAGGCTTTAAAAGAATAGAAATACTGGTAGTCGCATTCATCGAAAGTGTATTTGCGTAGGTATTTCGAGCATCGGCACACGCCTCAAAGAGTACAATTAGCGCATCCGCTTTGGAGCATACAGCTGCTGATACACCAGTGGTTATATCCACTGTCTTAACATTGCCCGTCTCAAACTTATAGGTCATAGCATATTTAGACGGCACTGCTGGTAGCCATTGCTGGGCTGTGATTGTTTTTTCCCAATTACCCAGTTTGACCGGATTTACAAGTTGGATTGTTAGACCATTTGGGTTGGTAACTTGTGCAGTAGAGTATGCAACCTTGTCTGATCCAGATATGGCGGTTGCTGGTTTTTGAGCAGAAATGCCAACCGCAGGCTCAGGCGTGATGTTCTCAGCTTTTTGGCAGGCTTGCCCAAAGACAAGTAAGACCAACACCAAGACGATTTTGAGTAATTCAAATGGTTTGTTCATGATTAAGAAAAGATTTGGTTTGAAAATAAAAATGATAACGGGATGTACTGTTTGTTTTCCAAGTTCCGATTGGACATCTCCCTGACCCACAGAGCTTTGCTACCCCGTTAATGAATTGGCAAATCTCTGCTGCTACGGATGTTTTGCTTTTTCTTTACATATACAGTATATGGGTTTTTAATATATTTGTATTAGTGTCAGTCACTCAACTGAACGGCACAAAATTCTACACCATAAACTGCCCGATTAGAGCAGTTTTGAGGAAGTTTTAAGGAACTTTATTTTATCAACAAAATGGCTAAATCTGTACAATACCAAAATCCATATCTGATAGATTTATTGGTGTGTTTGGTAAAGAAAAAAGTTGGGGCGACAGACGAGTTAAGTAAAAACCACTTTGATAAAATAGGCGAAGCATCTGCAAGTGTTGATAGTGTCAAACACTTTTTTACTGATAAACACCTAATCAGCGGAGACACGAACATTAACACGTATTATTTTGCCACGAAGAAAACCTTAAACAAATACTGTGAGTATATTGGAGAAGTTGATTGGAAAACGTTTTGTAATGCTGAAAAAGAGAACTCTTTGAGTTTTGAACCTAATTTGAGCACAAAATCCACAACTACTCATGAAGCTCGACTTCGTTATTACAAATATTATGAGAAACACAAAGCGAACATCCAAATAGCCATCCAAAGCCATGAGAAGATACAAATAGCGAGAAAGAGAGAATATGAGATACCGCAGATAGAAGTAAAAACCAATGGGCTAAAATTATTGAAAAAACTTGATAAAATTCAAGAGACTTTAACCACCCATCCACCTATTAACTTCGATTTAATCGCTCGTCATCGTCAATTGACAAGGGATATAAAACAGCTCAACCAAGAATTTGAAGAAATACGTCAGAAAAAGGAGAAGATTGAGAAAACAATTGCTAACAAGACAGACGAAGAGGTTATTGAGCTACTCACCGACCAAGTACAAGAACTTGGTGTAAAGCTATTATTAATAGATGGGCAGCGCAGTACCCAACAAAAAGAATTACTGCAACTGGAAGAAAATGCAAAACGATTTTTCATTTTTATCAATAATGATGTAGAAAGCAAGGACGCTGTTTTGTTAAAAGTTAGGGAGTTTATTAATAATGGCAATTGGAAAGAGATAGAAGCCTTATTGAACTCAAGTGACTTGCAAGAAGAAGAAGAAGCGATAAAAAATGATGCAGAACATAAATATCAGGCTCTATCCGAAAAACTGTTGGCTAAGGCACAATTAACCCATATCAACAAAACCAACCCAAACTGGTTTGCAGAAGCGCATACCTATTATCAAAAAGCGGTTTCGTTGCACGAAAGCTATGGTACCTGCTATTCCTTTGCTTTTTTTTTACGAGAACATAACCAACATGACGAAGCGATACATTATTGTCAAAAAGCTTTAAACCTTGATGCTGATAGCGGACAGACGGCAAAGGTGCTGAATAATTTGGCAGCCCTACACTATGCTAAAAATGAGATAGTTGAAGCCGAGGAAGAATTTCAAAAAGCCTTAGGGATTTTTAGAAAATTAAGTCTCCTGAATCCGCAAGTCTATGAGCCTGATGTGGCGATGACCCTTAACGGTTTAGCAGCCTTACACTATGCTAAAAATGAGATAGTTGAAGCCGAGAAAGAATTTCAAGAAGCCATAAGGATTTTTAGAAAATTAGCCATCCTCAATCCACAAGTCTATGAGCGTATGGTGGCGATGGCCCTTAATAATTTGGCTAACTTGCACTATGCTAAAAATGAGATCGCCGAAGCCGAGCAAGCATACAGAGAAGCCTTAGAGATTTGTAGAAAATTAGCCATCCTCAATCCACAAGTCTATGAGCCTAAGGTAGCAGGTACTCTGAATAATTTGGCAGCCTTATACTATGCTAAAAATGAGATAGTCGAAGCTGAGCAAGCATACCGAGAAGCCTTATCAATCAGGAGAAAATTAGCCATCCTCAATATACATATCTATGAGTCTGATGTGGCGATGACCCTCAACGGCTTAGCTATCTTACATATTGATAGAAATGAAATAGTTGAAGCTGAGGAAGAATTTCAAGAAGCCTTAGAGATTTATAGAAAATTAGGTCTTTTAAATCCGCAAGAATATGACGCTCTGGTGGCGATGACTCTTAACAATTTGGCTAACTTGTATAGTACTAAAAATGAAATTGTTGAAGCCGAACAAGCGTATCGAGAGGCCTTAGAAATTCATCTGGTTTTGGCAAAAAGAAACCCATCCATTTATCAACTTCCTTTGGCTACTGCTTTAATAAATTTCAGCTATTTCTGTCTATTACAAAATGATAAATATAGCTCGTTGCATTCTTCGTTTGAGGCTTACAAAAATGCCATAATTTATGTTCAATACGTACCTAAAGCATTGGAAATTGTCCATGATGCTATCCAAGCTTGGGCAGCATGGGGCGAGGACTTATCGAAATACTTAGAAGATAAAAACGATGAGGATGGATAGTAATGCCATCTTAATAGCAGGTTGCAAGCACTTCAATCATAACTTTTGAAGTATCCTCAAAAAACAATAAATTTGGCATTACAAATCAATCAACACATGGTAACAACAACCATTGAAATAGATCATATCGAAGAACTCAGTGCCACGCTGTTAAGGCAAATCAAACGCTTGGCAAAGGGCAAACGCACCAAAATCACCATCCAGTTTGAGGAAGAAGATTACCTCACCGAGCACCCACAGATGAAGGCTATTTTGGATCAACGCATCCAACATATTGAGGCTGGCGAAAACCTACTTACCTTTGATAATACAGAGGAACTACTGAAAAAAATCGCAAATAGCTAACATGAGAAAGATTACTTTTGAAAATGAGGCTTTTGTGGAATTGAGTGAGTGGGCAACCGAAAACAAAAAGGCATTTGACCGAATCATCAAATTGATTCAAGAATCGTCCAAAACACCGTTTACAGGCACAGGCAAGCCCGAGGTTTTGAAGCACAACTACAAAGGCTATTGGTCTCGGCGCATTACTGGCGAACACCGCCTGATTTACAAAGTAACCGACGATGCTATCATCATAGCTGGTTGCAAGCATCACTACGACGATAAATGATGTAGCTTTGCAAGTAACATAAAAAAGCCTTCAAATCGCATGATTTGAAGGCTTTTTGTGGTGATGGACGGAATCGAACCGCCGACACAAGGATTTTCAGTCCTTTGCTCTACCAACTGAGCTACATCACCAGTAGCTCGTGTCCCGCACACTTCTGCGTTTTGGGATCTGCAAAGGTAGTAAACTTTTCTTCTTTTCTGCAAGTTTCGCCAAAAAAATCCTCATAAAAATTTTACTTCTCTTTCAATTTGCAAATTTCAGCAAGCTTGTTTTTCTTTGTCAAAAATAGTATGCTTGCATACTATTTTGTGCTAATTCATCAAACAAATTCCCACTTAATGGGGTATTGTTTTACTGAAAAATAACTATCTTTAAGCAATTTACGATAACCGTCTGTACTACACGCAACCTAACTACTTGACGGATAAGACCCTAACAATCATGCAAATACTCCAACAAATTTTGTTTGTCGTGGCCCTAAGCGCAGCGGCGTGGCTCATTTATCGGCGAGTAAGCATCATCAAGCAAACCATCCAGTTAGGCAAGCCCGAAGATCGCTCTGATAAGCCGTCCGAACGTCTCCGCACGATGCTGCTGATGGCTTTTGGGCAGAAAAAAATGTTTGACCGCCCCGTAGTCGGCATCATGCACTTTGTGATTTATGCAGGATTTTTACTCATCAACGTGGAGGTACTCGAAATTATCTTGGATGGTATTTTGGGGACACACCGCTTGTTTGCGCCTTTGTTGGGCAGTTTTTATGGTGTTTTAATTAACTTTTTTGAGCTGTTGGCAGTAGGTGTACTTACCGTTTGTATGATTTTCTTGGTTCGGCGCAATGTAACCAAGGTGGATCGGCTGCAAGGCACTCGCCATCGTGAACTTAACGGCTTCCCGTTGTTGGATGCCAACGTGATTCTGATAACCGAAATCGTGCTGATGCTGGCCATTCTGACCATGAATGCCACAGATAGCTTGTTGCAAGAGGCAAATAATCCGCATTATCATCAAACGGGGTCGTTTTTGTTTAGCCAGTTCTTAAAACCACTCTACGCAGGCCTGAGCGAAGGCGCATTGGTAGTCGTAGAGCGTTTGGCTTGGTGGTTTCATATACTGGGCATTTTGGCATTTTCTATCTATGTAACCTACTCAAAGCATTTGCATATTTTCTTGGCGTTTCCGAACACGTACTTCTCCAACCTAAAAGCCAAAGGCGAGATGCCCAATATGCCCGAAATTACCAAAGAGGTAAAAATTATGCTTGGCCTTGAAGCAGATAC
>JBGAVQ010000246.1:0-8852 GCA_044228045.1 Spirosomataceae bacterium
GATGGATTGTTGTTGCTCTCGAAAGAAGAATCTTTCGGAATGGTGAATTTAGAGGCTGCCTATTTGGGTAAACCTGTTGTTGCCTTTAATTCAGGTGGAGTTACTGAAATTGTGCAAAAAGGCATGGGAAAAGTGGTAGATTCATGGAACCTACAAGATTTAATAGCTGCGATGGAACAAGTAATGGACGGTTCTTTGCCTTTTGACCCCAAAGTGGCCCAGACTCGAATACAAGAATTTACAGCTACTCGTCAGATGGATCATTGGACTCAGTTGGTTCGGGGACTTCGGTAAGGATATTTTCGGTATCGTTATAAATATCAGCCATGCTGAGGGTCAAATCTATGGATTTCAAATAAATCTCCCCATCAGGCGTGTCTGAATCTGACAAAATATACCAAAACCCGTCTTCATGCTTGCGATACACTTCGGCCAAATAAGTGATAGAATCTACCATTACGTACTCTTGTAGTGTAGGTACAGAACGGTACATTCTAAACTTTTTACCTCGGTCATAATTTCCTGTTGATTTAGATAATACTTCAATTAAAACCACAGGGTTTGAAATCGCATTTTTGTCTTCGGCATCGTATTGATTCTTACCACAAATAATCATCAAGTCTGGATAGGTATATAGCCCATGTTCTACCACCATAAGCCTTTGGTCGCTTGAATATGCACGACAGGATTTCTTTTTGAGTGCAATATATAGTTCTCCACTCAAATTCTCCCTAATTCGATTGTAATTTGGTGTTCCTCCTGCCATCATAAAAATCTCACCCTGATAGTATTCACTTTTGTATTCGGCTTTTTCTTCTAATGCCAAATACTCAGCTACCGAGTAGTAATGTTTGGGTAAAGCTGACATTTGTAGCGTGTTTGATGGATTTCTTGTTGTCTATTGAACAAAAATACGATTTCTTTGCCAAAATGAAAAACAAAATACTTTTCATCTCTCACGATGCCAACCGAGCTGGTGCACAAGTTCAATTGTTGCGTTTATTGACCTTGCTCAAAGAAAAAACGACGATTTCGTTTGAAATCTTATTGAAATACGACGGTGTTTTACGACCCGAATTTGAGCAATTAGCCCCAACTTATCTCTGGTATCAACCAGAACCCAAGCCAAGTGGTTTATTAAAAAAAATATATCGAAAAATTACTCATAAACCCGTGATAAAGAGGCTACAAGAAAAACATTTTAATATTATCATCTCAAATACATTGACCAATGGAAACCTTTTATTTGAGCTAAAATCATTAGGTTGTCCCATCATTTCGTATGTACACGAGTTGGGACATCACTTGGAGATGTACACTAACCAAGACGAACTAAGAACAACCTTGCAGTCAACTAATTTTTACATGGTTTGTGCCAACATTGCAGCCTACTATCTAAATACTGAATACCACATCCCTTCCGAAAAAACACGATGGCTTCCCTCAATTTTGCCTAACATCCAGCCAGCATTACTTGAAAAACCAGCCATAATAAAGCATCAATTGGGTATTTTGCCGAATACTTTTGTGGTAGGAGGCATTGGCACTGCCGATTTGCGTAAAGGGATAGATTATTTTGTAGAATTGGCTACACTCCTGCCTCTGAGTAGCTTTGTATGGGTGGGTGCTACACAACAAGCATTCAGTAATAGTTTGGGAATCAGCGACTTCCCAACTAATCTTTATTTTGTCACCAACACCCCAGACCCCTATTCTTATCTCAATACTTTTGACGTTTTGGCACTTACTTCACGCATGGAGGTTTATCCCTTGGTAGCAATGGAAGCTCTATCACTACAAAAACCTGTTGTTTGCTTTGGCGAGGCAGGCGGTGCGCCCGAGCTTATTGAAACTGACGCTGGCATTGTGATTGAAAAATTTGCTGTAAATAAAATGGCGGAAGCGATTGTTTTTTTGAAGGAAAATCCACAAAAAAAAGAAGATATGGGGCACATTGGCAAACAGAAAGTTATACAAAGACATAATGAACAGCAAATTCTGAATACTTTTGTGAGCATTATCAATACTTTATGACACTTGCTTTTACCATTTGCTCGGTTAATTATTTAGCACAGGCCAAAACGCTTGAGCATTCACTTCAAGTCCATAATCCTAATATTCAGTATGTTATTGGATTAACAGACAAGCTCGATGGAAAAAACATAGACAACGCTAAATTACCAAAGGCCCCTTTACTCGAAGTTCACCAATTAGGTATCAAAAACTTTGGTTGGATGTGCAAAAACTATGACATTACAGAACTCAATACGGCAGTAAAACCTTTTTTTATTGAATATCTTTTTAAGCAAAATCCTAACGTTACCAAACTCATCTATTTTGACCCAGATATCATTGTTTATCAACCACTTACCGATTTATTAGACAAACTCAATGCACATCCTATAATCGTAACGCCTCATATATGCTCGCCGCTACACGACGATTTTCACCCTAATGAAGAAACCCACCTCAACACAGGCATCTTCAACTTAGGGTTTATTGCTTTTAATCGCTCCCAATCGTCCTTTGATTTTGTGAAGTGGTGGCAACAAAAATTGGCTTATGAATGCAAAATAGACCTCGAAAATGGCCTTTTTGTAGATCAAAACTGGGTAAATTTCGCACCTTATTATGTTGACAATGTACTCATTGAGAAGAACTTAGGTTACAACATGGCATACTGGAACTTGCACGAACGAAAAGTCAGGAAGGAAGAAAATACTTTGATGGTAGAGAGTACTTCCTCTCTGTTGACTCCACTCATTTTTTTTCATTTCAGTGGTTATCAGTTGAGTAAGCCAAGTGTACTGTCTAAATACCAAAATCGCTTTACCTTTGAGCAACGGCTCGATGTAAAACCACTTTTTGACGACTATGCCAAGCAACTAAGTGCTAACCATAACGAATATTTTAGTCAATTTCCCTGTGTTTATATCCGCCCCAAAAAAGTAATTCGCCTGCGCAGCGTACGTAAGGTTCTCAGCTACCCAATTGAACTTCTGCTTCGCCTATTGGCATAGAACCCTATGAAAAAAATTGTGGCTTTATGGCAGCATCGCTATCACAAAATCAACTATTTTTTGTGGTCGTATCTTCATTTTTTCAACACCTATTTTCTGTTGAAATTGCATAAAATAAGGGCTGGCAAACAAAATATTGCCATTGTGTTGGCCGAACAATTTGGAGACATTGTGGCTTGTGAACCAGTAAGTAGGTATGTGCGGGAGCAGTTTCCAACTGCCAATATCGTGTGGGTTGTCCGAAAGCCCTTTGCAGAAATTGTCAAGTTTAATCCACACCTTAACGGATTTCATGTTGAGTTTAGCGTTTTAGAAACCATTTTATTACTTGAAAATCAAGCCTTTGACAAAGTTTTTAATTTACATATTTCAAACCGCTTTGCAGCATACAACCGTAGGGTTCAAAAAAATTCACTGGCAGACAAACTCAACATTACCGTACACACTTACTTTTTTCATGGTTGTATTCTCGAAGTCTTTTCAGAAATTGCAGGGTTGCCTCGCTTACAAGAAGCACCTAAGTTGTACCTCCCTTCTTTTGTAAAAAATCAAGTTGATACGCTACTGTTACCAGCTCAATTTATAGTCATACATTGCCAGTCAAATTTGCCGTCCAAAAACTGGAACAAAGCACATTGGCATCACTTAGTTAAGGATATTTTACAGCATACCACTTTTTCAATTGTCGAAATCGGCTTAACTCCTGAAATTGAGACAGTGAACCCACGCATAATCAACCTTTGTGGCAAACTTTCATTGCTTGAAACAGCTGAAGTTATTCGACGTTCTACCCTATTCATCGGCATTGACTCTGGCCCTGCACATTTTGCCAACGCTTTGGACATTTATGGGGTGATTCTATTAGGCAAACTGGCTGATTTTGATAACTATATGCCTTATTCGGGTCGGTATCAGTCAGGAGATAACGCCACAATTGTTCGGCAGCAAGGCAAGCCCTGCTCTGAATTACCCTATGAGTCAGTTTGGGAAGCTGTACAAATAAGGCTTTCCCAATAACATTGTTATAAAAAATCTTTTATACATTTCAGGATGTTTCTGTTTCCGAAAATTCCACCACAAAGCACTATTTCTTATGCCTAATCTTGTTAAGAAATCAACTATCCAGCATTGTATTGTATTCATTTTCATGCTAATTTATTCACTTGATGGGCAATCACAAGCCCTTAAAATTCAGCATGATTTGGTAGTGGCCAAAGACGGCAGTGGCGATTTTCGTTACATTCAAGATGCTATTGATGCCGTGAGGGTTTATCTGCCCAAGCACATCACCATTCGTATCAAAAAGGGGGTTTACAAAGAAAAAATTGTGGTGCCGAGTACCCTCACCAATATTACCTTAGTTGGCGACGATGACACCGTGATTAGCTACGACGATTTTTCGGGGAAAGGAAAAATGGAAACGTTTGATTCCTACACAGTAAAAGTGATGGGAAATGATATTAGCTTAGAAAATCTCATCATTGAAAATAGCGCCGGAAGAGTTGGCCAAGCCGTAGCCTTACACATTGAAGGCGACCGCTGTGTAATACGCAAATGCCGATTGTTGGGCAATCAAGATACTATTTTTGCCTCGGGCGAAAACGCTCGCCAACATTTTATAGATTGCTACATTGAAGGCACGGTTGACTTTATTTTTGGTTCGTCAACGGCTTTGTTTGAAAACTGCACCATTCATAGCAAAGCCAATGGGTACGTTACGGCTGCTTCTACACCCAATTGGGTGGACTACGGTTACGTTTTCAAAAACTGTAAACTCACTGCTGATGCCACTGTTGATAAGGTGTTTTTGGGTCGTCCGTGGCGCAGTTATGCCAAAACGGTTTTCTTGTCTTGTGAACTGGGCAAGCATATTGTATCAACAGGCTGGGACAATTGGTCAAATGTAGCCAACGAAACCACCACTTTTTATGCCGAATACAGAAACTCGGGAGCAGGAGCAAATGCTGCAGCACGAGTTAAGTGGTCACATCAATTAACTGATAATGAGGCTTTAGCATATAGCACTGAGAAGATTTTTGCAGGAAGTCTCAAACCTGCATTGAATCGCTTTTGGATTCAGCCCTCTATGATTGGCGTTACGGGCAAATTAGATACTTCGTATTCAAATTACAGTGCTTACCAAAGCAGCAAAAAATCGCACCCAGTCACTGAGATTGTTCCCGAAAAAACGCTTAGTACGGTATCAGAAGTCCGTGCCATTACTTATGGAAAAATAGGCGAAAGGGCTTTGTTATTGGATGTTTTTTCACCCAAAAAGCCAGCAAAAAAAGCGTTTCCTGCACTAATGATTATTCATGGTGGCGGTTGGCGGTCAGGTAACCGGACTCAGCATCATCAACTTGCCAGACGTTTGGCTGACTTGGGCTATGTTTGCTTCACACCTGAATACCGACTTTCGACCGAAGCCTTGTATCCAGCGGCAGTTCACGACCTCAAAGCAGCCTTGCGCTGGATTAAGGCCAATGCCCAAGCCTACGCAATTGACACCAACCGTATTGCTACCTTGGGCTTTTCAGCGGGTGGTGAATTATCGGCATTTTTGGGCGTAACGGCAGAGAATCCTGCTTTTGAAGGCAATAATGGCAACTTGGGGCATTCGAGCAAGGTTCAAGCTGTTATTGATATTGACGGTACACTATCGTTTGTCCACCCAGAGTCAGGCGAGGGCGACGACAGCAAGCGTACATCGGCGGCCACCTACTGGTTTGGTTATCCTAAAAAAGATAATATGCCGCTTTGGGAAGAAGCCTCGCCGCTGGCGCATGTAGGCAAAAACACGCCTCCCATGCTTTTTCTGAACAGTTCGGTAGATAGAATGCACGCTGGCAGAGAAGATTTTAGAAAAGTGTTAGATCAATATCAGATTTATTCAGAAGTACATACTTTTCCAGACTCGCCTCATTCTTTTTGCTTGTTCAATCCCTGGTTCGAGCCAACCGTGAAGTATATTGCTAATTTTTTGGGGAAGGTTTTGAAGTAAATCATCGGTAATTTTTCGCTCACGGAAATCGCCGAAATGCACAGAAATTTATCAATATGATAGCGTATGTGACGCAAAACCGTCTCCACCTCAATTAGCTTAATGAAGTAATTGAGGCAAATCTTGGGCTAAAATCGCTGAATATTGGTTAGCTCCTTTGAGGTTAAAATGCCAACAGTCGTAGAAATAATCCTTTGATTGTGAAATAGATATACCCGTATAGTCTTTAAAAACGGCTTGGTGTTTGGTCGCTATTTGTGCTACTTTTTCAAGCACTTCGTCGTGGTTGCTATTTTTCTTAATTCCCGAAAACCACGGGGTAAAAAGCAAAGTCAGTTTGATGTTTTTTTGCTGGCAAACTTGACAAAATTCTTCTAATAATTCAAAGCCCTCTGTAGTAACAGGCGTTTCGCTGGTAGCCTGCCTATTTACTTGCCGTAGTTCTTCCTCAGCAACGGCATTCCAACTTGCATCGTTTGCAATGAATCCTCTGTTTCTAATTATAGTGCTATCCGTCAGAATCGTTCTGTTGGGATGTAACAGTCTCTCCCGCTTCTCCGAATCGTTTTGTACCATTAGTTTTTGAAGTGGGTAAAAACCATATAAAAACTTGGTCAATTTGAAGTAACGATACCGCCAATTGTAGCGACTCAATTCCTTGTAAATCAGTTCGTTGTTCAAATAGGGTAAGTATTCGTCAATATTATACGGCCCTTCACTATCGGTATTGAACATAAATCGGCTCAAGTCAATGTTCAGTACAACCATCTTAGGAGCTTGATGATGCTGTAAATAACTGTTTAGCAACATTTTACACTCAATCATCCCGATTTGATCAATACCAATTGAATACGATTTTAGGCCAGAGATAGAATCAAAAACAATGGGGTTTATTTGCCGCAATACCCTTGAACTGCCAATAAAAATAACATCGTTATACTCTTTACTTTTGAAGGTATAATCCAAATTCTTCATTTGCTCACTGGGCGACATCGGCTGGTATTGGCGCATATAAAAAAGCGTTCCGACACCAATCGCAACAAACAAAGCAATTACATAACGTAGAATCATCATCATTAAAACTGAAAATAAATAAACATACTCTTATTGAATGTTCCCCACGTAAGCATAACCACCAAGCAGATAGTGACAAACGAAAAATCAATGACTGGTCGGTGTTTGAGTTCTGTGAGTTCGGGCGTGTAAAGCCACTCAACCAAGAGCATAAACCCAATGGCTGTCAGCGAAATAAGTAAACTCAATGAGCTAAAAACAGACACACCGCTTTCGACTCGCCAAGCCAAAGTGCCATGCCAATTGGCAATTCCTCTCAAAATTTGCACGGCTTCGGCTACTGAATTAGCCCTAAAAAACACCCAAGCTAACGACACCAGCAAAAACGTAAATAACCAATTAGGTAATTTAAAAATTGAATGATTCGAGAATTGAGGTATCAATTTGTAATCTGTAATAATTTGATAACCAACAATTAAGCAAGCATGAATTGCTCCCCAAATCACAAAAGTCCAGTTGGCCCCGTGCCATAACCCACTCAATAAAAACACCATAAAAAGGTTGAAATACATCCGTGAACGTGCCACCCGATTGCCTCCAAGCGGTATATACACATAGTCACGAAACCAAGTAGAGAGCGAAATGTGCCATTTTGCCCAAAATTCACGGATGTTAGTGGCAAAATAGGGTCTGTTGAAATTGGTCATTAACTTAAAGCCCATTGTTCGGGCTGTGCCAATGGCGATGTCTGAATATCCCGAAAAATCACAATAAATCTGAAACGAAAACAGCACAGCGGCCATCAATAAAGTTGGACTGCTATGCTGGTCTGGTTGATTAAATACGCCATTCACATAAACAGCCACACGGTCGGCAATGACCAATTTCTTGAAGAAACCCCAGATAATCAGCCTCATCCCGTCAATAAACGTAGTAGCATTAAATCGGTGTTCTTGGCGAAATTGCCCCAACAAATTTTGAGGTCGTTCAATTGGTCCTGCCACCAGTTGAGGATAAAACATCACGTAGAGCGCATAAATACCGAAGTGACGTTCTGCTTTTTGATTGCCACGATACACCTCAATAGTGTAACTCATGGCCTGAAAAGTATGAAAAGACAAACCTATAGGCAACAGAATAGAAAGCGGATGCAGGGAGTAAGAAGTAGGAAGTAGGGTATTGAGGTTATCAATAAAGAAATTGTAATATTTAAACACAGCCAATACGCCAATATTAGCCAATAAACTGATTATCAGGTAATTTTTCTTCGTTTTACCATCTGCTTTTTCTATGAAAATTCCAGCGAAATAGTCAATTACAATGGTAAAAGCCAGTATCAGAATATAAACTGGCACAAAAAACATATAAAAAACACAACTGGCTGCCAACAAATGAAACCAACGAAAACGAGCAGGAAGCACAAAATATAGAAGTGTAACCAATGGAAAAAACACCAAAAACTCTAAGGAGTTGAACAGCATTCGGTTGCGGTTTTGAAGAAAGTTAGGTTAATTTAGTGCTGCAAAATACGAATAAGTTGCAAATAAGTCGAGAATGTCAAAAAAGCCAATTCAATCCAAAAACGTGAAAGTGTTTCCCTACTATCCTCAACAGCACAGGCAACCTCTAAAAATTAACAATGAAATTACGATTGATGATTTGTTGAAAAAGGTATAAACCTACTAAACTCATGAAAAAACTTATTTTTACTTTCTTCGTAGTATTTGGATCACCTCATGTTTTTGCCCAACAATCCCTCATTGATAGTTTAAAACATCAATTAGCTATTACTACGCAAGATACAAGTAGGGTTTTGA
>JBGAVQ010000247.1:0-8841 GCA_044228045.1 Spirosomataceae bacterium
CGTAACGACCTAATACTCGGGCATTTGAGCCATAGCCACGTGGATGAGGCACGTCTTTGCCAAAGCGAATTACCCCTGCATCGGAGGCAATCATGGTGTTGGGATCGCGCAAAATATTTTCTACGTCGGCTTCATACATTCGGTGATAAATCATCTGTGCACCGCCCTTATCCACCATGTCCATAATGAGTTCGGCCTCGGTGGCCAAACCTTTCTTTCTGCCTAAAATGGCATTGATTTCGGTAATACTTTTTCCGTTGAAAGTTGAATCTGTTCGATAGCGAGCTACTACGGCGTAGTCGTAATTCTTGCGGGCATCAGCTTTTACCATAGCCACCATTTCGTCTCTGATTTTACGACGAATGGCTGGATCATTAAGGCGTAGATGAACCACCGAATCGCCATCAGCCAAAGCCCAAGAGGGCAGGCGAGTACCCAAATTGGTGCTACTGGCAGTGTATGGATATTGATCTACATTTACATCAATGCCTTCTTTTCTGGCAGTTTCAACCATCCCTATGGTTTGGTCACTCTGTCCCCAAAGTGGTTTTCCAGATAGTTTGAAATGTGAAATTTCGACTGGAATCTGCGCCTCACGTCCAATGTTGATGGCTTCGGCGATGGCGGCTTTTACACCTTCTTCTTCGTTGCGAATGTGCGAAGTGTAAATGCCTCCGTAGCGAGCTGCTATTTTTGCTAATCCTACTACTTCGGGAGTCTTGGAGTATGTTCCTGGAATATAAATTAGCCCTGTCGAAAGCCCAACGGCACCTTCCTTCATTCCTTTCTCCACAATTGCCTCCATTTCTAATTGCTCTTTGGCGGTTGGGTCACGAAAGACGTTCTTCATCACCTTGCGCCGAACGGCATTGTGTCCAATAAATGAGCCAACATTGACAGAGATCCCTTTCAGACGTAAGCCCTCAAAAAAGTTAGCCAAATCAGTATAAGAAGAGCCACAATTACCAGTAATCAAGGTGGTTACACCATCATAAATAAAATTATCTGCTGTTGGGATGTCTTCGATTCCACCTTCAATGTGTGTGTGCACGTCTATAAAACCTGGGGCTATTATTAAGCCTTTGGCATCAATGCTGCGAGTTGCGTTGCTGGCATTGAGCTTGCCAACAGCAGCGATTTTGCCATTTTTGATGCCCACATCAGCCCAAAACCACGGGTTACCTGATCCGTCAACGACTTTGCCGTTCAGAATTACCAAGTCGTATAGCTGGGCACTTGCCCCAAAAGGCAAGAAAAGGAGGAAGAGGAGGAAGCGTTTTCTCATGGGATGTGGGTATCTGATAGCCTTTAATAAATACAAGGTAAAAAAATGATTGCATTAGCCTAAACATTTTCCTGGAAAAATTTGAAAATGGATAGATTTTGTACACAAGATTGACGATTCCAATAGGTAAATTTTTTGATTTACAATGGTATAAACAAGAATCACGACACTAAAAGCGTCGTGATTAATAAGAATTCCCAATTACAATTACTTATTAGTCTTTTGTGTATAAAACACCACACATTTAGACGGTGGACAGATACATTCTGTATGATATAGAATTGCTGTTCGGTCTATGTAGCATTCTTGATTTTGAAAAATTCTTACCGTATAGCTCTGCGTATTCGCTGGATTCGGGAGGTCATTGAGCAAGATTCCGTTAATAGGAACAGATGTGGCATTATTGTAGGTTTTAGTACCGTTGTATGCTGCTCCTATTGAGATATCGTATTTATCAGTTGATTTTGTGCCAAGAATAGATAAAATGGCATCGTTGTTAGATACGTTTCCTGAACAGGTAACAGGCTTAATGGCAACAGAGGCAGACGAAAGAGTCACTTTAACTGATACACTTGTGCTGGCTGTACAACCATTGGTGTCGGTAGCCGTAATGCTGTAAATGCCTGATTTGCTTTCTGTTATGTCGTCGGAGCTAATAACCGGAAATTTGAGTGATGATGAAAAATTATCAGGCCCAGCCCAACTGTAAGAAGCTGCTTGCGAAGCAGTTAAAAGCAAGTTTGAGCCTTGACAAACGGGTGAGTTAGTTTCGGCAGAAACAGAAAACACGTTAATTTTTGTGCTTACTGTAGCCGAAGCGGTGCAGCCATCGGTGCTGGTTGCAGTAACGCTATAAATGGCAGTTGTAGCAGCGGTTACATTATTGGTATTGACACTTGGAGCTTTGAGCGATGATGAAAAATTATCAGGCCCAGCCCAACTGTAAGAAGCTGCTTGCGAAGCAGTCAAAAGCAGGTTAGCACCTTGACAAACGGGTGAGTTAGACTCGGCAGTTACCGTAAACACCTTCACTTGGGTACTCACCGTAGCGGAAGCAGAACATCCTTCATTAAGAACAGTAACAGAGTAAGTGCCCGTGTTTTTTGTGGTAGCATTTACAATTTGTGGGTTTTGCTGGGCTGAGGTAAAGTTGTCGGGGCCCGACCAGCTGTAAGAGCTAGGATTGGTTCCTTCGAGGCTGAAATTGATAGTTTGTTTGACACAAACAGGATTGTTGACGGTAAGTTTGGTAATATTAGGGCAAAGCCGAAAACCCATATCAAGCCTATGGTCATTAACAGCTAAGTCATTGGTTTGATGGGCAATAACCGCATTTTTGCCAGAAGGTTTAGCATCACTATCAATAGCATCGTTGGCACCAGCATCTTTTTTAGTAAGGCTTAAACCTGCCAATTGAGCTTGAGTAGTATCTAAATGAATTTCTATATCGGTAAAGCGAGTCAGTTCTTTCCACTTGAAACTATGGAAATAATATTCACCCTTGTCGTTTGTGGTTTCGGTGGCTATTTTTACATTGTTTTTCCAGAGTTCAACTACTAAGTTTGCAATACCGTCTTCGTCAGCGTCTTGTAGGCCATTGCCATTGGTATCTCTCCAAATGCGGTTTCCAATTTCTATTGGACCGGGGTCTGCAATTAACTCAATATCGCCCAATGACGCTGATTTCCCCAAACTTAAGGAGTCTAATTTTACATCTTTGCCACCATGCCCAGGGCCAAACAAGCGATAGCCTCGTTTGTATTGACCATCTTCTGTACTAAACCACCTCAAACCACCTGAGCTGGATCCTCCTATATAGGCACTGTTGGGTACCATAATAGGGTCAATGCAGCCTACAACAACTTCACCAGAACCAGCAAGTACTTTTACACCTCCAGTTGAAATTTCATTTTGGAAAGGAACGTAGTAGTCATCACAAAAAAATTCTCCCCCACCTGGCCCTGAGCCAATATCTTTGCCATGGTAACTTATCTTATTGCCAGTTTGCCCGTTATTTTCTAAAACCCACTGATTATCTTTTTTAGTAGCTATGAGTACGTCACCAGTAGAGACACCCGAATAATACTCATTATTGGCAGGATTACTCCGAACTACGTTACCCATTTGGTCGCCATAACGGTCTCTTAATCCGATAATTAGGTCGCCATCATCGCTAAAATCAAGGCCCACTAAAAGTGGCTGTGGGTAAACAGGATATGTCCAGTTGAAATCTCCTACATTAGCAGGAATCGCTTTAAATCCTTTAGCCCAGGGTCGCCAAGCAGCTATTTGCTGTGGGGCACCCGGTGTGGCTCTACCTCGCTCGTAGTTTAAGTCCATCTTAAAAAATGGCTCATCACTAAAGGTATTTGTTTTAGGATCAAACGTATAGATGTATCCCTTGAGGTCGGTAGAGTCTTGAGTACTTTCTGCAGAATTAACCATGCCCACATAGATTACTCCAAGGTATTGTTCTACAGCAAAGGGGCGAATATCATCAGGGTTTTTGGTATCAGCAGGAATCGGAATCGGTATTTTGAGAATGTTAGCTGCATTAGGATTGCTGGTTGGCACAATGTAGAGCTTGCGATCAAACAAGTTCATGGCATAGAGGTTCTTGCCATCTTGCGAAATAGCCAAACCGCCTAATGATGTTTTTGAAACAGCATCAATAGTATTTAGTCCGTTTTCTTCTTTGTAATCTCTGAAGTGATCCAGCTCCATATTATGCAAGTCGGGTCCAGTAGTATTTGCCCCAAACACTGCATTCAAATCTACTAATAGTGGAGCGTCAGTGCCGATGGTATCGGACATATAAATAGCCCCAGAACCATGAGGGCCAAAGCCTGCATGGCGTTTCATGAAGGCAGAAGTAAATATTTTGGCACTGACTCGATCGTAGGTTAACCCCCACAAACAGCCTAATTTGGCAATGGGTACTGCCAGTGAGTGGCCCATGGGCGAGTCATACGCAAGCGAATAAGCCGTGGTGCTACTATCTCCGGAATTAAAATAGGGAATATTGACTAATGCCGGATCACCACTAAAATCAGAGTGTACACCCGCTCGATAGCAAATTGTTATCATACTTGGAGTCCCCTTGTAATAGTCGTTTGGGCGACTAATGCCTAAGTTAACATTAGTAACAGGTGCCGTAACAAACTGAACAGAAGTGGCGTTTTGAGAGCCCACAGGCGAATCCCAAAGATTTTCGCCAAGGTTACTAAATTCTATTCGTAGTTTGCCCGATACATTCTGGATTTCATACGTCCCAGCAATTGTTTGCACTGTGGCTGTGCCAACCAATTGTCCAGCGGCATTGTAAGCATTAACCACAGCCCCAACTATACCTTTTTCTTTTGGATCTTGACTACCACTTGCGTTGTAATCTCGGTAAACTATTCCTGATACTTGTGCATTTGCCTTATTGCTTCCCCATACCATCACACCACAAACCAGCGCCCATTGTAAGCATACCCAAAGTAAGATATTAAACTTTTTCATTGTTTGAGAAATTTTGGTGTCTTCTTTAAATTGTCATTTAGCGTCAGTTTTACTAATATATTAGGGGAAAATAAAGATAGAACGCTTGTTAACTTTCAGATATATATGTGAAGATTACCTTTTCAACATTCATGCCAAAGTGGTAATTTGCTGTATATGCATTTGGGTTTACATAAAAAAAGTAGCCTTCTCAAAGAGAAAGCTACTCCAAACACTCAAATATGGACTATACTACCGTTTAAACCATTTTTTTACCAAGGCAGGTTGATTGGCCAATTGATAGTTTATCAAATAAACACCACTCGAAACCAACCCGTTGGGGACTGTCACTTTGTATTCACCGGGTTGGTGTTCCCCTTCGGCAAGTTGGGTTATTACCCGCCCGCTTAAGTCATGAATGGTGAGTAAAAGTTGACTTCGCTGGTGTACGGTGTATTCGATAATGGCTTCGTAAGTAGATGGATTAGGAAAAACACTTAGTTGGTTGGTCTTGATTGGTTCTGAGCCAGTTACTATGCCAAATGGCTCGTATTGAGCGTCTAACCAGATTAGTCGCTGGCGAATCCAGTCTTTAAGCCAATTTACTTCTTCTTGGTAGGTTCTGCCAATAAATGAATTTGGCCACACATATTGACCCAAAATGCGCCAACGCTGAAAGTTTCGTTCCTGCGACTCATTTAAACCTGTGGCAGTAGAGTCAATATAATTCATAATAGTTTCGGTCTTAAACACGTTTTGGCGCAAGAAAAACCAACGACTTTTGACTTGTTTAGCAAAATCGGGGTCGTCGAGCAGCCTACTCCACCAAGCTGGAGCTTTAAAGGGATCTTCTTGATTTGGTGGAGTAGCCGGTATTGGCATTAATGAATTTACTTTGTATTGCCAGCCAGTTGGCTTAAAAGCATCGTAATAATTGCCATTGCCGAGGGCAATGTCATAGTCCCAAGCTGGGCCCATACTGAGTTTACCGCCTTTGCTGTCTCGGTCTTTGTACATGTAAGTACTTAACCGAAATCCATCAACTGCTTTGGAGAGTTCGGTCAACAAAAAATAATCTACAAACGATGGCACATCAATGTATCTGCGGTATCCATTCTCAGCATCGGTAAAGTCTGGTGAATAAAGAGCTGTTTCAAAGCCTACTACATAACTTTTGATGTAGTTAAACTGTGTTTCGGTGATGTCTTCGTACTTGGGGGTTTCTACTAAAAAAAGTGGCGAAATGCTTGAGCGAGAGTCTGGTTTGAATGGCGAATTCCACGATTTATCCCTTGCGCCTGTGGTTTTATCAATTTTGATAATGTATCCACCCGTAAGAGCATCGCCCGTGTTGTCGGTATTTTTAATAGAAGAAATATTGACTCGGTTTTTGTCTCGCTTTATTTTTTCTTGCAACACATACACGCCCTCATAGCTTCCATTTAACATTACTTCGCAGTAGCGGGTGCGGGTGGCATAACGCCCCATTTTATTGGCAAGCCAATAAACCAGCACGTTCCGCATCATGGTTTTATCATTATAATTGGGGTTCAAAATCCAGTCATGTTCAGACGGGAAACCCAACAAACTCACGTTTTTTTCGGTACCCTTATCATCGGTCCAGGTTTCAAACCCGTAGGGTTTTTTGGGGAATGATTGTGACGATGAGCCTCGGTACTCAATACCTATTATACCTTCGTAACCATTAAGGGCATCGGTGAGATTATTACGTTTTCCGACTCCGTTGTCAATTACACCCAAACCAACAGGGCGTTTTGGGTCGTCTTGAATATTGATTCCGTTGGTATTGATGATAAAAATTGGAAGATTTGACGACGTAAAGCTCTGAGCATGAGCCGAAAAAGTTGTCCATCCGCCCAGTAAGACGGCCATCCAAAAACGAAGATTCATAGGTAGAGGTGTTTATACTCGGCAAGTTAGACAAGTCAAGTGGTTAATTCAATATGCCCCCACAAAGATTTTGTGTAAGAGGTTTGGCAACTGAGCCAAAGCCAACAAATAATGATACTTATCCAAATTATTAACAAACAATTGATTTTAAACCGTGTTTGTGTACTATAATATTAACCTACCTTTGTTTAGAAAAGCGCAATCCATGAATCATTATCAAGTCAGCATAAGTGTACTAATAGCCGTTTTTAACACTCCTTTTGAGTTGGTAAAAAGAGCCATAGACTCCGTATAGCGACAAGATTTTCAAGACTTTCAACTGATTGTTTTGGACGATGGTAGTAACGAAGCATTGGGCCTAAGATTGCTCCAATACTGCCAAATGCACCAAGCGAAATTGACTTATGTACGACACCAAAACTGTGGGCAGTCGCAGTCTATCAATCGGGGTGTAAAAATGAGCAATGGGACTTACATTGCCATAATAGACTCCGACGACAGAAAAAAACTTTTAAATTACAGGATTATTGGTGGTAATGTGCAGATAATGAAAATGTTGATGGATGGTTTAGCCGATATTCACTGCACGCACACAGTTTGCCCAGCGTTTGCTACACGGCGCACCCATCAACACCCAGTTCAAACGGTACGAGTCCGAACGCTCCGATTGTTGGTTTCGGCATAAATAATAGTTCTGGCGGGTTGGTTTAGTTCACCACAATTTTTTGCATCAGTGCTTTTTGGATGGCCTCGGTGGCAGAATGAACGTGTAGTTTTTCGTAAATTTTTTTGAGATGCGAGTTCACGGTGCTGTAACTGATGCCACAGGCCTCGGCTATCATTTTGTAGCTCAGGCCCTTGGTAAGATAGCCCAAAACCTCTTTTTCTCGCTCCGAAAGTGTTTGATACGCTTCGTTTGGTGAAAGAATTTCTTGTCGCTCGGCAAACATCATCAACACCTTACGGGCAATGTGCGGACTCATGGGTGAGCCGCCATTGTAAGTGTCGGCAATGGCCTCTAAGATTTTGTCGGCAGGGGTACTTTTCAAAATATAACCCGATGCCCCCATGCACAAGGCGGCAAAGATGCGCTCGTTGTCGTCGAACATGGTTTGTACCAACACCTGTACTTGCGGCGACTTGTTTTTAATCAAACGAGTGGCTTCAATGCCCGACACGCCGGGCATTTGCAAGTCCATCAGCACAACATCGGGCTTTTGTTTTCGGATGACCTCCAACACATTCATGGCGTTGGGGTGTGCGCCTGTCAAGTAAAAGTCTTCCGAACTTTCGACCAGCGTTGCCAATATTTCCCGCATATCGGCATAGTCTTCAAATATGGCAACCCTAATCATACGCCGGTGATTGTTATAGATATATGGCTAATTAGCAGGCAATTTCAGAGAAACAAATGATAGCGTCAATACCTATTATTAGGGATTAAGCGAAAACCAAAACGTTAAGGTGGTTCCTTTACCAATAGTGCTCTCTACGGATGCTGTTCCTCCAATTGCTTTTAGCCGTTCAGTAAAATTACGAAGACCATTACCTTGTGCTGCTGCCACATCAAATCCTTTGCCATTATCGGTCACGTGAATTCGTAATCCTTCGTTTGTCATGTTTAGTTTGACCGTTACTAAAGTTGCATCTGCGTGTTTAGTGACGTTATTGATGGCTTCTTTGAATGCCAAAAACAGGTTGCGTTTTGTGGCAAAAGGTACTTCTACAGATTGTCCGTTCATGGGTACTTGCCAGTCTAAGTGGATGTCGTTTGCGCTAAGTGTCTCTAAACCAAATTGATACATACGCTCCCATAGGCTTTGCGGAGTGTCTTCATTGAGTGTCCAGATGGTGTCTCGCATCGTCTGAATGGTATCTCGTGACTTGATGCCAATGCGGTCTAACTCTTGAACTAACTCAGGGGCAACTTTCTGGGCTTTACGTTTTGCTAAATCGCTAAAAATACCAATGGTACTCAACGCCGAGCCAATTTCATCGTGCAAATCTGCCGAAACTCGCTTGCGTTCGGTAGTTTGTCCTTTGGAGAAAGCTTCTTCAATTTCTCGGTTTTTCTGAACAAGTTTAGCATTAGTATTTCTGAGTTTTCGGTTGTACCAAAACAAGGTGCCTCCCAGCAAACTCAATAAGCCGAGGGCTGCTAT
>JBGAVQ010000248.1:0-8833 GCA_044228045.1 Spirosomataceae bacterium
ATAATTCATTGTAACCAAATGTAAGTTTTTGTCAATGACGTATGCAGTATAGTCGCCGATGCTATGGCAGGAATGAAAATAACCCTCGGCTACTTTGAACCATGTTTTACAATCTCTGGTGCATTTGAGTGTTCCGTTTTCGCCAATACCCCATGCCACATTAAAACTATTGGCACTCACACTTTTCATTTTACCCGCCGAAAAACTCCACGTTTTGCCGCCATCGTTGGTTCGCCACACATTGCCCTGATTAACCGTCCAAGCGACGGTTTCAGAAACTGCCGAAATACTTTGCCCTGCGCCTGTTGTTTTCTCCCAGTTTTGGCCGCCGTCGGTGCTACGAAATATCGCTAACTGCTCGTTTATTGCCCACAGCACTCGGGTATCTACTACCGAAAGCTGCTTAAACTGCCCTGACAGCGATGTCCAAGTAGCTCCGCCATCGGCGGTGTATTCCAACTTGTCTTCAAAGGTGAGTCCCCAAGCGATGTTATTGTTCTCTGCCGACACGGAGGCGAGTTTTTTCTCCGATAGTGTCCAGCTTTTTCCAGCATCCAAAGACTTCATCACATAGCCAGCTACGTTTACTCGCCACAGCACATCCTTAGATGCTACCGATAGTTGATCGGCAAAGGTGGCGCTTCCGCCCGTACTACCCAGTACTACCTCAATGGGGAGGGCTTTCACTTTCCAGCGGGCACTCAGCCAGCCAGGGGCAGCAGCGCCCATTTCTAAACTACTCGACTCGGTATGCAAATACACGCCTCGCCAGCCGTTTTTGATACGCACTTGATCGGTGGTACCTGCCACGGGTTCGAGTACCCACATGGCACTCATCCATTGGGGTTTAATATTGCCGAGGGCGGGTATTTTTCCGTCGGTTTCAGCGTGTAGGTAGAACCCGCTTTCTACGTGTTTGAGGCGAACGGCGGGGTTGTTGGGTATTTTTTCTATTGCCCACACGGCGTTGTCGTCTTTTTTGCCAAATGCTGCTTTGTCGCCTTCGGCTCTGAGGTAATTATTTGCCCGCCAGACATTCACAATCTCGACATTCTCTTGCGCCCAAAGTTGCTGGCTAATCAAAAATAAGCTACCCAGAAATAGTGATTTGGGTAAATGCCCTGCCTGCCGTAGTAGGCAAAAATGATGAAATAGATGCATTGTTTTTGAGTTTATGTATTGGTAGTCGTCGGTTGCATTCCAACCGACGACACGAATCTCTGTCCTACTTTTCACCTACAAACACATAAGGACTACTGCCTTTGTTACCCGTACAAGCGGCATCGGCATCCCATTTGCCCGATATTTTTTCCCATTGGCAAGTAGCGGCGTTACACTTAAAGCTAAGGTCGTCCCACCATACCCGATTGCATTTGGGGAAAACGTATTTGTTGTACGCCCCGCCAGCGATAGCAATAGACTGTCCGCCAGTGCCTTGTGGTAATCGAAACTCTACCCATGTATGGTCGCTGACGTTGCGGAAGGTTTGGGCGGCACAAGCACAGGCTGTGCTTGGTTTGGGGGTATAAAGTGGATAATCGCCAATGTTTTCTCGCTTCAATATCCCATTGGCACTGGTTATTTTCTCGACGGTCATTTTGCTGTCATCAAACTTGGTCAGTAAATAATGATTTTGGTCGGCAGAGCCAGAGTAAAATAACGGAACGCCCGTACCCCGATAGTCGGAGGTGTATAACCCGTGGTTTTCGTGGATATGCCCGCCAAAAACAGCAGATACTTTGTAGGTTTTAAAGAGATTGGCGAGTTCGGCCGATTTTGCATCGGCATCTGGTCTCTTTCCTGGCTTGTTTCCCTCGGTTCTAACCCCTTTGATGTATTGATCAGCCCAGTGTTCGTAGGGGTCATGAAAAAGCACAATGATGGCTTTGCCTGCATTACGAGCTGCGGCTAAGTCTTGGGTAAGCCACTGAAACGAGTTGGTAATTTTCACAGTTTTAGTCTTGGCAGCGCCGAGGCTCACATAATTGCTCCATTCCCGTTCGTAGAGTGGATAATATTGTAGCTGGACAAAATGCACGTTGCCTTCGTCCCAAGAGTACGCCAAACTCCCCGAAATGGTCGTTACAATAGTACCATTATAGCCATTTTCCACTTTGTAGTCGGAGTTAGGGTAGTTTTTGGCTTTGAGTTGTTCTACCATGTACTCCACCATGTTGTTGGCTGCCCCGTTTTCGTAGGTATCGTCCACGTTGTTGGCATAATCGTGATTACCCAACGACACGTGCATGGGTGCTTTGAGACCGCTGTATATTTGCTTAAACACATCTAACTCCTTGGCGTGCCCAAAATTGGTTAAATCGCCATTGATAACCACGCCCTTCACATTACCCAATTGGGTGGTTAGTTCGTTCATCGTTTTCACAAACTCATTGTTGGACTGTTTCGACTCTATTTCGCATTGCTCACGAGTTACGCTCATGTCTTTGGCCCACGGATACTGCGTATCGGAGGCAATAATCATGTGAAAGCCCGAAGCGGGCGTAACTTGCCACCAAGCACTATTCCAGCCCTCAGAGGTTATTTTGGTGAGTTCGAGTGGGCCACGCTCTACGTGCAAGTAGTCTTTGGTCCAGGCGTTGATGATAAAATAGATGCCGTTCATGTTGGGTACGGGCTTCAACGTCCACTGAGCACTGAGCCAGCCTGGTTGGATTCGGGTACACTGCAACTTCCCCGTTTCGTTGTTGAGGTAATCTCCCGTAGCGGTGTTTTTAATGCGGAACGAAGTCCCCACCACTTCAAACGTCCAGAACGTCAATGAAGTGGACGGAAAAGAAGGATTACTCCCTGCATTACCGTTCTCTAATCCCAAATTCCCTTTGCGGTAGTAATTAGTGATATAAGACTGCGCCATGACTGACCCAATGGCCAAGCACAACACCACCAGAAAGCCAAGGTATTTGGCACCAGTTAAGATACGAAGCTGAGTTCTTGATTTCATTTGATTATGGGCGATTTAAAGCGTGAAAATGGTTAAAGAACACAACAAATTTGGGGAGATTGAGAAGGCCAAACAATCACCCTGAAAGGTGAATTAGGAGGGTATTTTGATGGGCAAAATCACCCGACAGGGTGATAGCTTTGTATATCAATAGCGTTTACATTTGTGTAAATTTTGCTACCATGAGCACAACAAAAATCAGCATTGTCGAAGACAATCGGGTGATTCGAGACAATGTATCTAAGTTTATCAGCTTTCACGAAGAGTTTGAGGTAGCGCAGGTACACGCCTCCGTCGAGTCCTTCTTTCGGGCACTTGATATTGACCCACGCCTCCGAACAGACATTGTTTTGTTGGACATTGGCTTGCCAGGTATGTCGGGCATTGAAGCCCTGCCGTATATATTTGAGCGTTTGCCCGAGGTAAACGTGGTGATGCTCACTACCTACGAAGAAGAAGATGTGATTCTGAAAGCCCTTTGCTCAGGGGCGTGTTCGTATATTTCTAAAAAAGCCAGCTTGCCCGAAATCGTGGATGCGCTGCGTATTGTGGTAAATGGTGGCTCCTACATGTCGCCTTCCATCGCCCGAGAAATCGTGAATCACCTCATGGGTGGGCGGGTGAGCAAGGCCAGTATCCTCAGCGACCGCCAAAAGGAAATCTTGGAAATGCTGGTGGACGGCAAAAGCTACAGTGCTATCTCCGAACGGCTGTTTATCTCGGTAGAAACCGTGCGTTCGCACATCAAAAAAATGTATAAAGTGCTGCAAGTCAATAACAAAACCGAAGCTATTACGAAGTATATGAAGGGGCAGATTGGGTAATTTCTGTAAAGTTGTTTTAAAATAACTTCAAAAGAATATCTAATAACCACAAAGAACACTATGAAGTGCACTAAGAACACTAATGATTATGACTTAGAGAACTTTGCGCTATTCTTAGTGACCATTGTGTTTATATTTTAAAATAGATTAGAATTGGAACTTTGACTTGACTTTTGTAAATTGGCTTATCTTACAATATAAATTATGGGACTTATTAAAGAGCCAAAAAACATTGATTTATCAACAAAGTCTGAGCCTTGGACAGAACAAGAGCTTTTAGATTTTAGAAAAATTATGAATGAGATTAAGGCGAAAAATGCGAAACGTAGAGAAAAAACTTTGCGGTTGAATATTATCCAAACAAAATCTGCCTTATAAAGCTAAAAGTGCCATTTTTAAAATGCGTTTGCATATCAAAAAAACGTATTTTCATTATCTTGCCCAAGTTTTTAAATGATGTAGCAATGAAAAAACTTATCAACTTGGGCTTATTACTTAGCCCTTTGGTATGCTACTTAGAATGGGGCAAAAACCAGTCTTCGTTTCTGTTTCAAGCCGAATACCTGCTGTTTTTTGGGAGTAACAATACCGCCAACTCATTTACTCATCCCCTTGTTTTACTCCCTTTTTGTGGGCAATTGCTCCTCTTATACTCGTTGTTTCAGCCCAATCCCAATAGGCGATTGACCCTGATTGGCTTGCTGATGATGGCTCCCCTTATCTTTATGATTTTATTAGCGGGGTCTCTCAGTCTAAACCCCAAAATCATCTTATCTACGATTCCCTTTGTGATTGCCTCGGTGCTGTTTTTTAGGTACTCACGTACTAAATAAAACATATGGCAATACAGTTATAAATAGCCACATTGCCGCATGTTATTGGTGTATTCTTTTTTATGCTTAACTTGCGTAAGCAGGTTGCATTGCTGCATGTTATTGCGTGAGTGCAGTTGTTCGGTGCAATTAAAGATAAAAAAAGAAAATAAATGAATTCGATAAACGCTGACAAACCAGTTGTAGCAGAAATTGAAGATAGATTTCAACGGTATGATTTTTCCAAACGAATTGCAAAATCAATTGTAAGTAGGAAAAGTCAAGATTGTATCGTTATTGGTATTTATGGAGCATGGGGTGAAGGGAAAACTTCTGTGATAAATTTTGTTGAGGGCGAATTGAAAAAAGAAGAAAATATCATAATTATAAAATTTAACCCATGGAGGTATAACGACGAACATAGGCTATTAGAAGTTTTTTTCGGTACTTTGGCAAAAGCACTCAACAAGTCTTTAAAAAATAATAAAGAAAAAGCCGGAGATTTGATAAAAAAATATGGGAAATCAGTTGCTCCGTTTTCCAAATTTATTCCAGTCGTGGGTGAGGCTGTTTCTTCGGTCGTTGAATCAATTGGAGAAATGATTGTAGATGACAACGTTGAGGAACTTAAAGAGAAAGTAGATAAAATAATAAAAGAGAGTGAAAAAAGAATTTTGGTATTGATTGATGATATTGATAGGCTTGATAAACAAGAAGTGTATTCAGTCTTCCGACTTGTAAAATTGACTGCGGATTTCGCAAATACGACTTATATACTTTCATTTGATGATTCAATGGTGGCATCTGCAATTGGAGAGCGATTTGGAGAGGGGAATCAAAGTTCTGGGTTTAATTTCCTTGAAAAAATAATACAAGTTCCATTGAGAATACCTGTCGCACAACCAGAAGCATTGAAGAAATATTGCTTTGAGTTAGTAGATAAATCGATTACAGAAAGTGACATCAATATATCGCAGGACGAAGCAAGTAGATTTGTTAGAGAGTTTACTCAAAATATTTTATTGAGACTAAAAACGCCCAGACTTGCAGTTCGATATGCCAATTCGCTTTCTTTTGCACTACCATTACTAAAAGATGAAGTAAACCATATTGATTTGATGCTAATCGAAGCAGTTAAAATTTTTTTCTCAGAACATTATCAATTCGTAAAAAACTATCCTGATTACTTTATAGGAGCATATTCATCTCAATCGTTCTCATCATATAATTACGACAATAAACAAGATAAAATAAAAGAAATTTCGGAACATTTTGATAGGCTTGGTAAAGAATTGACAAAGAATGAAAGAAAAGCAATAAAAGAATTGCTTACTGATTTGTTCCCGAGACTGAACGAGGCTTTTCATAATTATAGCCATCACGACGGCACGTATAATAAATGGTTTAAGGATAAGAGAATAGTATCATTCAAATATTTTAGTCGCTACTTTTCATATTCTGTTATTGAGGGGGATATATCGGATATTGCATTTTCCGATTTTATTAGCAGAATAGAATCCTCTAACATTATCGATGTATCAAGTTATTTAAATAAATTAATTTCTCAAAGTAGCCCAGATAATTTTCTTCATAAACTAAGAAGTTATGAAGATGAATATAAGTGGGAAGTTGCCGAGAAATTGGCTGAGGCAATAGGTGTAAACGGCGACTTTTTCCCACAAAGAGATAGTTTTTTTAGTTTCGGTTTTGACAGCCCAAAGGGGCAAGCAGGAATTTTTATTTATCAATTGCTAAAACATCAAAACGACGTTCAAAAAAGATTTGAACTTGCCAAAAAATTAATGCTTGTTTCACAACCATTTGACTTTGCGTATTCAATAAATAATTGGTTTAGGTCTGGCAAAGAGGAGAGTGAGAAAATTTTTACCTCCCCTCAATATCAAGAACTTGCATTACTTTTAATCAACAGAGCAATTAAAGAATCGGAGGGTTTGCCCATCTTTGAGAAGTTTCAAGATAATATTACTTATTTGCTTGCCTCATGGAGTGAAATAAATAAAATAGAGTTGGAAAAGTATGTTAAGTCAGAATTTGAAAAATCTCCTAAATCGTGCTTAAATTTTCTGGTTGCTTTTACACCTACGATGAGAAGCAGCGTATATCCAGAACCTTATAAGTCTGACTTTGGCAAAGAACAGTATGATCATCTGAAAAAAATTATAGACATAGAAATAATCAAGAGTGCTGTTCTTAATCAATTTCAAGATGAGATTGAAAGAGAAAATGTGGTTTTTTCTGGTCACATGGAAAATCTTCAATCCGAAATCAATATTTTGAGGCAATTTATTCATTGGAATAAGTTAGACTCTCAAAATCCAACAGTAAATCAATAAAAGCACCAAACAAAGGCTTGCTGTCCATGCCGCCGAACAGCCAGCCCGCAAAGCCAACGCTCGCCGCCACGTCGCACATCCAACCGTTCTCAACAACTAAACAGAAAAAGCCCCGAAGCCATATAAAAATCAGGTTGTCAAAAAGTTAAAAACCTGTAATTGGCTCAAAAGTTATAACAATTGCCCCCCTCGTCGTAGGTTCTCCTACGACCAAGTATGCAGGGAGAGCGTCTTGCTCGTAGTTTGAGACTCCAAGCAAGCTTGAAAACCTTTTTATCGTGGATTTGGTGATAAACTTATTCAAATAAAGAAAATAGTCTCAGGATTAAATGTCAAAAAGAGCCTTTGGTCATAGCCAAAGGCTTTTGTATTTTTACAGAAATTATCTAAAAATGGCAAAAAAATTAGTCCGATTCGATTGGGCGATGAAAAAAATGCTTCGCCACAAAGCCAATTTCGACATCCTTGAAGGATTCTTGTCGGAATTACTCGGAGAAGAAGTAAAAATCAAGCAAGTCCTTGATAGCGAGAGCAACAAGGAGACGGAGGACGACAAGTTCAACCGAGTGGACATCCTTGTGGAAAATGAGAAGGGCGAACTCGTCATCATAGAAGTTCAAAATACGCAGGAGTACGACTACTTCCATCGGATGCTTTTTGGGGCATCAAAAGCCATCACCGAACATATCAAAGAGGGTTCACCATACGCCAAAGTGAAAAAGGTCATATCCATCACCATTACTTACTTCGATTTGGGGCAAGGGAAGGATTACGTTTATCACGGCACAACTGTTTTTAAAGGTATCCACAAGGGAGATATTCTTGGTCTGTCAGATAAACAGATTGAGGTATATCAAAAGAATAGCGTCCATGAGATTTACCCAGAATTTTGGGTCATCAAAACTGGAAAATTTAGAAACAGAATTAACGATAGGTTAGACGAATGGATTTACTTTTTGAAGAACGCAGAAATCAAGGCTTCGTTTTCAGCCAAAGGTTTAAAAGCAGCAAACGAGAAGTTGGACACTATGAAACTGCCTGAAAAAGAGCGGGTAGCATACGATAAATACCTGCGTCATCTGATGAGCATCGCCAGCAGAAACCATACGATAGAAATAGAAGCGAAAGAAATAATAAAAAAAGCAAAGGAGGAAAAGGATGTTGAGTTCGTTTTGAGACTTCAAAATAAGGGAAAAACACCAGATGAAATAAGTGACTTAACTGGTTTGCCGATTGAAACAGTGGTTCAAATCGTTGAAAATCACCCGAATAAATAAAAATCGCCCAACAATGCACTCAACGCCAACCGCCGCCAAGCCCAACCCGCAAAGCCAACGCAGGGCAGCACAGCGTCCATGCAAACGTTCTCATCAATTAAAAGAAAAAATATCGAAGCCTTGAAAATACAACCTACAAAAGGATAGTAATTGGCTCAAAAGCTACAATAATTGACTCAAATTGGCTCAAAAAAATCAATAATTGGCTCAAATTGGCTCAAATCAAAAATTTGTATTACCTTTGTCCTTATGAAAGCAAAAGTATATAATTTTGATTTACAACTAAATTGGCGACTGTTAAATATCATTAGCCAAATTGACCGCTTCGATGCCTCATGGTCATCTATTGAGAAGAAAGAGGGTGAAAACCTCAAATATCTCAAAACAATTGCAACTATTCAAAGTGTTGGCGCCTCCACTCGGATTGAAGGCTCAAAAATGAGTGATTCCGAAGTCGAAGAATTGATGACCAATATCAATATATCTAAAATTGTAGATAGAGACTCCCAAGAAGTCGTTGGTTATTTCAATGTTTTAGACCTCATAACTGATGTATTTGACGATATTGACATAACAGTAAGTGGCATAAAAAATCTTCATAATA
>JBGAVQ010000249.1:0-8745 GCA_044228045.1 Spirosomataceae bacterium
AAAGTTTGTTTGTGATGCGTTCGGTCGTATGGTTTGTCTATCAAATGAAACATTCCACTTACTTCTATCCCTCGTTCGGCAGCAAATTCTTTGAAGGCTTTTGGCGAACCAAAAAGTGGTAACATTTCTGGAAAATCCCACGGTGCAAGCTCTATTCCATTGAACCCTAAGGCTTTTTGATACCTTAAAATCCTGTCCCAGTCGGTGTAATACGCCGAATTGGTTTTGTCTTCATAATAAAACTCACGGAAGTTGTCTATTCGCTTGTAAGGAATATTCTTCCAGTGATTCATATGTGAATATTTGATATTAGACATTCTCTTATCTATTTTTTATTAGGACGCAGATGACACGGATGCAAGCAACGCAGATTTAAACGGATTGTAAAATCAGCGACAATCAGCGGTTGAAAATCTGCGTTATCTGCGTTCCATAATTTTCGTATTCAAAAAACTGCTGCTTCTTAGCAAAGCCCGCATAGGTTCACGAGTTTGGCGGCAACTTGCTATTGCCCAGCCATCGTAGTTGATGTTTTGAAGGGTATTATAAAATCCGCCTAAATCCACATTTCCAAAACCTAAATCTCTGAAAACTTGCGTAGCTCGGTGCTGAGGAAATTCGGGCAATGGGGTTTTCCATGTTTCGGCATCATCAATGAATGTCGTATCGGTCAGATATACACTACCAATTTTACCAAGATTATTTTTCACAATTTCAGATGGATTCTGATTGGCAATACTAAGATTTGCCACATCAAAATTCAACAAAATCGAATCGTCTAATTGTGCTAAAATTGCCTGAAAATCTTGGTTTCTAAACACACTCCAATACTCATTTCTAAGCGAAATCTTGATACCATTTTCTTTGGCTGTTTTAGCAAAACCATTAATTAACTGAATGCTACGTTTCACAAACTCGCTTTCCCAGATTATGTTCTTTCCATGATAATGCTCAACCAAGCCATAAGGCGGTGTGGGCGTAATGGCAATGTAATCGCAACCTAACTCAGCAGCATAACGAATTGACTCGCCTCCGAAATAACCCGATGCTCCGAAGTAAAATTCGATATTGTCATTTCTCATAAAAATGGTAGGATTAAAATGAATTCCTGCCACTTTTTCGATGCCTTGCGTTTGCAAATGATTCACAAACTTGGCTACCTTTTCAAATTTTACTTCTACACAATACTTGGTAAAAGGCACGCCTGAGCCTCCTCTGAATATCCAAAATGGGTCGAACGGAATTTCTACGGCACCGAATCCTGCTGCTGAAATCATGGGATAGAGTTCGTCCCAATAGTATTTGCTTTCGTATCGGTTTCGATTGGGTTCTTGGTGGTGAACATTCACCATATCGAGGCTTATTCCTATTTTCATTTTTTTAATTGAGGATTTGAGTATTCGAGGAGTTGAAAAGATGAGGAGGCGAAGAGGTAGAATTTACATTTTCAAATCCTCAAATATTCACATCATCATCTATTCAAAAAACCACCTTTTTCTCAGCCACTCTAATACTTGGAAAAGGCATATAGCCAATGCGAAGGTTTATTTTTAAACCAATAGTATGCTCTCCGCTGGTCAAATCCCCTGATTTTTGAATTGAAAGAAGGGCTTCTTCTCCCATTTCCCATCGGTCATCAAGCTCATTTTCTCGTTGTTCGAGGTTGTAGGTATTTCCATGAACTGTGATGGAAACATCACTCTGCGGTAGGGTTTCGCCATCAACTGAAACCTCAATTTCTTCAACCATTGAAAGTGAAACACCTCTGTAATAGGGCAATCTTGCTCCTATTTCAAAGCCTTTTTCGGTCTTTTTGGCCTTTTCGGGCACAATCATATATTTTTCGTACATGGTAATTATTTGTTTAATTATTTGGAATTGTAGAGACGTTGCATACAACGTCTCTACGGTATGTATCACGAATTGATATATTTCTCCAGCATCACCTGATGTCTTCTCACCTGCTCCACACTATCTACTTCGTAAATATCTTGTATGTGGCGATTACCTTCGTATTCGGTAGCGATGTAGCCTTCGTAGCCTCCTTTTTTCAAAACATCAATTACTTCTTTGTAAGGAATACTATACTCTGTATAATCTTCCAACATCTCTAAGCATTTGCCGTGAATGTGTACGATTCTGTCCATGTGTGGTACTAAACTGAGCGGATTGACGAACGTATTATGTCTCGACATCTCGGCAACGGCCATATCTATACGACGGTTACTCATTCTTGACACTTCATAAATCGTATATTCTGCCATTACACCTTTTTCGTGCTGTTGGCAAACGTACTCGGCTATTTTGGGGTCAGCACCTTGGCGAATCAATCTATCTACTTGAACTCGTGGCAATCGTCTGGTAAACCCACCCATATCAGGTATAAATCCAAAATGTTTTGTACCTGTTCTTTCCATTACGTCCCAATGGCGTTCCATCCATGCACTGTTAATATTCCATGGTGCGTGAACTTCTATTCCCAACACGATGTCGTTATCTTCGGCAAAAGGCAATACTTTTTCAATAATCTGTGGGGTAGTATTCACAATTACCCGAATGATTTTGAATCCCAAGGCTTTGGCAAAAAGTATGTCTTTTTTGAAAGACTCAACCGCTTCTTCGTCTGACCAGTAATGTCCTTTTTTCTTGTTATAATCCAAGAACATATCGTGGGCTACGGGCGTAACTTTGTACTTATCCATCCATCCAAACCATTGCTCAATAAATGCCTCTGATGGAATTTTAGGACAGCCAGCCACACTTTGCTCGCCTACAATTTCAATGCCCGTTGCCCCCGTTGCTGCTGCCGCCGCAATACAGTCTTCAAGGCTCATTTTTCGTAGGAAATACTCTTCCTGGTAGCTATAAAGACTTACAGCACGTTTGATAGTAGAACTCATTATTTTAAGATAGATTTATGCTAAAACAAAAGAATTATTCTTTGTCGAAAATGAAATTGATGACCACCAAAACTAAACAAACAACCCCAAAAAACACAAAAGCATTTAGAATATCGCCTGTCAGATTTCTAACCAAGCCGACTATGAAGGGTGAAGTAGAAAGACCCAAGAAAAAACCGCTACTCCAAATACCCATGCCACGACCTCTATATTCGGTTGGTACAGACCTCAGACCGTAGGCTATCAAAACTGGTATTGCCATACCGCAACCTGTTTGTTGGATAATGGCAAACATTTTAGCCATACCAAGGCTTGTAGAAAACCCCACGCCTATTAATCCAATGCCTATAAGTGTAAACATGAGTCCGAATTGTATTTTATTACTTCTTGTTCCCAGCAATTTAAACATTACTGCCCCAAGCGGTAACATCAAACTCGCCACTGCCGTAATACTACCTACTTCTTTTGGGTCGCTGATACCGATTTTGTCTAATGCCAACGAAAAATGTAAGGTGTAAACGTAATAAAGAACCGAGGCAATGAACGTAGTCAAAAAAACCTTAATAAGAGATTTTTTTGAAAATTGAAACGCCCCATTTTGAGCATTAGCAATGGCAGGAGCTTTTTCTTTCGGCTCGAAGATAAAGAAATACGCACCGATAGGAATAATCAACGTGATGGCGTATAGCAAAAACGGATATTGCCAGCCGATAGAAGCAAGTTGCCCGCTACCGTTGATTACAAAAAAACCAAACGCCGGCCCCACAATACTTTGAATCATCAACCAAGTATTTCTTTTGCTTTGCTCGAAATAATCACCCAAAAGGATGTTTGCAATGGTAAGAATGAAAGCCTCGCCGATGCCCAGAATAAGTCGCCCAGCGATTAAAGCACTAAAACTTTCTACAAAAAATGGTATAACACCCCCAATACCATAAAGAATTGAGAAAATGATTAGCAAATTTCTACGCCCAATTTTATCCGCCAAAAAACCGGCATAAGGTCCAAATAAAGCTACACACAAACCAGGTGCCGAAATAACGAATGGGGCCAGCATTTCTATATAAGGCACATCCTTGAAATGGTTTCTCAAAGTTGGCACTACCGGCATGAGCGTAATAACGGCCATCATGGGCAAAATACTCACCAAGACAATGATGATTCCTTGCGGTATTCCAGCGGTACGGGTTTGGGTGTTAGTCATAAAAATTTTGCCCTATTTAGGTTAAAATACTAATTTTTGAAATTTCGGGAGAAGTACTAACTTCTCCCTTTTTACTTAAAACCTTACGTTTGCCTGCACACCCATCAAACGAGGCGAGCCAAAAATCCAGTTATAGATATTGATTGTACCACCATTGACCGAGGCGTAGGTTTTGATGCGGTTATCCTCTAAGTTTTGCGCATAAAAACCAACATCAAATTTGCCATTGCCTGTTGTATAGGTCAGATTTACATCAGTTTTGGTATAGGCTTCTTGTTTATCCATAGCCAAATTATAAGGCTGCAAGTAGTAATCAGACTTGAAAAGGATCTGAATACCAGTGTTCAAAGTTCCTTTGCCTATCTTGAAATCGTGGTCATAACGGCCAGTAAATGTAATTTTTGGGGCTTGTACAGGGCGATTGCCATCTAAAATTTGCTCTGTGGCGGCAGCACCACCCACTGTAATATTGGTAAATATTCTAAGTGATTTGAATTTTGCATCTAAATAATTGGCTGTCAGTCTGATACGGTCATTTTTTGAAATGGCATATTCGGTTTCGATGTCTAAACCAGTAATAGACGACTCACCAGCGTTTTTGATACCGCCACCCACAGCAGTATTGATAAACACCGAAACTTGTTGATTGGTGTATTGATAATGAAATAACGAAGCGTTTAATTTCAATTTATTTCCCGCCAATTTATTTTTAGTACCAACCTCATAAGCAATCAATGATTCGGGGTCGTATTCTCCAACATTATCAAATCCGCCCGCTTTGTAGCCTTTGCTTACTTTGGCAAAAAGCATCTTGTTGACATCGGTTTTGTATTCAAGCCCTGCCGTCCAAGTGGTTTGATTCCAGCTATTTTCTAACATAACATCTGTAAGTGGCTTCATACCTGCTTGTGTTGGCGAAGTGGGTACATTGGGATAGAAGAACCTGATTATAGATGGTGGTCCAAATGGTGCAGAAGCTAAGTCAGCACCTGAACGAGTTTTTTTATCACTCGTGTTTCTTAAACCAAGTGTAAAGCCGAGTTTCTCGTTTACATTATAAGTAGCTTGTCCAAAAACGGCTGCGGTAGTTGAGGTAACATCTCTGAAAAAGAAATTCAAGAATGGAACTTGCCCACCAAAAGCCCCAGCAGCCGACGGTAAAAACAATCCACGACGCACATCTTGATTTTCTGTTCCATAAAAACCACCAACTTGCCAGTTCAATTTGGCAGATTCGCCATTTAAGCGTAATTCGTGACTTTGAGTATTATAACTAAGGTCATTATAAAAACTAAACGTTTCAGGAACAAAGCCATTTAATGGTTGATAACCAGACATATCCGCTTTTCTGATACCTCCTGAATAAGTTAGTTGGGCTTTGCCAAAATTATACGATACTTTACCCCGAATTGCATTCTGATCTACTTTCATAAAACCAGCGGTAGCCACAGGAAAATCGTCTGGAAGCGTGGTTGTCCAAGTTTTTGGTACAGTATTTTTTATTGCATCAATATTGCCCAGAGCTACACCATATTGTGCAGGTGCTTGTTGGTCAGTTTTATTCATTTCGCCTGCAATGTAGATGTTTAGATTTTTGGTTGGATTAATGTCGAGTCCGGCACGTACTGCCCAAAAGTTTCCGTTGTCTATTCTACCATTAAAAGCACCAGCTCCACTACTTTCTCTGTAACCATCATGCTTTGACAATAAACCTGCAACACGAATTGCGGCAATTTTTCCCAATGGTAAATTAACAGCACCATTCAATTTAGTGGTTTTATAATTGCCCAAGTTGACACCAATTTCTACCTCACGGTTTTGCGTTGGTTTTTTGGCAATAATATTTACTGCACCCGCCGTGGCGTTTCGTCCATAAAGTGTGCCTTGAGGACCTTTCAAAACTTCAACTCTATCCAAGTCGAACATGGCCGCATTTAGGGCAACTGGTCTGTTCAAGTATTCTCCGTCAATCCCTACGGTAACGGCTTGGTCAGACATTTCGTTTGATCCATCGTTGCTACCAACCCCACGCAAGTTGATTTGATTAAAAATAGTATTCGTTACAATATTTAAACTCGGTGCAATGTTTTGCAGCTGTAAAAGGTCTGTTACACCTTGTTTTTGAATATTTTTTCCTGTTACTAAATCCAATGTAATAGGCACTCTCTGGGCCGAAACCGAGCGATTTTCAGCAGTTACCACCACTTCTTCGAGACTTTCTGATGCCTCTTTTAATAGAACATTAATAGAAGCTTGGTCACCAACCGTGACTTCTTGCAATTCATAACCCACAAATGAAAAAATGAGTGTTTGATTTTTACGGGCATCAATACTATATTGTCCATTTTTGTCGGAAGTTGTTCCTTTGGTAGTTCCTTTTATTACGATGCTCACCCCAGGTAATGTCTCACCTTGGCTGGCAGTCACTTTACCTGAAATAGTTTGCCCGATAGCGAAGCCACTCGACAGCAATAACAGAATCCACAAAAACAGCGTGTTTTGCCATTTAGATTGGTTGAAAGTAGTTTTTTTCATACTTTTGAACGGTTTGATTTTTTTTGAGAAAAGATTTTCGTCTTAAATAAGTCGGAAAGCGAACCAAGCCGTTTCTATTCGCAGTAGGAGCGGCTTTTCTGTTTATTGCCTATTTGACTTTTCCAATGAATTTCTTGGACAAAAGTAGTTGTTGATATAGTACAATTTGTTACCAAAATTCTGCTATTGACTGACAAAATCAATCCATAAGGCATAAAAAAACGTTGCCAGTGGTGATTTTACTGGCAACGTTGAATATTTTCGCTATCTTGACTTAAAACAATTTTGTTTTGCTTAACTCATTTTTTAGTCTCAATTATATTTGCAATCTCCCCAATACCTACACGCCCAAGCAATCCACGTACTCCAGTTGGGGCCTGTGCTGTGTCCTCCTGCATGTTGTCGAAATGCAATTTCACCCTCTACCAAAGCCATTCCCATTTTTGGAAATTCTACGGTGCTTAGGTCTTTTTTGCCAAATAAACGATAAACCGACCCTGCATGAACTGCCCCCAAAAACATCCCTTTGGCATCTACCCACTGTCCTTCTACTTGTGGCGAGCCTGAACTTATAAAAACAGGGCGGGGGGCGCATAGTGCTACCAACTCTTGCGCATCTACGGTCAGGTTGTCGCGATTAAGCTTAATTGCGTCTTAGATAAAATTTACCGAAAACCAATGGTATTCGCCCGATGAGGCTAAATTTTCTACTTGTTCACCAAAAACCCTGCGGAGGATTTTTGCTCCACCCGCTCCTGACGAACCAATAAAACCCAACGAAAGTCGAGGTTCAAAGGCCATTGCGACGATGGCCGCTTTTCCGTAGCGAGAAAGCCCTTCGATGGCGATGCGTTTGGCATCTATGTCTTTGTCGGTTTCAAAGTAGTCAATGGCTCGGCTGGCGCCCCATGCCCAAGCCCGCAATGCGCCCCAATCGTCGGGTTTGCGATAACCGCTTTTGTTTACCAAGCCAATAATTCCTTTGGTCAATCCAGCCCCGTTGTCGGCCTGAATACTACTTGGTTCGATAATGGCATAGCCCCAACCACGAGATATAAGTTGCTCTTTCCAGGTTGGCTCGCCCGATGAGCCTAAATTAATAGGCGTGACAGTGTTAGGGCCGAATGGTGAGCGAACAAAGCCAAATTCCATCACTACGGGAACTTTACTGCTTGCCTGTGTTGGGGTTGCAACTACCATATTGATTTCGACTTTGATTGCAGGATAGGCTGCATTATCAACAATTCCTTTGAGTACTTTTTCTTTAATGGCTTGGTTTCCAATACTGGTATCTTTTACCGAAACTACCTGCCAACTAACCGAAGGGATGTTTTTGGGGAGTCGTCCATAGACTTCGCTTTCAAAATCCTCTACGATTTCTGGTCTTCTTTTTAATGTCCATTCTTGGGCATTTTTAATCTTTTTACCGTTTTTCAAAACCAATGGGTCGGGCAGGGTATATGGATTTACTTTTTCTTCCGAACTGTTGGCTGCATTGGCATCTTTGGGGTTGCCCGATGGTCCTCGACGAAGCTGCGAACGGTCTATTCCTAACTGAGTTAACATGTTGTTATAATCGTTGGTGGTGAGTTTGTTGAGGCTATCACGCTGGGCAGGCGTAAGCCCAAACTGAGCAAAAGCAGAAAAACTAAGGCAACTGAAAAAGAGAATGTGTTTTATCGTTTTCATTTTTTATGGTTGAAAAAGGAAAAGAGTGACTCGTACCAATAAATGGATAATTGTTTTTGAGGAATTAGGTCTTCGGTAGAGATTGGATTTATTTCTTCACAGCTTTACTATGCTCCGCTACGCCAAGCATGGTATCAATATAAATCTCTTTTTCGTTTTCTTTTAAATAGCGAAGTAGGGCACGATGCGCTGGTAATGACACATTCAATGAGTGCTCCCCTCCTACGCCATGAAACAGAAAAACGAGCAATTTTCCCTCACTTTGGGCTTTTTTGACGAGGTTAATAAGTTGTTCGCCCGTTTCGCCATTTATCATGTAGGAGTCAAAATCGTAGGGATTGATTTCTTCCACTTTCTGCATACGGGAACGCACCGCTCGGGCGCCCGCAAGGTCATTTTTGAGGTCGTTCATAAACT
>JBGAVQ010000250.1:0-8739 GCA_044228045.1 Spirosomataceae bacterium
AACTGAACTTTCGTTCTTTAAAGGTCGTGTTAATTTAGATTTGACGTACTTTAACGCAATCAACAAAGACCAAATTGTGAGCCAACGCATTGCTTCGTCAACAGGTTTCTCTACCCAAGTGGTGAACGCAGGTCGTTTGGATAACAGCGGTATCGAAGCTGCTTTGACCTTGATTCCCGTACAGACAAAAAGTGGTTTTACTTGGACTTCTACAGCCGCGTTTTCTCGTATCAAATATAAATTTGTTGTTGCTGGCCCCGCTGGCGAAAAGTTCTTGGGTGGTACTGGACTTTCTACCTTAGGTACTATTCACCGTACGGGCGAACCTTATGGTATGATATATGGTACTAAAAATGCACGGGATAAAGATGGTAATTTGTTGATTGACGAATTGACGGGCTTACCGTTCGAGATGTCAACTTCACAATTGTTAGGTAATCCAGCACCTAAATTTACCTTAGGTTGGACTAATAGCTTTACATTCAAAGGTATCACCCTGAGTGCTTTGATTGACTACCGTCAAGGCGGTGCTATGTACTCCGCTACTGCTGCATCTCTTTTGTTGCGTGGGCAGTTGAAAATCTCAGAAGATCGTGAAGGCATGCGAGTAGTGCCAGGTGTATATGGTGACCGTGGAACCTATGAGGCAATTTTGGGCGCAGATGGTAAGCCTACTAAAAACACAACAGGTGTATCAGCATTTGACTACCACTTCACAGATGGATTTGGTGCTTATGGCCAAGACGAAGTTAACATTTACGACATCACAAGCATTCGCCTTCGTGAAGTATCGTTGGGCTATGCGCTACCTAAGTCGCTATTGAGCAAGACTCCGTTTGGTTCTGCTCGTATCTCGCTTTCTGGACGTAACTTGTGGTTCTATGCACCAAACATGCTCGACGGCTTAGGCTTTGACCCCGAAGTATTGGGTAATTTCCCTGACTCAAATGTACAAGGTTTTGACCTTGGTGCTCAGCCTACTACCCGTCGTTTGGGTGTAAACTTGAGCGTAACGTTCTAATCCATTCCTTAACTAACTTGAATCAGAGCATTATGAAAAAATATTTTAAGAAATACATCCACTTCTTGGTTGCTGGCTCGCTGGCACTTGGAGTTGGAGGTTGTGGCGATATGTTTGATTTGAACATCAACACAGACCCCAACAATCCTGCAACGGCTGATATCGCCCTTTTGTTTCCTTCGGCTCAATTGAACCTTTCTGGCTTGTTTGAAGGCGTAAGCCAAACTGCCATGGGGCTCACTGGCCAATTGGCTAACTCTGACTCGTTTGGCTTTAATAGTAACTCATTCAATGGTACTTGGAACTCATTCTACCAAAATGGAATGAAAGACCTTGATGAAATCATTAAAGTTACATCTGCAAATAATCCACGCAATTTAGGTGCTGCTCAGGTGATGAAGGCCTACTTTATGGGTAATTTTGTTGATTTGTTTGGTGATGCGCCTTATACCGAAGCATGGCAAGGCAACGCTGCTACAGTTAACTTAAATCCAAAGTTTGATGGCGGTAAGGACATCTACGAAGACTGTATTAAGCTTTGTGATCAAGCAGTTGCTAACCTTGCTAAACCTGGTGCTGCCATCAGAGGAGATTTGTTTTATGGTGGCGACGTGGCCAAATGGACTACACTTGCTAATACTGTAAAGCTTCGCCTGTTGATCAACAGCCGTCGGGTACGCACTACAGCAGCAGCAGAAGTGAAGGCTATCTTAGATGGTGGTAATATTTTGAAAGTAGCTGGTAATGATTTCCAGTTCCGCTACAACAAAATCGTGAATCCAGAAGGGCGTCACCCATGGTACACAGCTGCTTATACTCCTGCTGCAGATAACGGATTTACCTATATTTTGCACCAGCCTATGTTTGATATGATTGAACTGGCTGATCCTCGCTTACCATTCTATTTCCGTCGTCAAACTTCGGTTATCTTGAACCCAAATGATCCAACCGACAAGTCAACGATTCCTTGCTCGCAAGCAGCTGGTTGTAAGTATGCTTATTTCCCAATAAGCACATTTGTAATTAAGACCTTATTTACAGATAAAGGCAAAACAGCTACTGCTGCTGACTTGGCTTATTTAGCTGGTTTCTTTGGTCGTGACCGTGGAGACATCTCAGGTGTACCTCAAGACGTAAACCAACGTGCTGCTCCGGGTTGTTATCCAGGTGCTGGTGCGTATGATCGTGCTACTGCCAGCAAAACTGCAACATCGGGTACCCAAGGTGCCGGAGATGGTATCTTCCCGATGATTACTACTTGGATGGTGAAATACTACCAAATAGAGGCAATCTTGACGCTTGGTTACACAGGTGATGCCAAAGCATTGTTTGAAGCGGCTATGCGTGAGCAAATTACTAAGGTAGTCAACATGGGCTTGGCTTCTGACCCTAACAATGCTAAAGCTCCTGATGCTGCTGCAATTACTGCTTATGTAAAGATTTTCTTGGATCGTTATGACAAAGCAACTACCAACGAAGCTAAATTGAACGTAGTGCTTAAGCAAGCTTGGTATAGCAACTGGGGCAATGGCCTTGAATCCTACAATGCATTCCGTCGTACAGGATATCCTAATGATATTCAAGCTCCAATTGCTCGTTTACGTAACTTCCCGTTGCGTTTGCCACAGCCAGGTCAAGAAACCAGCTTGAACAAAAGTGCACCACAAACTCCTGTAGCATTTGACCGTCCGGAGGCTGCTGTATTCTGGGATGTTTTGAAGTTTGCTTATTAACCACTAAAATCTGAACAATGACAATGAAGAAATTCATATATACAGTATTGACATTGTGCACAATTGCAGCAGTGTCATCATGTAAAGACGACAGCCTGAGTCCTTACAAAGAGCCAGAATCAGGCTTAGGAGGCTTTGGCGCATTAACGGCTGGTAGTTTTAAAGAGAGCAACTATGCTGGATCAAAGGTTGATGTAGAAGTGAAGTGGATTTCGGTTGATAATAAAATTGAGGCCGAAAAAATTGAACTCTATGTGAATTTTTATGAAGAATATATTGATAAAGACGGTAATCCAGCTGTTGCAACCCACGGTGGCGCAACAGGCAAAACCTCATCAGCTCTTGTAGTCTCTGGTACTACTAACCGTACTGCTGGTAAAGTGTCTATTACTGCACAGCAGGTATATGATTTGTTTAAAGATGCGAAGTTTAAATACGATGGCAAAACAGAGGTGGCTGTATTTGGTGCTAATCGCCCTGCTACAAAGCGTTTCTTAATTGGCGATAGCTTTGATGTAACTTGGCGGATTTATGGCAAAAATGGCCTTGTCTATAAAAGCTGGAGTCCTTCTACTTGTGTAGAGGTAGTTGGCTACAATTGTTACGTTGAATGGGCGGTTCAATAAGCTAAACAGCCCACTAAACAAAAAAGCCCCGAACTTGTTCGGGGCTTTTTTTATTTGAATTCATCGCCAACTTGATACCGCACATATTGAAAAATCAGATTCATCATTTCGCTTTTGGTTTGCCAACCATACGTCACGGCTTTAGGTGGATTATTGGGGTTTTCGGGGTTCTGAGCCGTATTATCGTAAGTAGCCTCGGCATACATAACCGACCCCTCTGGAATACGTACTAAACGCTTATATTCATAGGTCATTTGCCAGTTAAAATCCCAATTACCTATTTTAAGAAGGGGAATGACATCACCATCAGGTGTAATAGCAAAGCAACGGATGTTTTTACCCAATACGTGCATGTGTGGCAATACCGAAATGAGCGAAATTGGGTAAGGAATAGGAACAGAACGGGCAAAGAAAGTAATGACAGAGTCGGCAGGTAGCAAAAAAGGCTGATTGGTAATGGTGTTTTCGTCAAGAATAAAAGTATAAACAGGCCGTTCAACAGAATCTTTGGCAAAGTACAAATTGACAGACGACTGGTCGGCATCTTCAATAGGAGAGGGGGCATAATGGACATTTAGTAGAATATCGCTATTCTTCGGAATCTTCTTGGCAGTATTTGCTGGAAAATGAACGGGATTATTGCCCGGCACCCAGCCATACCAATATTCTTCTTTCATCCTGATTTTTCCATATTGCGCAATGCTTGGGTCGTCAATAGATTTGTCGTCGGTTACTCTCATTTGAAGTGTTGTATCAATTGAAAAACGAACATGATGAACCAGTTTTTTGTTGCCGGGTCTAAACTCAACTGCCGAGATATACTTGTCTTCGGGTAAATTGGTCGGCAACGAAAACAACATAAACTGCTCTTGATTATCTCCTTTTACGCTATGTACATGATTCATCCTAAGCGTTAAATCTGGTTTACTACCCAGTTGGGTACCATCGGCAAATATGGGAGGGGCTGGCGCAGGTTTGTCTCCTTTGGGCATTCCAGCAGCAATCCATTGTTGAATCAAGGCAATTTCGTTGTTTTGAAGGCTTTTATTATTCTTAAATTCACCAAAATCGGCATCGGCTCTCCAGGGGGGCATATACCTGCTTTGGGTAACACGGCCAATAAACTTTGCTTTGGCAATCACGTCGTCGTAGGTAATTAAACTAAACGGTGCTGCTTCACCTGGGCGATGGCAAGGGGTACATTTTTGATAAACAAGGGGGGCAATATGCTCTGTAAATGTAATTTGTTGGGCAATGGCAGCATAAGAACCAGCCAATACAAAGAGCAGGAAATAATAATACTTTTTCATTAATTAGTTGATTATCAATTGTTTGATATGAAGGAGCCATGTTTTACCATTTTTGCCTAATTTCAATATCACAACCTACGGCAGTTGTTTTTGATACCGTAACTGGCTTTTTTGCTAAATAAGACTCTACAGCATCGGTTAAGTAATGTTCTGTAATTATACTTCTACTTTTACCTAACGAATAAAACCAATTATCAATCATACCCTGATAAATAACTTCGCCCTCATTGTTTAATAAAAATACTTCGGGGGTAATACTTGCACTCAAAAGTTGGGTGAGTTTTTGCCTACTATCTATTAAGTGGGTGATTGGTAATTGATATTTTTGGGCGAAGGTCTTAATTTTTTCGGCCTTGATATAGGGCATCGGATAAACTGCTAATAATTCCACATTTTTGCTGGGGAAGGTCTTTGCCAATTGCCGTAGCAGCAAGGTGTATTTTTGAGAAATAGGACAGTCTGGTTCCAGAAAAACAATCACAGTTGCCTTGAATTGATGCAATTGCTTAAACGAGTAGGCATGGCCATCTATACTTGGCAAAGTAACCGTACTGAGTAGAGGTGTTCGGGTGCAGGCACTCACCAACAAAACACAAAACAAGACTATTGAGCAAAAACGCACCATACTTTATATCATTTTTCACGAAATTAAACGAACTCTGGCACACTCGCAACTCATTTTCGAGTTAGAAAGCGTAAATTGCGCCATGATTTCAATTACTAACCTTTCGTTTTACTTTGGAAGTCGGGCTTTGTACGATGGCGCATCGCTGCATATTAAGCCCAAAGACCGCATCGGCCTCATTGGAGCCAACGGAACAGGCAAGTCAACCCTGCTTCGTATGATTAACAACGAATACCAACCCGACGCTGGCACTATCTCAAAAGCTGGTGGCTGTACCATTGGTTTTTTGAACCAAGACCTTCTTTCGTACCTTACCGACGAACCTATTCTGAATGTGGCAATGCAGGCTTTTGAGCGACAAAATGAGCTGCAAAAGCAAATTGATAATGTGCTGCATGAAATGGAAACTGACTATAAAGATAAGTTGGTGGATAAATTGGCACACCTCCAAGACGAGTTTGAAGCATTGGGTGGCTATACCATGGAAGCTGAAGCCGAGGCGATTTTGGAAGGCTTAGGCTTTTCGACCGACGACCTCACCAAGCCCCTGCAGCAGTTTTCGGGAGGGTGGCGCATGAGGGTGATGCTGGCGAAGCTCCTGTTGCAGAAGCCTTCATTGCTGATGCTCGATGAGCCTACCAACCACTTAGATTTACCTTCTATTGAGTGGGTAGAAAACTACATCCGTACCTACGAAGGTTCGGTATTGGTGGTATCGCACGATCGTTATTTTTTGGATAATACCGTGGACATGATTGCCGAAGTAAGCGGTGGTAAAATCAATACCTATCCAGGCAATTATGAGTTTTATTTGGAAGAAAAAACCCTTCGCAATGAAATCCAACGAGGTGCTTATGAGAACCAGCAAGCCAAAATTCGCCAAACTGAACGGTTTATCGAACGGTTTAAGGCAAAGGCAACCAAGGCTCGTCAGGTGCAGTCACGTGTAAAGTCGCTGCAACGCATGGAATTTGTGGACGAAGTAATAGACGAAAATGCAAAGGTTAATTTTCGATTCAATTTTAGTCAGCATCCGGGTCGTCATGTGCTTCATTTAGAGGATATTAGCAAGGCTTATGGCCCCAAAGTAATACTCCAAAATACCAACGCTCGCATAGAAAGAGGTGACAAAATTGCCTTGATTGGTGCCAACGGTAAAGGTAAATCTACCTTGCTGCGTATTATTGCTGGTACCGAGCCGATAGATGGTAATCGGTCTTTGGGACATAATGTAAACTTTACGTTTTATGCCCAGCACCAGTTGGAGTCGCTCAATGTGGACAATACTTTAGTAGAAGAACTCAAACAAACAGGTACAGACAAAACTGAGGCTCAGTTACGGACAATTTTGGGCTGTTTTTTGTTTGGAAGCGATGATGCTTTCAAGAAAATAAAAGTGCTGTCAGGAGGAGAAAAATCAAGAGTGGCCTTAGCAAAAGTGCTGATTTCGCACGCTAACTTTTTGTTGTTGGATGAACCCACCAACCACTTAGACATGACCTCTGTAAACATACTGATTCAGGCACTTAATCAGTATGAAGGCACTTTGGTAGTGGTGTCGCACGACCGGTATTTTGTGTCGCAAGTGGCTAACAAAATTTGGTACATCGAAGACGAAGAAATTAAAGAGTATCCTGGTACTTACGAAGAGTTTGAATGGTGGAAAGCCGAAAAAGAGTTAGACAAGGAAGAAGCGGTAGTAGAAAAAGCGATTCAACCCAAAAAAGAAGAAAAGAAAAACGCCACAGACGAAGAGCGTAAAGAATGGCAGCGTCAGCTCAAAAAAGCGCATCAGCAAGTAGAAGAAGCTGAAAGTCAAGTAGGTAAATTTGAAAAAGAAAAGGCTACACTTGAAGCTAAATTGGCTGACCCTACGGTTTTTGGCGAAATAGAAACGCTAAAAACCTTGAACGAACGTTATCAGTCGGTTCTGAACAATTTAGAAAAAGCTAATGATCAATGGGAAGCCGCCATGCTCGAAGCAGAGCGTTGGGAAGTAAAGTTGAAATAGGCTACATAAAATGAAAATACTGACCCTACTTTTTTGGGCAATTGCTGTTATTTGGTTAATCAATCAAGGCGTATTGGCGTTTGGGAAACCCCGAAAAGCCGATAAAAAAATGCGTTACGAAGACTTCATTTACAATGAAGCCATCCGCACTGTTTTGCTGTACCCTCGCCTGAAAGCTCCCGAAGACCCCTCTAATGCCCTAAATCCTGCCATCATTAGTATTCAAGAAGAGAATCCACTGGTACTTGAATTTGATTATCTGGGCAATAATTTCGGGAATTTTAGGGCTAAAATCTTTCACTGCAATACCGATTGGACACCTTCTGTACTGAGCGAAGTAGAGTACCTGCCCGAATACAATGACTTTTCAATCCCCGATTATCAGTCGGCCTATAGCACCAAAGTGCCATATTATCATTACACCTTTGAAGTGCCAAAGGTAAAATTACCTGGTAATTATGTGTTGATGGTTTATCAGGATGGTAACAAAAATGAACCCATGCTAACCCGGCGGTTTATGGTGTATGCCAACCGAATGAACATAAATGGTCGAGTGCGATTCTCAAACAATATACAACAACGTAACACACACCAACAAATTGATTTTGAGTTGTCGTATGGGGGGTATCAACTTGTGAATCCACGAGAGGATGTGAAAATTGTGATTCGGCAAAATTTTAGGTGGGACAAATCATTGACCAACCTCAAGCCTTTCAATGTCAATGAGTTTGATAAAAAAATAGAGTATAACTTCTTTGATTTAGAGAACACCATAGGAGGAGGCAATGAGTTCAGGATGTTTGATGCCCGTAGCTATCAAACCAAGCTCATGAACATTGGGCGCATTGATTTTCAAACAGAGGGCAACCGCCTCACACTCACGCAAGACACCCCTCAGGCGGGTAAGGCATACATCCAAATGGACGATTTTGACGGGGCCTTCATTATTGACCAATACGAAACCCGCCGAGGTGCTAATGAAGCTGATTACGTGCAAGTAGTGTTTACGCTCAGAACCGAGGAGTTGGTAGGTAAAAATGTGTATGTCAATGGAGCATATAACTTTTGGCAAATTAACCAACGCAACCGCATGACCTACTTCCCGGCAATTGGGTCGTATCAAGCCTTCATTTGGCTCAAACAAGGCATTTACAACTACGCCTACGTTACCGAGGACATTCGCACGGGCAAGCGAGACGAGGCCGAGTTGGAGGGTAATCACTCCCAAACCCAAAACACCTACGAAATCTTGGTATATAACCGCCCACTTGGGGCCAGAGCCGACCAGTTAGTAGGGTATCGGGTTATAGAAACAAATCGGTAAAACATTTTTGTGTTTTACAAAATATACTGACTCACGTCTCGATTCTTGACCAATCCTGATAGCTTTTCATCTACCAATTCTTTGGTAAT
>JBGAVQ010000251.1:0-8625 GCA_044228045.1 Spirosomataceae bacterium
TATCAGACCATTTATGGTCATTTGGCTGATATTCAGGTGAAAAAAAATCAATTTTTAAACGTTGGAGAGAAGATTGGAATATTGGGAAGCACAGGTCATTCCACGGGGAAACACTTACATTATGCCATCAAGAAAAACAGTATTTATGTAAATCCTGCTGAATACCTGACCCTCGGAATTCGATTTTTGGAAGGTTATTTTCATAAACAATAATCTGCAATATATTACACTTTTCAATAAAAATACCCTAACAAATACTTGCAATATCATCAAAAAGGCATTATATTGCACATTCAAATCGAAATTTATGAACCTTGTTCAAGTAGGTGAAACCATCAAGCAACGGCGGCAACGGCTTGACATTAGGCAAAACGACTTAGCCGACTTGGCCGAGGTGGGACTTCGTACCCTGATTGCCATTGAAAACGGGACAGGTAATCCATCGTTTGAAACGCTTACCAAGATTGTTGATGTGCTGGGTTTAGAACTTAACCTGACTGTTAAATCATGAGAAAGGCTACCGTTTATCTTAATCAGGAAGCGGTAGGCGAACTGACTGAATCGTCTGACGGTTTCATTTTTCGGTATGATGACAATTATATTGCTCGCCCCAACGCCCGTGCGTTGAGTTTGACGATGCCTATTTCTCAGCAAAAATTCAAGTCGTCTTATTTGTTCCCTTTTTTCTATGGGCTGCTATCCGAAGGTTACAATCGTGCGGTGCAATGCCGATTGCTTAAAATTGATGAAAACGACGATTTTGGGCTTTTGCTGGCCATAGCCCACACCGATACAGTTGGGGCAGTGCGGGTGATAGAGCAAACTAAAAACCTGACTTTTGAAGCATGAAAACAATCGTTTGTCCTTCCACCCTGCAATCAGGCTTCGACACTTACAGCCCCAATACTCGAAAATCGCTTTTCGACGGGAGTCGGGTTTCACATATCTTAGCCTTTAAACACCAAGACATCAGAACCACAGCCTTTCAGGGTTTTGGTCAATCGTTTCGACAGCTTTCTATTTCGGGAGTACAAGAAAAATATGGGTTAGTTCTCGAAGGTAATATATTAAGGCTACCAGAACCAAATGAACAAACACACTACATTCTAAAACCCATTCCACCCGATTTACCCAACGCAAGTGAAATTCCTGCTAATGAACACTTGACCATGCAAATTGCCAAGCAAGTATATGGTATTCCAACGGCAGTCAATGGTTTGATTTTCTTTGCCGACGAAGAACCTGCTTTACTCATCAAACGATTTGATTTTCGTCCTGATGGTTCAAAATGGCGGCAGGAAGATTTTGCATCCTTATCAGGCAGAACTAAACAAACCGCAGGATTAGATTATAAATACGAAGGAAGCTACGAAGAAATATCTCAATTGATCAGACAACATTTGCCTGCTTATCGGGTAGAGACAGAGAAGTTTTTTCGGTTGGTCTTGTTCAATTATTTGTTCTCGAACGGGGATGCTCACCTCAAAAACTTCTCCATTCTCGAAACCCTCGACGGTGATTTTGTATTGAGCCCTGCTTACGACTTGATTTGTACCCGCTTACATCTCACTGATTCGGATATGGCATTAAAAGACGGTCTTTTTAATCATGATTACGAAACAGATAGCTTCACTGCCAATGCTTTTTACGCTTTCGATGATTTCCTGATTTTTGGCTCTCGTATTGGCATTGCCGAAAAACGAGTACGTCAGCAATTGATTCTTTTTCAGAAAGACTACGAGAAAATACGGGCCTTAACACAAAGTTCTTGGTTGAGTGATGGTGCCAAGGCCACGTACTTAGCTTGTTATGAATCTCGATTGCAACGATTAAATTACGCTTTCAAGATGAACAAGTAGGAAAATCAGAAAAACAAATCCTTCAATTCTTCACTCGTATATTTATCACTTTGCAGCAATTGATAATAAGAATACGCCTTATTGATGAGCGTATCGGTATATTGTAGCGAAATAAAATTAACTCCATTTTCGTACAAAAATGACTGATATTGCAACAAATTCTTGGCATTTCCACGGCCTGAGTACATATTTTTGAAGTTATGATACTCAATACCCACTATTTCGGCCAATTGTTTGAGATTCATTTTTTTGATATTTTCGAGTGTAGTCGTGTCAGCCCGTTCAAAAATAGCGTCGGTCATGCGTCGGTTCTTATACACAAAAAACGAGTACGTAAATACCAACTTCCAGTAGTATTCACTTGCTTCGGGGTGTTCTTTCACAATTGTTAATTTGGCTTGCAATTCGGCTTGTTCTTCGGGCTTTTCCGAAGCTATTTGCAAGGTTTTCAGTACGTCTTCTCCTACCAAAATAGGGTTGTAGCTACCTTTCTCATCGGCAGCTAACTTAGGTCTTCCTCGTGGGTTCATTGGTTACAAATTTTCAAAGTGGTCCGCCGATGCGGTGGTTAGATTATTTAGTGGTGGTGGTAATGCTGTATTCTGCCATTTCATACTCAATTAGTAGTGAAATGTCTTGCTTCACACGGTGGTAATGTTCTTGTAAAAGCCGATTTCTGAAAGAAAGTTTCTCGGATTCAGTTAATTTTTGGTAATCAACATCATACTTTTTTTCAACCAAAACCGCCAAATCATTGATTTTAGGCAGTTTTTTTGTCTTTTTGAGTTGATCTTTCTCAACACTTACAAAGGCTTTGAATGTTTTTAAATCAAATTCCTCGCCAAAATTATCTACAAACTGCCCTACGAACTCGCCTTGCTTCAATGTCGAGATTTTTGAGGAAGGAATTACATCGGCCTGCTGCATCGAAACATTGATGGTTGTATCGTTTTTGGAGTAGGTAATTGATTCCTTTTCTTGATTTGTTCTACCAAAACGACGGGATAATTTTTCGGCGGTTTCAAAAACTACTGTTCCCGAAAACAAGTTGCCGATAATATTGATAATCACCTTGGCTTCCCGCTCTCCATAGTCACGCACCAGTTGCTCAAAATCCTGTACTCCTAACCATGTAGCTACTTTATTGCTTCGGGCAGTGGCAATGAGCATATCTATCCCCTTGATGAACATGGTAGGCAACTCGTCCCAAAAAAGAGCTGATTTTAGCTTCCCTTTTTTGTTAACGAGCTTCATCATTCGAGAAGTGTATAGCGAAAACGCCGTGCCATACACACTAACCCGTTCGGGGTTATTACCTGTGCAAAGTATTTTGGGGTCGTCTGGATTGTTAATGTCTAAACTAAAATCATTGCCTGTCATTACCCAATATAGCGTTGGCGATGAAAGCCGAGCCATGGGAATGCGTACTGATGAAATCTGTCCTTCCAACTGCTCCATTGCACCACCCGCTTTGGCATCAATAAACGGACGGACGTAAATCTCAACCTCGGGGTACTGCTCCATTATCTGAAACGTTTCGTCGTAACGGCGGTTGGTAAATTCGAGCGTGTGCGGAAAAGTGCAGATTTGGCCTAATCGCTTAAAATCCTCTAAAAGTTTAGGGCTTTGCTCGCCTTCATTCTTTTGTTTTTCCTGCTCGTACAATTCCCGATATTTCATGCTGACCGTACGCAAATACCAAATTACGGAGGTCAAAAAGTTAATCGCTGACTCGGGAAAAAACTCGCCTTGCTTCTGAGCCCAAGTACGGTTGAGGTTCAACATAATGGTTTGTGCCGACTCGTAAGCATCCATTACGTCTGTCATCAATTCAGGTAATAGCGGATTACATCGGTGGGAATATTCAATGTCATCAAAGTTGATAACGTAAAATTTGGGGATAATTGGCTCACCGTTCGCTTTTTTACCCCACGCAAATTTATTTTCCCGCAGGGTTTTCAGATACGCATTGTAGGCTTCTTCGGTTAAATCAGGAAACTTAAAATCATAAACGTAAACTGTGTAGCCCTTATAAATAGACTGCCATAAGGCAGGAATTAGAATTGCATACGATTTACCCGAACCTGGCACACCCAACACCATCGTCGACCGAAAAGGGTTTACGATATTGACCAAACCTTCTCGCCATTTGCCACGGTAGTGGTAGGTCGTCTTGAAGTGAATTGAAAATTCGTTAGATACAAACGCTTCATTTTGAGGAAACTCCTCATTTGATTCATTAAAAATATCATTTTCGGGTTGGGCAAAAAGTAATCGGGACAGGTGCTGTCCAGACTTGACCAAAAATAGCGTACCCACCAATGTAACGATGATATAGAGCGTATCAATCAAGATAGGAGAAAACGCTACTTTGAGGTAAAGCAGAAAAATTGAACCTATGAATAGGGCTGTTCCCATTGCGGCATCGGCCATAATTTTCTGCCTTTTTACATTGGGGTCAATCTTTCCTTTTGAGCCAAGTGAATACAGAAAAATCAGGAAGTAGGTCAGAATTTTGGAAAGGATTGGCGTGTTAAACAGCCCAAATTGGCGGTGGAGCTTGGTCAAAAACGTATAAATGAAGCCTCGAATAGGTAGGCTTTCGGCTAAAATCTCATGGCAAAACCACAAAAAATGAAACACTAACAACAGTATGGCAATAATCAGCAATAGCTCAACACCCTGAGCATATCCTTCTTTCTCTTTGCTTGTCAGCCCTGACATTTAAAATATTCTTTTAATTAGGGGCTTAAAATAATAAAAACATTTAATTATATAATGTTAAATTATATTTTTATGTTATTTGAGTAGATGAGCGGCTATATTTACGCTATTTGTTCTCAAATGCCCTTCTTAACTCTAAGGCTTTGGAATCCATTTCTTCGTCCTCCTTCATTCGTTCTTTAAGATGTTGATAGTACAGATACACTTTATAGTCGTTGGTGTGTTTGTAGTAAATCAACGCTCCAATCAATGAGCCAGCAACAATTCCCATGAAATTATCCACTGAGTCTTGTACCATGTAGTAGGTCAAAAATCCAATGATGAGCGTCAAGCCCCAAATCAAGATTAGGCGAATAAACTTCACCTGAATCAATGCCCAAAAGGTCACCGCAGCAACGAAGAATGTCAGCAAGCCATACGACCAATGCAAATCATATACTTTACAAACTTTATATCCCGCAAAAATGCCGATGGCAAGGGCTTCGTAGTCTAAAATCCCAATTGGGTAATCAATTTCTGAATAATGTTTTCCGTACTCCCATTTCATTCTTTACAGATTCTTAAAGTGATCAATCAAAATCTGCGCCACCATGTCCTTGATGTTGATGTCCTGCTCCACCGCTTTGAGCTTGATTTTTTTCATCAATGTAGCGGGGATTTTTACGTTAAACTGCGTGATTTCTTCCTCTGGCTCTTCTACGCTTTTCTTTTGAACCTGCTGTACAGGCTCTACTTTTTGCATGGGCAAAGTAGCGGGCTCTTCCACTAATTTTGTACTCAATTTGCCCAAGCGGTTTTTAAATTCCTCACTTACTGCCATATTAGTTCGTTTGTTTAAAGTTGTCCAACTATTTCTTCGGCTAACGCCATCATTTCTTCCCTTGCCTTTTCGTCCTCGATGTTTCCCACGCCATTAGCTACCACGGACCGAATGTAACTCACCCGTTCCATCACCTTTGTTTTGAGTGTTGGTATTGGGTAGCTGTCTAAAATATTTTTAATATCTGCATTTACACTTGTGCGGTGCTTTACCATGTTCAGCACAATGCCTGCTTTCATGGCTGGGTTTTGTTTTTGGGCCTCAGCAATCAGCGCAATAGTTGCTTTAATAGCCATAACGTCCAAGTAACTCACTTTGGTAGGTACTAACACAAAATCTGAAATCTCAAATAACGTTGAAAGTTGGTCTGTCAAGTAAGGCGGTGTATCAATAATCAAAATGTCCAACTCAGGCACATCTCCTGTGTTCAGCACTTCCTGCGGTACGAGTGTAATACCTTCAAGCAAGTCACCCAAGCCTACTACGCTACCTTGTAAGTCGGTATCAAGAATGCCTACTTTGAGTGTATCCTTAAATAGAAAAGAAAGGTTTAGTGCCAAAGTAGTCTTGCCTACCCCCCCCTTCTGATGTGCCACTGTTATTACTTTCATCGGTTTTTTATAGAGTCTTTTTCTGGGGCAAATCAACTCATAAATAGTAAAATATCAAAATAAAAATGTATCTGAATAGAAAAATATTAAAATATCTCAATGCAAATCTGTCACGTTTTAGTAGCATACAATTCATTGATTGATACATGAATAAAGATACATTATAGTTTTAAATAAATAATTTTTATTATTTTAATATGCTCAACAATAAATAAAATGATTTATTTTGCGTTTGAAAATTAGTCACAAACCAAAATAAACACGTATTGATGAAAAGGAAGGTTCACTACCTATGGGGGGGTGCATTGGCAATAGCGACTTTAACCCAATCCAACGCACAGAACGCAGGAATTCAACGAGGCGCACAGGTTATTGAGCAACAAGCCACCGCTTTGCAGTCTTATTTCCAGCCTGTAACCACCATTATCTATGTCATAGCCGCCATTGTGGGCTTAGTCGGAGGGTTCAGAATTTACAGTAAGTGGCAAAATGGTGATCAAGATACTCAAAAAGCCGCCGTGGGTTGGATGGGGGCCATTTTGTTCATTTTAGCCATTGCTGCTACCCTGCAAGCGGTCTTCTTTTAAGCCGATGAAACGACTCCAATATATCGTTTCTTCATTTTTGCTGACCGCACTAATGAATGAATATACATTTGCTCAATCAGTAGATTTGACGAAGAAAAGCGGGTTTTCGAGGGTAGGAATTGGTGAGCAGTTTACCGAACCCTTACACAATAACCTGTCTATGTTCGTCACCTTTACTTATTTAGTGTGCGGTCTGATGGGCTTGATAGGCGGGCTACGCATTTATAACCGTTGGCAATTGGGAGAAAGCGAGCATATTACGATTGAAATTTGGCGGTGGGTGGCAGCGATACTCGCTGTGCTTGCCATCACTACGGGTCTGAGTGCCTACGTTTCAGAGATGGAAGTAGGTTCTCGGCGAGTTACTCAACAAGATTTTGGCATTAACCCTTAACGATGGATTCATTCTACGCCATAGCTCGAAATACATGCCTATCTCTGGCAGCAGCCGCTGCGGTGATTGCAGGATTACGGCTCTTTCAAAAGTGGAACCGAGGCGAAGAAGTAGAAGGGATGATTTTTATTTGGTTGATAGGGATTTTGTTTGCGGGTGGAATCGTAGCCATGGTGGATAATTTTATTGTGGGTGGGGCTTATGTCTTCTTCACGGGAATTTCAGGAACGGCAGAAGGTCTTTCCATTGAACTCTACCAAGCCTCATTACTACTCGGTATCGTTATTACTATTGTAGGAGTCATCAAAATCTACCGAAAATTTCAAAATGGTGAAGAAGACATTTACGAGTATATGCTCAAATGGTTCGGGTCATTGTTGTTTTTGTTCAGTATGGGTTATTTAATCAGTGCGATTCTATGAAGTCTTTTCCAGTTTTTAGAGGCGTGGACAATGAAATTGAGTTTCGAGGACTACGAGGCAAACATTTCTACTACGCCGCCGTCGGAATCATCGCCAGTATTTTCCTGACGCTGTTTTTGTACATCATCGGTTTGAATACTCTAATTGCAATTTCGGTATTGCTAATTAGTGCAGGCAGTACGCTTTTTTATACATACGATGCCAATAAACGGCACGGGCGCTGGGGTGAAATCAAATTGGCTGTCAAAAATCATAAGCCCTTTTTTGTTTACCAAAATCGTTCTTTTGCCCGATTGATTGAAATACGAACTTTATCTAAACGCAAGTGAAAAGTATCAACCCAAACAAGGCAAAAAACCTTGAAACGCTCTTCCCTATTTTGGCTGTGGATGCCGAAACGGACATAATCGTTTCTAAAAATGCAGATTTGACAGTAGCTTTTGAAATGAAAGTCCCTGAAATCTTTGCTATTTCGGATGGCGAATACGATACGCTACACGACGTGTTGGTTCGAGCAATCAAGATTCTGCCCATTGGCTACATGATTCATAAACAGGATATGTTTATTGAGGACGAATACAACCCCAATTTTGAGAGTGCCTATCTCCAATCTAACAATTATGTGGCGTGGGAAAACGAACGACACTTTGCAGAGCGACCCTACTTGCGTCATCGTTGCTATTTATACATTACTCGTCCTGCTTCTTCGCCTTTGAAACGAACCAGTCAGCAATCCTCACTACTCAAACGGCATTTAGTACCCAAGGAAATCCAAGACCCAAAAACATGGATTGAATTTACTGACATAGTGAATCAATTCGAGGCTATCTTCAATGATTCAGGAAAGGTAAAGCTGAACAGGCTAAACAAAGATGAAATTCTCGGTACAAAAACTGAAACGGGCCTTTTTCAAAAATACTTTTCGCTTTCATTCGATGACGAAGTGTTATATGACCTCGAAACAAAAGACGGGTTGAAAGTGGCAGGTAATAAAACTTACACCTACGCCATTACCGAACTCAACGATTTTCCGAACGATTTACAAAATTCGGCTCGGCTCGAACAGTTTTCCACCGACAGTAGCCACTTTCCCATTTCAACGGGTTCGACATTGGGAATGATGCTATCCTGTAATCACGTATATAACCAAGCGTTAGTGGTTTGCGACGGTGATGCAATGGTAAACGAAATGGTGGGAGAAGTACGAC
>JBGAVQ010000252.1:0-8532 GCA_044228045.1 Spirosomataceae bacterium
CCTGTTACGGCAGCTTTGTGCGGATCTGATTTTTTGTAATAAATTTTGCCATTGATTTCAACTCCTTTTTCAAACGATTTTTTGGCGTTGTCCCAAGCTCCACCTGCGTTGTTTTGGAAAATCCCCATCAATACACCTGATACAGTAATACCAGCCAGGGTTCCACCCAAAACTTCGGGGCCAAACAAAAAGCCAATAATAACAGGAGTAAGTAAAGCAATTAAGCCAGGCGCAACCATCTCTCTAATAGAGGCTTGTGTCGAAATTGCTACGCATTTATCATATTCTGGCTTCGCTTTGCCTTCCATAATACCTGGAATTTCACGGAACTGACGACGAACCTCTTCCACCATTTTCATAGCTGCACGTCCTACTGCTGCAATAGCCAATGATGAAAAAATAAAAGGAACCATAGCCCCTACAAACAAACCAGCTAATACGTCGGCTTTAAAAATATCAATTGAATTGATTTTGGCAGTTCCACAGAATGCAGCAAAAAGTGCTAAGGAAGTAAGAGCCGCCGAAGCAATGGCAAAACCTTTTCCGGTAGCGGCAGTGGTGTTACCCACAGCATCCAAAATATCTGTACGTCCCCGAACTTCTTCGGGCAAATGGCTCATTTCGGCAATACCACCAGCGTTATCAGCAATAGGGCCAAACGCATCAATCGCTAATTGCATAGCCGTTGTGGCCATCATACCAGCTGCTGCAATGGCCACGCCATAAAGTCCAGCAAATTTGTATGAAAGAAAAATTCCTGCAGCTAACACAAGGATAGGGATTACAGTGGATTCCATCCCAACCGAAAGGCCACCAATAATATTGGTTGCATGACCCGTAGAAGACTGATTAACAATAGATTGCACTGGACGCTTGCCCATTGCTGTATAATATTCGGTAACAGCTGACATGATTGCACCAACCACAAGACCCAAAATGATAGCAAAATATACGTCTATTGAAGTAAATGAAACGCCCCTAATCACCATGTTGGTATTAGGCAATAGCCACATTACTAATGGATAAGTAGCAACGGCTGTTAGCACAATTGATCCCCAGTTACCCATGTTTAAGGCTGCCTGTACATTACCTTTATCATCTTTAATACGTACCATATACATACCCAAAATAGAAAATACCAAGCCAAGACCGGCAATCAAAATTGGTAACAAAAGAGGGGCAATACCTCCAAAGTTATCAGCCGAAACTATCTCACGGCCTAATACCATGGTTGCCAATATAGTAGCTACATAAGAGCCAAATAAGTCAGCACCCATTCCGGCTACGTCACCCACGTTATCACCCACGTTATCTGCAATAGTGGCAGGGTTACGGGGATCATCTTCGGGAATACCTGCTTCTACTTTACCCACCAAATCAGCCCCAACATCAGCTGCTTTTGTGTAAATACCACCTCCTACACGGGCAAATAGTGCAATAGACTCAGCACCCAATGAGAAACCAGCTAATACTTCAAGGGCTTTTTCCATTGGTAGTCCGTTCACATCAGGGCTGGTGCCTACATACATGTAATAAAATAGAATAAATAGGCTACCCAATCCAAGTACAGCCAATGAAGCAACTCCAATGCCCATTACTGAGCCACCTGTAAAAGAAACGTCAAGGGCTTGTTTGAGGCTTGTACGAGCGGCTTGTGAAGTACGAACATTTGCTTTAGTGGCTACACTCATACCAATGTACCCTGCAAATGCCGAAACAAAGGCACCAATAATGAAAGCAACCCCGATAAACCAATCAGAGTTCTCAACCAATGTTCCCGAAAAGGCCAACAATACAGAAACGACTGCCCCAAAAATAATTAAAACACGCCATTCTGCTTTCAAAAAAGCAAGCGCACCAGCAGCAATGGCATCTGCGATTTCCTGCATACGGGCATCACCAGCATCTTGTTTAATGACCCACCCTCTTTTGGCAAGCATCACCAACAAACCAACAATACCCAAAACAGGCACCAAGTAAACTATCGAATTCATACGTTTTTTGTTTAGGTTTTCAATTCTTAGCGGTGCAAAAATAGCATTTGAAAGGGATATTAAAAATCTGTATTCCTCAAAATTGAATTTATTTAATAAGGAATAGTACATTTTTGCACTCATGCACTTAAAAATTGAAATATTCATAGGTAAAAACTGAACGATTGTAGAAAGTCTTTAATACAAATGCGTTATTTACCTAAATTGTGGCACAAATTTTAGCACTTGTTCACCCATTATGAAATCATTCACACGTCTTTTAATTGCTCTTACCTTTTTTAGTACCATTTCTGTTGCCCAACCTCTGCGCTCGCAACATCCAGGTGAAATTTTACTGGGACTCAAAAAGGTCAATGTATTGGCCTCAGCTTTATACATTGCCGCCCATCCCGATGACGAAAACACCGCTATGCTGTCGTGGTTAAGTAAAGAAAAAATGGCACGCACTGCCTATCTTTCTTGTACTCGTGGCGATGGAGGACAAAACCTCATCGGCCCCGAACAAGCTGAACTAATGGGACTAATTCGTACTCATGAATTATTGGAGGCTCGCAAAATTGATGGCCCAGAGCAGTATTTTACCCGTGCCAATGATTTTGGCTTCTCAAAAACTACCGAGGAAACCATGCAGATTTGGGGAAAAGAAAACACCTTGTCAGATGTTGTTTGGTGGGTTCGTAAACTTCGCCCAGATGTAATCGTATGTCGTTTTCCACCAGATCAACGAGCTGGACATGGCAACCATAGTGGTTCGGCTGTATTAGCGGAAGAAGCATTTAAAGCAGCAGCAGACCCCACTCGCTTTCCTGAACAATTAAAATATGTAAAGGTATGGCAGGCCAAGCGAGTAGTTTGGAACACCTTCAATTTTGGAGCCGCTTCGCAAAAACCAACAGATGTTGGGTCTTTCATTCAGGTAGATATTGGAACTTATAATGCCATGTTGGGTAAATCATACCCTGAAATTGCCGCCGAAAGTCGTTCTCAACATAAAAGCCAGGGTTTTGGTTCTGCCAAAAACAGAGGAGCTCGTCCTGAATATTTATTTCACAAGGGTGGCGACCCTATTCAGAAGGATGTTTTTGATGGTGTAGAAACCTCTTGGAATCGAGTAATTGGAGGCCAAAATGTAGAAAAACTAATCAGCCAAGCCATTCAAGATTTCAAAGCGGACAAACCAGAGGCCATTGTTCCACTTTTGGTAAAAGCTCACCAAGAAGTAAGCAAACTAACTGATGACTATTGGGTTACACAAAAGAAAAAAGAGCTTGAGAGCCTCATTATTGCATGTAGCGGCCTATGGTTTGAAGCCAACAGTACTGACTATGCCACAGCAGCTGGGGAAAAAGCACAAATAAAAACAACCATTGTGAAGCGGTCAGATGTACCCATTACGCTAAAAAGCCAAAAAATAGTGCCGATGGGTATGTTGCAAGAACTCAACGCACCACTTAATAACAATGAAGTAGTATCTAATACAACCGATGCCGAAATTCCAGCTACCCTCCCCATTAGTCAACCATATTGGTTAGCTGAAAAGCATGAAAAAGGAGCTTATAAAGTAGATGACCTTCAACTAAGAGGGCTACCTATGAAACCAGAAGACCTGCGGGTCGAATATTCGTTCGATATATCAGGTGCCTCCTTTACTTTCTCTGTACCAGTTTCTTACAAATTTACTGATCCTGTAAAAGGTGAAATTTATCGTTATTTTGAAATTCGTCCAGAGGTAACCGCAACCTTAGCTGAAAAGGTGTATGTATTTGGCGACAGTCAAGCTAAGAATGTGGACGTTTTGCTCAAAGCTCACAAAGCAGGAGTATCAGGTGAACTCAGCTTAGAACTCCCCAAAGGTTGGCGTGCCGAACCCACCTCGATTCCGTTTGATTTAGGGCAAAAATATCAAGAACAGAAAGTATCATTCAAGGTGTTTCCTACAAAAAATGGCTCAGAGGTAACCCTAAAAGCCATTGCCAAAACAAAAAATGGCAGTTACTCAAAAGGCCTAACAGTTATTCAATACGACCATATTCCTTCGTTGGTTTATTTTCCTGAATCAGAGGCCAAGTTAGTACGCCTCGACTTACAGACCCGTGGAAAGAACATTGGTTACATTGCAGGAGCCGGTGACGACGTACCTGCAGCCCTCCAACAAATTGGCTATAAAGTAACCATGCTCACTGACGACGAATTACAAAAAGATTTGTCCGGCTTTGATGCTATTGTGGTAGGTGTACGAGCCTACAACACTGAAGAGCGACTAAAATATGCCCAAAAACGATTGATGGAATTTGTGCAAAATGGTGGCACTATGGTAGTACAATATCAAACTAATTTCAGGATGGTTATTAATGAAATTGGTCCCTATCCGCTCACTGTTTCGAGAGACCGAGTAACCGTAGAAGAAGCACCCATGACTATTTTGAAAGCCGAGCATCCTGCACTCAATACGCCAAACAAAATTACGGCCAAAGATTTTGATGGATGGATTCAGGAGCGTGGACTTTATTTTGCCAACAAATGGGCTCCTGAATATACGCCACTTTTTGCCTGCAACGACCCCAACGAGAAATCGATGGAAGGGAGTACCTTAGTAGCCTCGTATGGAAAAGGTAATTATATCTTTACATCATTAGCTTTTTTCAGACAGTTACCTGCTGGCGTTCCCGGTGCGTATCGCCTCTTTGCTAATTTAATTTCGTTGGGTAAAGAAATCAAATAACTTTTTGGCGCAGTCGGTTCAAATAACTGACTGCGCCATGAAATCGTTTATTTACTTTTCATGCTGAAACAGGTCAGACTTGCAGTCAGACCTAATTACATTGTTTCGTGACACTGTCAAACAGGTCAGACTTGCAGTTAGACCCACATACATTATTTCAAAGTAATCATGCAAGAATCAATTGTTGAGATTCTAAAAAAAGAAATTCTTGACTTTTACAACCAACCCACTCAGGTGACCCAAGAGGTGTCTCCTAAAACAGTTCGGCAGCATTTGAGTCAGTACAACTTTACCCAACCAATTGATTTAGAGGCACTTTTACAAGATACTATGTACATGATGCGGAACTGGAACATCCAAATTTCCAACCCCTTGTATTTTGGCTTGTTTAACCCCGCTCCCACTTTTGCGTCGGTTATTGCTGAATCGTTGGTAGCTCTGTATAACGATTTCTAATCCTTTGTATTTTGGCTTGTTTAACCCTGCTCCTACTTTTGCCTCGGTTATTGCTGAATCATTAGTAGCTCTGTATAACCCCCAAATGGCCGCTTGGTCTCATGCACCGGCAGCTAATGAAATTGAACAACATACTCTTAGATTTATTGCTCAAAAGATTGGTTATGAGCCAACTTCCACTTTTGGTAATTTCACATCAGGTGGTTCAGAAGCTAACCACACGGGTGTTTTGGTAGCATTGGCGCATCATTTTCCTGATTATTTAGACAAAGGAATTTGGGCATTGAAAAAACAACCTGTTTTCTACGTTTCTGAACTCGCTCACAATTCGTTTGATAAAATTGCAAAGCATACAGGCTTGGGCATGGATGCGCTCAGAATTGTGCCAACAGATTCTCGATTGAGAATGGACACGAAAGCCTTGGCAGCAATGCTTGAAGAAGATAGAAATGTTGGATTAGCCCCTTTTTTGGTAGTTGGAACGGCTGGAATTACTTCTACGGGAACAATTGATCCACTCGACAAAATCGCTACTTTTTGTGAACAAGAACAGCTATGGTTTCATGTAGATGCAGCTTGGGCCGGAGCAGCGGTATTTTCGCCAACCTTAAAAACTGCGCTAAAAGGTATCGAAAAAGCAGATTCGGCAACGGTTGATGCGCACAAGTGGTTTAATCTTTCTTTGGCGGCTGGTATGTTTTTTACAAAACATCGTGAAGTGGTGCGCCAAACATTCAGCGTAAGAGCCGATTATATGCCCAAAAGTCACGACGATGTCATCATTCCATACAGCAACACCTTACAGTGGACTCGCCGCTGCTTAGGTCTGAAATTATTTATGACTTTGGCCGAAATGGGTGAAGAAAATTTTGGCAAACAACTTGATTATCAAGCTAAATTAGGAGACTATTTTCGAGAAAAATTAGTACAAAATGGTTGGAAAATTGTAAATGAAACCCCATTGCCCGTAGTAAACTTTACACATCCTGTTTTTGAATCTGGACAAAAAAACGTAGATAACGCCCTTGCACAACTCTATGAAGCAGGGCAAGTTTGGCTATCGAGTGTGACGATTGCGGAGTGTAAAGTTTTCAGAATGTGTGTCACTAATTTCAAAACAACCGAAACAGAAGTTGATATACTATTTGACAACTTGCAGCAGCTTGTATAGGTAGTTTTGTCTAACTCTTTGGTCGAAAGGCTTTTATCACCTCCTCATTCGTCACTAAAAACGGTCCTTCGAGCAAATCAATGCAATAAGGCACTGCTGGAAAAACAGCATCTAAACATTGACGAATTGCCGAAGGCTTGCCGGGCAAATTGATTATCAATGACTTACCTCTAATCCCTGCCGTTTGTCTTGACAAAATGGCAGTGGCTACATACTTCAAACTTACTTGGCGCATAAGTTCTCCAAAACCGGGCATCATTTTTTCACAAACTGCTTCAGTTGCTTCGGGCGTGACATCACGCTTGGCTGGGCCTGTTCCACCAGTAGTTACTATTAAACAACAATTTTCAGAATCAGCCATCTCAATCAAGGTTTGACTAATCAAGTCTTGCTCATCGGGAATAACTCGATAGACGGGTTCAAACTCAGAAATCAAGTACTCTTGTAAAGTTTGCAGTACGGCTTTTCCTGGAATATCTTCATAAATACCTGCACTTGCACGGTCCGAAACGTTGATAATACCTATTTTTACCATGATTGAGGAGTAATAAAGTATGAGAAATGACAATAATTAAGAACCAGCCGGAGGTACAGGGTCGTGACCATGCCCGCCCCAAGGATGACACCGAGCCAATCGTTTGAGCCCCAGCCAGCCCCCTTTCCAAAGACCAAATCGTTGAATGGCCTCAATCATATATTGTGAACAAGTTGGTGAGTACCGGCAAGAATTTGGTAAATAGGGAGATAGCATTCCTTGATAGAGTTTTACCAAGCCAATAGCTAACAGAGCAGGGATTCGTCGCAGGTTCATATTTGTTTTGTCGCTGTAAAATTAGAAAATTCAAAACCAAACCACGATATTTCCTTCAAAATTGTAGCTTTGGCTTTAAAACTAACTAACACCATACAATGAAGAAACTTTTATTATTAGCCAGTTTGCTGGCATCTCCCTGCTTTGCTCAAAATACTTTGATTCATTGTGGCAATCTGATAGACGGTTTGTCGAATGAGGTCAAAACACAAATGACCATAGTGGTACAAGGCACTAAGATTACAGCGGTTGAGAAAGGATTTCGTAAGCCATCGGGCACTGATAAAGTAATTGACTTGTCGAAAAAAACCGTGATGCCAGGTTTGATTGATATGCACGTTCATCTTGAAGGAGAAACTCGCCGAGGTGCCGTAGCAGATAGATTTACCATGAACGTGCCAGATGTAGCCTTTCAATCAACGGTTTATGCTAAGAAAACCCTCATGGCAGGTTTCACTACAGTGCGTGACTGTGGCGGAAGTGGCGTAAACACCTCACTACGTAATGCTGTAGCTCGAGGACTCGTGGTAGGGCCACGTATTTTTTCGGCAGGTAAAAGTCTGGCCACTACGGGCGGCCACGCCGACCCTACCAATGGCTACCGCAAAGACCTCATGGGCGACCCAGGCCCCGAAGATGGTGTAGTAAATAGTGCAGAAGATGGTAGAAAAGCGGTAAGACAACGCTATAAAGATGGCTCCGATTTCATAAAAATTACCGCCACAGGTGGTGTATTGAGCCAAGCAAAAGATGGACAAGGCCCGCAGTTTACGGTAGAAGAAGTAAAAGCAATAGTTGAAACCGCCAAAGACTATGGCTACCATGTAGCAGCTCATGCACACGGAGCCGAAGGTGCCAAACGTGCCATTTTGGGTGGCGTTACCACCATTGAACACGGCACAATGCTCGACGACGAATGTATGGATTTGATGAAACAAAAAGGTACTTATTTGGTAGTACCATTATTGCAGGCAAAGTATCGTCTGATTCAGCAAGGATATTTGGTTATTATTCAGCCCTTGTTACGCCCAAAGCCTTGGCCATAGGACCCAAAATTCAAGCAACCTTTGCAAAAGCCTATAAAGCAGGCGTTAAAATTGCGTTTGGTACTGATGCCGGGGTGTATGTACACGGCTACAACGCCAAAGAATTTGAATACATGGTAGAAGCCGGAATGCCCGCTATGGAGGCTATTCAAGCAGCAACCATGACTAATGCCACTATTCTGGGCATAAAAGACCAATTGGGTTCTGTTGAAGTTGGCAAATTGGCAGACATTGTGGCATCAGATGAAGACCCCACCAAAAACATCAAGACACTCCAAAGCATGAAATTTGTAATGAAAGAAGGAGTCATTTACAAAAATGAATAACAAATC
>JBGAVQ010000253.1:0-8490 GCA_044228045.1 Spirosomataceae bacterium
ACTCGCATTTAGTCAGCAAGTTACGGTAAATGTGTCGGTCTCACCACCATATACACCTTACCTGCTCGACTATATAAATACGCCAAACAAACTGACGGTACAGTTGAGGAATAACACTCGTAACCAGTTGTCTGTCAAAGTGTTAGGTGTACTAACGGGTGACAACGGCGTGGTGGTTAGAACTCGCCCCGAATACCTACCACCACAACCCTTGGTGCTGAACCCCAACGAAACTCGCATTTTGAAAAGCCTTGCTGAGTTGAAAGGACTTTTTGACCGAAATAGCATAGAGATTCAAGGATTTGACCCTTCACACGTAGATGTAAGAGGCCTGATGGAAGGGACATACAACCTTTGCCTTCGGGTGATGGATTACGCTACTAATCAGCCACTTTCGTTTGAAGAACCACAAGGCTGTAGTAATCCGATTATGATTCGTTATGTAGAGCCGCCAGTTGTGATTAGCCCTGCCTGCGACGATACCCTTCACGTACTTTCGCCTCAGGCTGTCATTTTTACGTGGGCCAATGCCGTTGGCACGCCTTCGGGTGCTACTTATACGCTTCGCTTGGTAGAATTGCCTGATGCTGAGGCTAATCCGAATGCCTTTATTGATGCAGTGACTATTCCATTTTTTGAGCAGAAAAACATCAGAGGCTCATCTTTGATTTACAATACTGCCATGCCACCTTTACAAGTAGGCAAAACATACGCCATGCGACTAACTGCCATTGACACCCAAAAGAGAGTGGTTTTTATGAATGAAGGACATAGCTTGGTGTGTAAGTTTACGTATGGGAAATTGACGGTTTCTAATGAGTAAATTACTGTTTTATCCTGTATTTTGTATTTTGAGACACAGTATGTACCTTTAAGGCTCATTCTTGCTTTATAAAAGATGAGACCTTTTCCTTTCAAACCTCAAAAAAATACAAGAGATGGTTTTTTGAGATTACTTTTACCATCTCTATTTGTCTCACTGTTTCATTCTTGCCAAAAAACAGAAACTACTATGCCGCAACTGCGCCCAATAGTGGAAGCTGTTTATGCGTCGGGTAAGGTGCTACCCCTCAACGACTACAAGATTTATGCCCAAGCCGATGGGGTTATTACACAACAGCTTGTAAGTGAGGGAGATAACATAGCTGCTGGGCAGGCGTTGTTCAAAATTGAGGGCAACAACCAATTGGCCCGCTTAACCAATGCACAAGAAATTTATCGCCAGGCGCAAAGTAACCTGAGCGATGGGTCGCCAGTATTGCAGGAGATTGCCTCGCAGATAGAAACTGCCAAAGCAAAGTTTCGGGACGATTCTACCAACCTTACTCGTTACCAAAACCTCTGGAATCAAGGAGCTACAGCCAAAATCAATGTGGACAAAGCGAATTTGGCCTATCAAGCCTCCAAAAACGACCTAAATTCCTTGCTCCAGCGTTACCAGCGCACCAAAAATCAGCTGAAAATAGAATTAGAAAATGCCAAAGCCACACAACGCATTAGCTCAAACGACGAGCTAAATTATACCGTAAAAAGTAACATAAGCGGCTTGATTTACGAGGTATTTAAGAAACAAGGCGAGGCTGTTCGGCGCAACGACCCACTCGCTACGGTGGGTAAAGCCGATGCGTTTTATTTGCAGTTGTGGGTGGACGAAATGGATGTGGAGCGAATAAATGTGGGGCAAGAGATTGCCATAAAGATGGATATGCACAAAGGGAAAGTTTTTAAGGCAAAAGTAGCAAAGATTTTTCCAGTCCTAAGCGTTGAAAACCAGTCTGTTAGGGTTGATGCTCTGTTTGTAGGCGAAGCCCCCAAGGTGGTTGCCAATGCGGCGGTAGAAGCCAATATTATCATTCAGAAAAAAGAAAAAATACTAACCATCCCAAAAATATTGGTACAAGGTGATTCTGTAACTATTCAGAATGCCGAGGGCAAACCACAAAAAGTTTATGTACAAAAAGGTATTGAAAGTGCCGATTTTGTGGAAATTGTAAAAGGAATAGACGAAAAAACCACATTGATTTTGAAGTAAAGCCCTATTTCATTCCTTTAATATAGGCCAGTAAATCAGACATTTCAGATACAGAAATAGAAGCCTCTAAGCCATCCGGCATGGCCGAATTTGGATTAACAGACAAGGCTTTTACTTCACTTTTAGCAACAAGTTGCTCTTGTCCACCCAAAAGGCGTAAGGTATAAGATGCAGGTGTTTTTGCTGTCAAAATACCATCCAGTGAGGTGCCATTTTTTAGTTCGACATGCCAATATTCAAACTTATCGGCAATGGTTCTGTTCGGAATCAAAATACTTTCTAAAATATTGGCAGTTGGGCGGTTTCGTAAAGAGTTTAGCTCGGGTCCAAACGAAATACCCTTGCCATTGAGTTGATGGCAAGTAGCGCAAACTCGCTCAAAAACCTTAGCTCCATTGGCGGCATTGCCTTGCCTACTCAAACTTGGCTGATACGAAGCCAACACTGCTTCTCGTGTCAGGCCACTACTTGCCAATACTTTGCGTGCGTGCGCCCGAACGCCTACATCGTCGTTGTTCATTAATCTTACCATGCGTCGCCAGCCAATGTGCTCGCTCGAAACCGTGCCTTTGGCTACTGCATCCAGCAGGAGATGAGCCCATTTTTCTCGTTTCAACAGCACATCTATGGCTTTGTCTTGAACGGCGTTGTTCAACGTTTTCCAATTGTTAAATAAATAGACACATGGCTCATTGTCAGTAACTTGGCTCATGGTTTGCAAAGCTGCAAACTGTACATTTAGTGGTTCTTGGGGTTTAACTAAGGTTTGAACCAAGTCGGTTTTGAGCATTGGCGTAATCAAAGAAAGCAGGTAAATGGCATCGCTCCGAAAGGCTTCATTGGCTTGTTGGTTGGTGATTACGGGCAGGGCTTGGGTTTTGATGAAATGGTCTGCCTGCTGAGGAAGGCCAACCACACGCAGCAATTGCAAAGCGGCATGGCGCAATGCAGGGTCGTTTTGTGAAGTAAACTGATCGAGCAATGTTTTCTTTTCTTGGTCTGTTAAGGCAATCGGTACGCCTGTACGTGACCAAAGTTGCTGCAAACCAGTTAGTAACGAAGCTCTAATAGTACCGTTTGCCTTAGCATCAAGAGCCAAACTCATTAGTTGCCGAATACTTTCGGGATTTTTGGAGTTTGCAATGGTGGCGGCAGCGTAAGCAAAAAAAGACTCCTGAGCTTTGGTTTCCTTGTCTGCCAATTGTTTGAGTGCCATGGCCAATAGTTGAGTCTCACGGCCAGACGACGCTGCCAGTGCAGCAATATGTACCCATTTGTCTTTAATGTCTCGGGTTAGAACAGTGCCAATGGCTTTGTCTGCTTTTTGTGTATTTTTCAGAACACTTGATGTGCAAAGTAACTGATACCTAACTTTTTCGCTGGCATCGTTGGCAAGTGCTAATAGTGGCTCATAAAGTTTAATTTCTTCCGAAGGATTATTCAGAATGTAGTTTTCGGTGAGTTTAATGGCATTTTCTCGTACCCCAGCTACGTTGTGTTCAAGATTCTTGATAAGTACTTCTTTATCAAGGGCTTTTAGCCCATCTAATAACCAAAGGGCGTGTACTCTGGCCTCGGGCAAATTAGCCGAAAGAGCGATTTGACGAATAGGCTCTATGGTCTTTGTTTTTCGTTGAAACAGCAAGCGTTGCGCCGTTTTACGCCACCAAGCGTTCTTGTTTTCTAATAGTGCTACTAACTGTTCATCTGTTTTTTTTGATAAATTCAACTTGCCTAACCAGTCCATGGGCAAGCCGTTTTTGGGCACAATTCGGTAAATTCGTCCTTTGTCGGTTCCGTTGTAGAGTTCACCTGATTTGTTCACTTCGTCCGACATCCATTCGGGATGTTCTACAATTTGGCGGTAATAGTCCACTACATACAAAGCACCATCGGGGCCCACATAAAAATTCACAGGCCGAAACCACGCATCTTTTGAAGCCAGAAATTCCTTTTTTTCTACAATTCGGCTTGCCACAAAACTGGCCCCATTGTCCTTTATTTTGTCCACATGAACCAAATTGTGTACAGGTTCACCCACAAACGTTGTGTTTTGGTTAAAAGGCTCAGGAAATGCCCCGCCATTGTACCATGTGACACCACAAGCAGAGGTAATTACGCCTACATCGGTAAGTAGCTGATGATGAGGGTTTTCTGTAACAGGGAAAACCTCGCAAGCATCGCCGTGGTCAGCAATAGTTTGGGTAGCATCAGAAATAAGCAAGTTGGGATTTCGTTTCAGATACCGAGCAGCAATGGCTTCATGATAGAGGTGCTTGGCGTTTTCGGTCAAGAAGTGATGCCCCCACGGGTCAAATGTTTGTCCAAATTGTGTTTCACCAGACAGGGCTTCTATTTCATAGCTGTCGGGCTTGAAGCGCACATTGCGGTCATCTGCATTTTTATTTAGTTTGGCGGCATTGGGCTTGTCAGGAAAACTAATTTCTGAGCCTTCATCTGCAAATTCTTTTTTACAGACCATGGGTGTAATGGCCCATTCATGTGCCAAATAAATCCAATTATCTACGCCAAAAACAGGATTATTGAGGTTGTGCTGAGGGTTTGAAAGGGCAAAACCTGTCAGAATAGGTCTCCGAATATCGGCTTTGTCGTCGCCGTTTGTGTCTTCCAAATACCAAACATGAGGTGGGTCAGTTACCAATATACCCTTGCGCCACTGCATGATGCCTGTGGGTAGTTTTAGGCTATCGGCAAATACCACACTTTTATCAGGATAGCCATCACCGTTCGTGTCTTTGAGCAATTTCACCTTGCCAGTTCCAGATAAATCAAGCGGATACCCATGCATTTCTACCACATACATCCGTCCATCTTCGTCAATTTCCATGGCTACGGGGTCGGCAATTAGTGGTTCGGCAGCTACTAATTCAATTTTGAATCCATCGGCTATTTCAAAGTCGGCTAAGGCTTTTTGTAATTCGGCTGAAGGCTTAGGAGGAATACCTACTTGGGGCGATTGACACGACGAGAACACGCTTAACAGCAAAATCATGCTTGCTGACGAGATACTGAAATTCATAGGATATAAAGAGGTTCAAGTTATGACAAATATAAGAAATAGCATCTAATTCAAAACAAATAAATCTGGATTTGAGTTAACCCCATAAGGGTAGCTATGTGCTTATTAACCAAGAAGTTGTTTTTAGCGTATTATTAAAGTCATGGTGTTATGGATAGCCTTATGCTGCCTAATGTTGGTAAATTGTTGATGGTTCAATTGATTGCTGAGTATTAGCATTCCATTTGATTTTTGGAGAAATAATTGTGATGACAGTAACACAGTTATTTCTAATTTATTGGTTTTTTGTTGATATATAATGATTCTGTTGTGCTTTATAATTGAAAAATTGTGACATAAAATATAATTTTTTTACGAAAATTATAAGTAATAGCTTGGTAATGAGTATTCTGTGTTAATATTGAGGTTCAATTGAACCAAATTATTCTTGCTACCTTAATATCAGTGGTTAATTCACTTATATTAAAAAACAATGAAAGTGGAATTATTTCCTGAATGAGGATGTCTTTAATTAGTTATATTCTGTTTAGACAAAAAATCGTTTATTCTACATTTTTCAATTTTAACATCAACCAAACCAATTAAAAATCATGAGGAAAACGTTACAGTTGTTTTTTTTCTTTTGGGTTGCACTGGCTTTGCAAGCAGTGGCTCAAGACAGATCTGTTACGGGAAAAGTAACGGATGAAAATGGTAGTCCATTGCCAGGCGTGAGTGTGATGGTGAAGGGAACAGCCAAAGGTGCTAATACTGATGCTGATGGTAACTACCGCCTCAGTATCCCTTCCAATGCACGTTTGTTATTTAGCTTTGTTGGGTTTGTTACACAAGACCTGGCAGTTGGCGCACAAAGCATTATCAATGTGCAATTAGAACCCAGTGCCTTGGCCTTGAACGAAGTTGTAGTCACTACGTTTGGTACTGCCAAAAAGACTTCATTTACGGGTTCAGCAGCCAAAATTTCATCGGACAAACTGGGTATTAGACCTATCACCAACGTAGGGCAAGCACTTGCAGGGTTGTCGGCTGGTGTACAAGCTACTGCCGGTAGTGGTCAGCCAGGTACTGCTCCTGATATCAGAATCAGGGGTTTTGGTTCTATTTCGTCATCAAACTCACCACTATATGTAGTTGATGGCGTGCCGTATAGTGCCAGCACTGCTAACCTCAACAATGATGACATTGAGTCAATTACTGTATTGAAAGATGCTGCATCTACGGCACTTTATGGCGCACGGGCAGCCAATGGTGTGGTGATGATTACTACCAAAAAAGGTGAGAAAGGTAAAAGTAGCATCAATGTACGCTACACAAAAGGGATCAATACCCGTGCCTTGCCCGAGTATGACAGAGTAGGCCCGGCTGACTACTATCCACTGATGTGGGAAGCTAACCGTAATTCCTTTGCTTATCGAGTATCAAACCCGATTCCGCTTGCTACGGCCAGTGCCAATGCTTCGAGTGGCTTAGGTGCAGTGCTTGGTTACAATGTGTATGATGTTCCATTTGCACAGCTTGTGGGTGTTGATGGTAAGCTCAATTCAAGTGCCAAGTTAATTTATAGCCCAGACGATTTGAACTGGGAAAAACCATTGATGCGCCAAGGCAGTCGTGACGAAGTAAATATCAACTTCTCGGGTTCGAGTAACAACACTGATTATTTTTTGTCATTATCGTATCTTAACGACAAAGGGTTCTTGATTCGCTCTGATTATGATCGCTATACGGCTCGCTTAAACGTAAACACCCAAGTGAAACCGTGGTTCAAAACAGGTGCCAACATCTCGGCCACCATCACTAAATCGAATCAAGCCGATGCCGATGGGAACACTTCGTTTGTAAACCCATTCTTTTTCTCAAGAGGCATGGCTCCTATCTACCCCATTTATGCCTATGATCCGGCTAATCCAGGTTCGTTCTTATTGCTTGAAAATGGAAACAGAAGATGGGACTATGGTAATTTGAGTGCCTTGGGCCTTGCTAACAGACCTCAATATGGTGGTCGTCATGCTATTTCAGAAACTTTATTGAATCAAAACTTCTTTCGCCGTAACGTATTGGGTGGTCGTGGGTATGCAGAAATTACGTTCTTGAAAGACTTTAAATTTACAGCTAATGCTGGTGCAGATATTACAAATATCAATAACGTAACATTTGGTAACCCCGAAATTGGGGATGGTGCACCAGCTGGTAGAGCTACTCATGACTTTGAGAACATTACGAGCTACAATTTGTCACAGTTGTTGAACTATAGCAAATCGTTTGGAAGTCATAATATAGAAGCACTTGTTGGTCATGAAAACTACAATGCAACCAATAACTTCCTAACAGGGTCGAGGTCGCAGCAAATTTTGGATGGTAATTATGAGTTAGTAAACTTTACTACAACCACCAACCTTTCTTCGCAATATGACATTCGGAAAGTTGAAGGCTTTTTCTCAAGATTAAACTACGACTACAACCAAAAGTACTTCTTGTCACTTTCGGCCCGTAGAGATGGATCAAGTAAGTTTTACAAAGACGTTCGCTGGGGAACCTTCTATTCAGTTAGTGGCGCATGGCGTTTAGACCAAGAGGAATTTATTAAAAACATTCCTGCTATCAATATGCTCAAGCTTAGAGGCTCGTATGGCCAAACGGGTAATGATGGCGGCATTAGCAATTATGCTTGGCAACCACTTTATGCATTAGGCTGGAACAACGCCTCAGAAGCTGGTATTCTTCAATCAAGTTTGGGTAATACTGCTCTTGAGTGGGAATCGAGTAATGCCTACGACGTAGCCTTGGAATTTGGTCTTCTAAAAAACCGTGTGTCGGGTACTATTGAGTATTTTGACAGACAGTCTTCAAATTTGATATTTGCTGTGCCTTTACCAGTATCGTCAGGTATTGCCACCGTAACCAGAAACATTGGTACAATGTATAATAGGGGTGTTGAATTGGAGCTGAGTCTTGAGCCTGTTAAAATTAAGGATTTCTCGTGGCGCATTGATTTGAATGCAACTAAGCTCAAAAACCAAATCACTAAAATGCCAACAGAAAGCCCTGAAATTATAAGTGGTACTAAAAAACTAAAAGAGGGGCAATCTATTTATGATTATTGGCTACGTGAGTACATGGGTGTAAACCCAGCTACTGGTGCTGCCGAATACCGAGCTGTAAGTTATGTGCCAGCCAACTCACGCATTACCGAACAAGGTGATACCGTTACTAATGTGATAACCAATGCCCGTTTTCGTTACAATAGCACGGCAATTCCTGATTTAACAGGTGGTGTTACCAACACCATCCGCTACAAAGGGCTCTCGTTGTCGGCCTTATTGGTTTATCAAATAGGCGGTACAATTTATGATGGTGCTTATGCAAGTTTGATGGGTACAGGTTACCACAATGCCAAACATATTGATATTTTGAATAG
>JBGAVQ010000254.1:0-8488 GCA_044228045.1 Spirosomataceae bacterium
ATACATTGGATGCTTATTCTACAAAAGAAACACCCTTGAAAAGCAAATTTCCATTCTTGTTTTTTGGAGGAGTAGTAGCAACGCTTGCCACAGTTGTATTTTTAAACAATATCATATACGACATTCGGCCTGGCAATGAAACAGCGGAATGTTGGAATAGCTGCCCTGACAATAGTAATCCAAAAGCCTGTGAAGTATTTTGTGATTGTATTCATAACAAGGGCAAACCGCTTGGCAAATGTTTAGAGGAGTACGAGAAGGCAAAAGACGGAGAAAAGAAAGATAGTTTGAGTACAACACCCGACAAATAAACAGCCACTAACTAAAAGGGAAGATTCCCTCGTGCGAGTAAACAGAAGCAATTGAACTTCACAGGCGGACGAGTTCCAATCGAACTGGCGTGCCAGCTCCCCTTCTTCATAAATACTTTTTCGAGAACTAACAAGTAAAAAATAAAATGTCTGACGCATCAAAAACGTCAGACACTTTTTATCAAAAATAAAATCTATGACAATCTTAGGTCTTTCTACGTTTCGTTTTCGGGTGCTTGCCATGCTGGCCGTTATGTCAGCATTGGCTATGGTAATGTCCGTAATACGCCTTGTAGTGACGAGCAACCCCTTCCATGTGTACTTGGGCTGGAACTTATTCTTGGGCTGGATTCCCGTTGGATTAGCCTTGTTGGCGGAGCGCAGGATTAACTCCCAATGGAGAATCTTGATAATCAGTGCCTTATGGCTGCTATTTTTTCCAAACTCGCCCTACATTATCACTGACCTGATTCATCTTCGTCCAGGCAATTATGCCCTGTTTTGGCACGATGCCATTATGATATTTACTTATGCAATGGTGAGTTTGGCATGTGGTTTGATATCCTTGTATTGGATGCAAAAAGTTTGGACAAAGGCATTTTCGGCTCGAATCAGTTTTGTGTTACTCCTCGCCGTTTTTCCACTTACAGGCTATGGCGTTTATTTGGGGAGGGTTCAACGTTGGAACAGTTGGGACTTATTTGTTCATCCTAAAAAACTGTTAATCAATGCTTTACTATCGTTTCATAGCACAACAGCGTGTGTAATCACCATTGAGTTTGCCATACTGATGGCGGTGATGTATCTGTTTTTACTTTCTGTTTTGTCTATGAAGAGAGAATAGCTCATCATAAAAAAGACTGTTGCCCTTGCGAACAACAGTCTTTTGAATAGGAGAAACCTTTTGGTTAAAACTTCAAGCCAAAAGTCAAGCCTGTGCGAATACCGAAGCCATTGAATGCACCCGGAACGCTGTAGTCGTTAGAAGTACCTGATTTAACCTTTGTGCTGCCGGTGTTGTACGACGGCCCAATGAATAAATCTAAGGTGAATTTGTCCTTAAATATCCACTGACGACCAGCTATGAGGCCACCTCCAAAGGTAGTAAGCGAAGCTTCATCTGTGGTGTTTGTTTTGTCTTTTAGGGTAAAGTTTTGAAAACGCACAAATGGAGCCACATAAAAAGCGTTCATTACTTCTTCGCCCAGATAAATACGGTATTCTGGTGTGATGCCAATGCCCGAAAACTTGGTGTCGCCAGACGAATACCCTGTGTAGAAAAAGCCTAACTGAAAGCTTTTGTCTTTGTTAAGGGCTTGTTCATAAGATACGTTAAGTGTTTGAACAATAGGGCTAAAGATATTTAATTTGATGGCTTTTTGGGCATTTGCTTGTAAAAAAGAGACACAAATAAGGGTTGTAAGTAGTAATTTTTTCATGGGTTCAATGTATTAAAGTGTTTGTTTGGGCTGCAATTATACCACGCTTTTGCCAAAAAACAAGAATAAATTAGTAAGCGGTGCTCCATTTGTAATTTACGGCTTACTTGGCTTAATGGCTTTTGTAAACACAGCTTACTCAGCTCGTAGTCACATAGTTTTAATGACTTCTTGACTTACGACTTGTGACTTATCGACTATATTATGATTGATTTCAAAAAATTCTGGCGAAGTTTTGCGTTTGCGTTTCAGGGCTTGCGGTGGTTGTTTGAAGAAAATAACGCTAAAATTCACCTTTCAGCTACAATTTGGGTTGTAGGATTGGGGGTTTATTGCGACTTCAGGCCTTGGGAATGGATGGCCGTAAGCTTGGCTATTGCATTGGTATTTATTACCGAAGCCATCAATACTGCCCTCGAACGCCTTACCGATTTAGCATCGCCACAACAACATCCGTTGGCAGGCAAAGTAAAAGACCTGGCAGCAGCGGCAGTTTTAATTGCCGCCTTGTTTGCCGTTATTGTTGGGTTGGTGGTTTTTGTGCCACATTTTAAATAAAAGCAGCTTTGCGTCGGAGACGCTACACCATGTCCACCCCGATAATATATCGGGGTGAGCTTCTTTTCATTGTAACCTCGCCCTTCCCAAATACACCTCGTTGCCTTTTAGTACGATTTGGTCTTTCCATTTGCCATAGCGTACTACCAGCGTTGTACGGTCGTTTACACCTGCAAGTGGGTTACAAGCAGCAAGTAATACCTCATTTCCTACTACTAAAGCTCGTGCAACAGGCTTGTCGCCACGCCTTGATTCTGCGGCATTAAATGCCTTAAATGTTTGCCCGTTATCGGTGCTAATTTCGGGAATAACCACCTGATAGTTTTTGTCCAACAAGTCGTTGTGCTTAGAGAGCCGATATAACCCCGCCATAAAATATTCATACGCCGAGTAATTGCGAAGATGATACGTTTGCCCATCTTGCCCCACAATAGTTGGTGTTTTTTGGGGTGTTATGTAATTGCCTCTGTCCCACAGCCAAATTCCTTTTGCACCAGTCATAATGTTAAAAATCGCCGTGCCTTCTGCCATTTGTGGGCTAATGGCCTTGTTTTCGTTGTTGGTATAAAACAGCCACTGTACCGGAATACGAGGTAGCTTAGACCACGCCGCATTGACTTCTTGATCCAGCAATAATTGATAGAGCCAACTTTTGGGATGCTCGTCGCCTGTAATGCGGAAGTACGAACCCGGTGTTTGGATGTCGCAGTATTGATGAAAAACCTCCCCTCCTACGCTATAATCCCAAATCCATTGCTTAAAACTGGGGTCAGTAAAGGCATTGGGGTAGTCTAATCTTCCATGAAAATTCTCAGATGGCGACCCTGGGCTATACGTACCAATAAGGGTAAAAGGCTTTGATTTCTCCTTTTTCAAGGTCTTTACCATCAACAAATACTTACGAGCCATTGCTTGTTTGTATGCTTCAACAAACTGATTATCAGGAATTTTAAACCCAGGCGAATTGGGCGACAAATACGTTTTTTGTCTAAATCCATCTCGTTCGTACTTCACGGGTTTCCAAGGTACATTCTCCAAATCATAGACCACAATGCCATAGTTGGCATCGAAGCCTCGCACGTGTTTCACAAACTTTTCATCTGGGTCGGCAAAGGGGTCGAGGTAGCCTTTATTGAAATTACAAAAGCTAAATCCAGCATCTGTAAAAAAGTTAGCACCCAGCATAACTGCCTGACGTTGAGGCGGCAACTTACGTCGTTCTTCGTCGCTCAAAATTGTGTAATGCAGTTGGGTAAACCCTTTACGAAGCGGAATACACTCCTTATCGGTAGTAGAACGGGCCGCTTGTAGCACCATTACAAATTTGTCGGGTAGGTGAAAATCAGGGATTTTATGCCAGCCAACTTCTTCGTAAGTACTTGTGGGTGTAAATGCCAACCGAGGAGTTTCAACCAATCGTTGCGCTTGTGCTGGTCGTTGAAAAACAGGCACAGATGCAGGCATAAACAAAGTTTTGACTCCCACAAAAGCCAGTAGTAAACCTACTAAAATTGAGTATTTAAGCATAATTCTAATATGTTTCAGGTACTAACACTTTTCGTAAATGTAGAAAACAATCATTGCTTTAAATATCTTTTTTTGCCAAAAACACTTGATTTTCCGTTCTTTGCGGCATTATGTCGAACACTCATTACATTCTGCGAATAGATTGCCCTGACCAAAAGGGACTAGTTCATAAAATAACAGGCGTTTTGTACCACCATAACCTCAACGTTTTACGAAACGACGAGTTTGTAGATAGAACCACAGGCCATTTTTTTATGCGAACCGAGTTTGTGGGAGAATGCCAAGAAGAAAAAATCATCAATGGTTTACGGGGAATTTTACCCGACTCGGTAACTATTTCACTCAATAACGACCATACCAAAGATGTCGTATTATTGGCTACTAAAGAACACCATTGCCTCAGCGACTTGTTGATACGTAATGAGTTCAAAGATCTCAACATCAACATCTTGGCTGTGGTAGCAAATCATGAAACACTTGGCAACTTGGTCAAGAAGTTTAACATTCCGTTTCATCATGTATCACACGAAGGCAAAAGTCGAGAGCAACACGAAGCAGAGGTGCTATCAGTAGTAAAGGGCTACAAGCCTGAGTACCTGGTACTTGCCAAATACATGCGAATACTCTCTTCGGAGTTCACCAGTCATTTTCCTCATCAGATTGTCAACATACATCACTCGTTTTTGCCGGCGTTTATTGGCGCTAATCCTTACAAACAAGCCCATGAGCGAGGTGTAAAAATCATTGGTGCTACTGCTCATTTTGTAAACGAAAACTTAGACGAAGGGCCTATTATTACCCAAGATATTATTAGGGTCAATCACTCCAAAGAATGGCAAGAAATGGCACAAGCCGGGCGTGATGTTGAAAAAATAGTGTTGGCTCGGGCCTTGAAATTGGTGTTTGAAGACCGTGTATTTGTGCGGGAAAACAGAACGGTCATTTTTGAGTAGTGCTACAAAATTTAAGTTATTGGCTGACCTCGTTTGCCAATTTCAATGACTTCCATGTCAAAAACTCGTTTACCATCTATTTTGAGGCGGAGAGCAGTTTGCAGTTTGTGAAATCCTTCTTTGCCTGCCGCCCCTGGATTGATAAACAGCATATTTTGCAAATCAGGGTCACGCTCTACCCGAAGGATGTGCGAATGTCCGCACACAAAAAGGTCTGGAACTTGCTCTTCAAAGAGCTTCTTGGCATCAAGTTTATACCTTCCGGGTGTGCCAGCAATGTGTGTCATCCCTATAATAAGCTGCTCACAATCAAAAAGTTGAAAAAGCGGATACACCACACGTACATCTTGTCCGTCAATATTACCATAAACGCCCCGTACAGGCTTTTGTTTGGTTAGTATATCCGAAACCGTTATTGTTCCCCAGTCGCCGCCATGCCAAATTTCATCGCACCAGTCAATATGCGTTTGCAAACGAGGGTCAAGATAATGATGAGTATCCGACAGAATAAGTATTTTTTTCATTCGCTGTACGTGTCAGTATCAAAAAGTGCAAATTAGTTAAGCCAATGCCCAAACATTATCTCTAAAAAAGTGTTATCTCTAAAAATCTTAATAAAGCATGAAAGTTACCCCATTTGAGGCCGAACTATATCAAAAACTTGGTAGTTTTTTTGCCGAGAGAGGCTTCATGTTGCTTTTAGGCAAAAAACAGTTTCGCAAAGTAACAGATTTGGGATTCCAAAATGTAATCTTTTCGGCTTCTGACTATAATGGTGAGGTGTGGCTGGAAGTAAACTTTGGGCTACGCCACGAGCGCATTGAACAAATTGCACAACAATTTCTGGGAAATTCGGAAGAATACCGAGCCGATGCCAATACTTTGGTGGTTTCGATTGGCAAGTTTAACGACGCTAAGTATTTTAGGTATAAAATTGTGGACAACACCGACATAGAAGATACTTGTGACGAAATAAAGGCTTTTTTTGAAAACACTGGATTTAATTTTTTAAACGAAAAAGAACGGCTTAAAGAACTCCACCAGCTCTTCAATGAAAAGCCGTTACAGGCTTGTAAATACCTCTACAACCAAATTCATCGCTGTTTTAAAGGTACGGTGGCGGCTCGCCTGAGCAATAGTGATGATTTTCTGAAATTAGCCGACCAATATCGCAATAACTTAGTACGCTTGGGGGCATCGGGCGAAGAACTACTTAGTTTTGAAAAAATGTTCAGTTTCTTGCTCTATCAGTCAGTTAATTAGGCTACTTCGATGTCAAGACAAGCTTAACACCCAGTCCTACCAAAATCAATCCTGTAATTTTTTCTTGTAGCATCCAAAACGTAGGGTTTTGCTTGATGAAATTGCTCGTTTTGGCCACCAGCGACGCAATCAGCAGCAGCACAAAAGTTCCCTGAACTGCAAACCACAACCCCAGTATCAGTAGTTGCCATTGTACCTGCCCAGCAGCAGGATCAATAAATTGTGGTAAAAAAGACAGGAAGAAAATAGCTACTTTGGGATTGAGTACATTGGTAATGATGCCCTGCTTGAGCAAGGTCATCGGGGCGGCTTGCATCACATTTTCAGGGGTATTGTCAACTGGTGCTTTGGCCGAAAGTGATTTTATACCCAAGTAAATCAAGTAGCCTGCCCCTGCAAACTTAATGAGGTCAAACAAAAAAGCAGATTTTGAAATGATGATAGATAAACCAAAAACCGCCCCAATAATGTGAACCAAACACCCCAAAAAGATGCCCAATGCCGAATAAGTCCCTCCTTTTATCCCTTGCGATATGCTTCTTGAAATCACAAAAAGCATATCGTTGCCGGGTGTAATATTGAGTAGTAGCGACGCTATAAAAAATAAGTATAGGTTGTTCATAGGGCATTATAAGAGATTAGTCTTGGGTTAGCTTCCACTTGATCCTTTTCCTCGATCTGTGTGTGCCACAGACCGAGGAAAGAATTGTTTACGGTAAACCAAATCCTGTAAACTGGGCTTCTTACTTCTTAGGTTTTCGAGGCATTTTTTCGTCTCGCATGGCAGCGTGATACACGCATGAAGCAATGACAGTTGCCGCTTGTTTCAAGTCGTCGGCTATGAGGTGGTCGTAGGTATCCATATTGGTATGGTGCGTGCGGGTACTGTACTCAATAGGGTCTTGGATAAACTGAAAACCTGGTAGCCCTACTCCAGTAAACGAGAGGTGGTCGGTACCGCCCGTATTGCTCTTGGTGATAGTGCTTGCGCCTAAGTCTTTGAAAGGTTCGAGCCACTTTTCAAACACCGGACGAGCAGCTTCGTTTTCTTGAAGATAGACCCCACGCACTTTGCCCGTGCCGTTGTCGAGATTAAAATAAACGGAGAAATTCTCCAAGTTTTTAAGATTAGTCGAATCTTTCAAATGCTTTTTTACATAGCCCGATGAGCCAAAAAGCCCTTGTTCTTCGGCACTCCACAGCCCAATTCTGATGGTACGGCGTGGTTTTACGTTCAAGGTCTTCAAAATGCGCATGACTTCTATCATGACAGCCGAACCAGCGGCATTGTCGGTAGCCCCAGTAGCTGAGTGCCACGAGTCGAGGTGAGCACCTATCATCACTACTTCGTCTTTGAGCTTACGGTCAGTGCCTTTTAGTTCAGCCAATACGTTATATCCCTGCGTGTCTTCAGTATAAAATTTGGTTTTTACATCCATCTCTAACTTCACAGGAATTCCAGCTTTGGCCAATCGGCAAAGCATGAGGTAGTCTTCGGCAGAAAGCATCATGTCGAGCAGTTCTGTGGGCGAAGTAGTGCGTTGCGAGCCAAAGCCTGCCCCACTTACAAACAACGTACCGTCTTTACCATTAGCACCCATGCTCAATATGGCCAAAGCCCCTGATTTTTTGGCAATTTCACGCATTTTGGTTGTCATGGTAGAGCGGCGGCGCATAATCTGAATCATATTACGACGCAACGAATCACTCATTTGGTTTGCATCGCCTCCACCACGACGCTCATTTTCTCCCAAAGCCATTTTTGCTAACTCTTCATCTGTAAAACGCTTGGCATCACCCACAAATGACTGCTTGATGGTTTCGGAAAGACGGCCTAACAAAATGATTTTGCCTTTTAGTTTGTCTTTAAGGCTTTCTACTGAGGCAGTGTCGGCTTCGTCAATGTAGAGGATCTCGGCTTGTTTGAAACCGTTGGAACCTTCACACCATGCCTTCGGAATGGCAATAAGAGGTTTGTAGTAAGGTGCTGTCATGGCAATGTAGCTTTTCTCAAGCTCCCAACCTTTACCAAATTCGCCCCAGGGTTCAAGTTGAGGGTTTTCGAGTCCCCATTCGTTAAACTTGTTCTTGGTCCAAGTTGCCGCCCGCATCCAGCCCGGTGAGCCTTGCAAGCGAGGGCCGCTCACATCTGTCAGGTAGAAGGCGTGCTCCATCACTTTGGAACGTTGTAGTCCTTCTTCCCTAATTTTTTTGACCATATCAAGGTCAATTTTTTCTTGAGCCAAGGCCGAAAAAGCCACTACTGCCAACAGTGGCAATAATCGAAGCGTTCTTTTCATGATGTATGGTGTTAGTCGTAAGGGTAATGCGAATCTGTATTTTACTTAGTATTAGGTAGCAAGATAGTTAAAGCTAACCCAAATTGTGGCAAAAAAAGACAAACACGCCAAAAAAATAGCCCAAAGGCATTCCTTGG
>JBGAVQ010000255.1:0-8432 GCA_044228045.1 Spirosomataceae bacterium
GATATGCCTGAAAACCATATTTGGCGTAGTCCTGATAATCGGTGAAGCGAATCCAGAAGAAACCTTTATCGCCCCAGTTGACACCATAACTATTTACCAACTTAAATGCCCCGCCAAACCTACTACTGTCGTAACCAACTACACACATGGCGTGTCCGTTGCCCAAGCGATTCGACTTTTCGGGTCTCCAAAGGCTCGTTTCTGCGTCGGTATCTATTCCAAAAAAACGCAGAATCCGTAGCCAAAGGCTTCTCCAAAAACCAAGCTCACGTAAATCATGCAACGAAGGCGTAGTTTGCACACCCACCACCACGGGCGTGCCTTCGGCCAATGCTTTTTGTGTGGCTGTTACTGTGTTTTCACCCCCGTCGAGTAAACCAAACAGTTTGATATAATCCAAAATTTTTGTATCATCGGTGGGTTTAATTGGCTTATTAGGTAAGCAATATGGATACCCTTGTTCCGAATATCGAGCCACGCCGTGGGTTTTCATGTATTCTAAGGCATCTTGAATCTCCGAACCCATTTTGCAGGAGGCATCAGTCTTGTCTTTGATAGCATTGTAGGTGTATGAAGGCGAAAACCTTAGTGAATCAATGGCTTTTTTGTCGGTAATACCCAAACGAATAGCCTCTAACATGGTGCGCATGTAGTAGGTGGTCGAAACACCCACACAAGTACCCAATGGCCCTTGGTTGATAACCGTAGGCACATAGGGCGACAAGTCTATTTTAGAAGGTAGTGCTTTGCTATTAACTGCTAAATTTGATTTTTTCTGGGGTACTTTTTCGTAAGAATCATCGTCAAATTTTAGCCCTTGTGCCTGCACGAGTACGTTTATAAATACCAATAAGAGAGTAGCTAAACGAGCTAGTTTCATAGTTTTGGAGGCTAAGTAAATAGTAGTCTGCAACATTTTAGTTACTATGGTAATATTATTTTGATTATGAACCGCAAGGACGCTAAGACGCAAGGATGAATACCGCACAGCCTTAAGAATTAATTTTTATTAGATAGACACCTCTTATGGATTCTCAAATTAACCTATCGCTACGGTACGCCATTCTCAACTTATTCCCCTACCATTCTTTCCACGTTTCGTCTGTAAAAAGTTCGGTGATTAACAAAAAATCTTCCGTCCTTTTGATGTGTATCGGATGCAGCCGAAACTCCATCAATTTAGGATTTGGCTTTCCCAAACCTTGTAAATATGCCATGATAGGGATTGTTGCTTGTCGGCTCAATGTATCGGTTTGAGCATAGCGAGTCACTTTTACACTTGCATTTTTATCAAAATAAGTGCTTAATTTTTCAATTTGTTTTGCTCGATCTGCTGCATTTTCGGTCTCTGCCAGCTGTTTAAGTTCCTTCTCCAAATCCCGAATTGTTGGCACTTGGTCATAAGAAGGCAACGGTGTTATTATTTTTTTGAGCGAAGTGTTACAATCATTCATTTTCCAAAGGGCATGTGGCATTTTTTCTGGCGTGACGTGCCCCCCCAAACCACCTTGATGAACAGGTCCAATTTCCATCATTTTTTGGGTATTATTAAGTAGTTTGTCCAGACTCACTCCTTTTAGTGTTTTGAAAGTAGTCATAAGTAGCATTTCGTAAAAAGCACTGGAAAAAGCAGTAGTAAATGCTGAACTGGTCCGAAAGACATTGGTATAAACCGATTCGCCTTGGTGGGCACTCGCCACTTTCAACACGCCACAAGATTCCAAAAATAATTTTCGTAATACCAACTTGCGGATGTCCTCCATAATGATTGTACTCGCCACATCATTAATCAACGGCAAAGGAAAACTATTGCGGCAGTCGGCCATGACCAGCCCAAAGCGCACACCCTTGGCGGCAATGAGGTTGCCAACGTCGTCGAGCGAGAGGGGATTTTTTTCATACTCGGTTAGCTGAAACGACGGAAAATCGCTTGCCCGAAAAGGCTTCGTCTTTTTAGGAACAGAAGCAGCACTACGGCTAAAAAAACTACTAAGCCAACCCCTGGAAGCGGTGGACGATTCGTTGTTAGCTGACGGATAATACCCCAAACCCGAGTAATGCACAAAAATGATGTCGTTGGGTTGTGTTTTGAGGGTTTGTATGGTTTTCTTGATGGCCTCTGCCGTGAAGTTCTTGCTATTAGGACTCAGATACGTTGTTTGCAGCTTGTACCCAAGGCCCCATTTGATGGTCTCGAAAACACGAAACATCTGATCTTGATCGCCCAGACTTACCTTCCCAAACTGTTTGTCCTGCAAGTCAGCCACAAAAATCACATGCAAGGTTTGGGCAAAAGCACCCAGCGGCAACATCAAAATAAGGAGCAGTATTCGGCTTGCTTTCATGGTAAGTAGTTATATAAAAATAAACGACATTTTTTTGTAATCAACTAATAATCAAAGAAATAATCGTCAATCCCAAATCCAATAAATCGTCAATCCTACTTATTAGGTGTTAGGAGGCTCAAAATCACTTCCATACTTCTTCTATTTCGATACCTTCCAGCAAGAACTGACCACGGGACATGGTATTTTTTATGGTAACTGTTTTGATTTTTTCAGCAGAAGCAGCCAATGACACAAAATAGTTTTCGGTATCCAATCGGTTAATTCTTGTCTGAAATTTGGGGTGTTTGGGTGGATAACCGTTTGTTTGAACCACCGTCACAAAGGCTTCTTCTGCAAAAAGGTCATTGAGTCGAGCGGCAAATTCGTTTCGTAATCTTACCTCTCTGGTAGCAATCACTTGGTTTAGTTTTGCCTGCAATTCTTCGTTATTACTGGGGTACAAATACGGCGGCAATTTCACCATTTGCTGCTTGATGGTAGCATTACAAGCCACAAACTCCCACATAGCAGTTTGTTCATTATTTGTTGTCTGCATGGGGTTCAACTCCTCGTTCATTGTTGCTTGGGTATTTTTCATTAGTTGGGTGAGGCTTGCGTCTTTAATAGCTTCTACGCTCACGTTTTTCAGCAGATTTTTGAATGAATTATAAAACGAATGTGTAAAAATAGCCCCTTTCTGTCGGGTTTCTGTGTTTTTCTTGAGTGTATCTTTCTCATTCTCAATGCTCATTTGAATAGTTGTGGTGTTATCAGTTACAAGAAATGACTTTTGGTTTGGTTGTGTACTGCTTGCTTTGAGCAGCCCACATTCGCCCAAAAACATGGTTTTGAGTATTGATTTACGGAGGTCAGCTTGTTTGATTGTGAGGGACGGCGGCGGAGTACGCTCTACAATGGTCTTCTCTACGGTAAGTTTTTCATTGGGGCAGTCGGCCAGGGCTACGCCCAAGCGCACTTGTTTGGCCAAGAGTAGGTTGCCAATTTCGTCAAGCGATAGTGGTTTTTGTAGGTGGTCGTTGAGTTGCAAAAAAGGGTACTTGCTCTGGCTATTGGCAGGATAATAGCCCAGCCCTGTGTAATAAAAAATGATAATATCGTTGGTTTGGGTTCTGAGTCTTTTGATCGTATTCTTAACTGTCTGACTCGTGAAGGTGCGTTTATTCAGATAAATGATGTCGGTTTTGTAGTTCAGTTTTTGACTCACCGTTTCAAACACCTCCAACATTTGTTCTTGACTTCGCAAGCCGTTCAGCCCAAACTGTCTGTTTTCCAAATCAGACACCAGTATGAGGTACAACGTTTGTGCGTATATACCCAAGGGTAGCAACAAAAACAAGAAAGACAGCAGGAAGCGCAACATGATATAATGGAGAGGAGTGGATGCCAGAATGTGAAGCAAGATAAAGAAAATCAGAAAAAAAAGTAACCCTTTCAAACAGCTTTTGAGTCTTTATCTCTATTTCTTAGGTTTTCATCGTTTTTATCCTGTATTTTATTTCGACAAAAACATTGGGGTAGTGTTGTTGCATAGCTTCAATGTTTTGTGTATTGTTCCAAACTATTTTCAAAACCTTAACCCCAACTTTCTCATGAAAAAATCCTTGTTTTCAATCGCCCTCACAATGCTGATTGCGTTTTCGGCATTTGCCCAAAAAACCTACACTTGGGACTATTACCACATCAAAATAACCGTTCCCCGTGATTTTAGAGTTCATGTCAACACCAATCATGATTTTGAAATGAAAGGCGATGGCATGGAGCTGGCCATGCACATTTTTGAAGAAAATGTCGCCATCGAAGACCTCGACGAAGCCACCATTGCTGGTGCCAAAGCCATGAAACTGGCCGAAGTTGACGAGGCAACAGCCGTGAAAGTAAACGAATTAGAGGGCTTTTTTGTAGAGGGCTTCAAAGACGGCAACCGCATTGTGTTTGCTGGCCTCGGCGACCCCAAAAGCCACACTAACTTTTTTCTGGTAATTGTGTTTGACGACGACGACAAAGAAGCCGAAAAAGAAGCCGTCAACATCATCAAAAGCCTCGATGTGATTTAATACTCCACCGTGTAGTTGGACGAAAAGCCCAACTACACTACCTTAAACAGCATTTACACTACACTTTGTTATTCTACTGATAATAAACCCATTAACTATAATATTTGTGTACCTATAACTCCTTCGCATCATACTGCTCATTCAAAGAAAAAAGTTGAATTAGTGTACCGTGTATTCAGATTATTGTAAATTTGGTTTTCGGCATTGCCCCGTAAACCTACGGGCGAAGGCACGGGCTTGGGGCTGAGCTTGGCGTATGATATTGTGACCAAAGGGCATGGGGGTACAATTGAGGTGGAGAGTGTAGAGGGCGAAGGCACGACGTTTATAGTGAAACTGCCCATTCAAACAAGTTGATTATCAAATGAACAAAAAACCACCATAAAACCCCAAAACGCTTATCTTTTTATGAAAAAAACACATTACCTAAGCCTCTGTCTGTTATTGTTTTCTTTAACAACTTACAGTCAACAATTAACCCAAACAGAACAAAAAATCATTGAAACCCTGCGCCAGCAACAGCCTGCAACAGAGGCATTTCTCGAAAAAGTGGTTAATATCAACAGCGGTACACTCAACAAAGAAGGCGTTCGGTTGGTAGGCAAAATAATGGCCGAAGAATTAGATAAATTGGGCTTCAAAACCGAATGGGTACCGCTGCCTGATTCTTTACCCGGAGCAGGGCATTTAGTAGCCACACGGCAAGGCAAAAAAGGCAAAAAATTGTTTCTGATTGGGCATTTAGACACTGTTTTTGAGAAAAGCCTGCCCATGGAACCATATACTAAAATCAATGATTCGACTGCCACGGGTCAGGGCACACAAGACGACAAAGGCGGCGACGTTGTGCTTATTGCTGCACTAAAAGCCCTCAAAGCCAACCAGTTACTCGACGACATGTCGCTAACGGTTTATCTGACTGGCGACGAGGAAATTGGCGGGGGCGGATTTACCGAAAGTCGTCGAGATTTTATTGAACGGGCCAAGCAGTGTGATATCGCCCTGAGCTTTGAAGGCGGCAATCTCAAAAACATAACTACAGGCCGAAAGGGAGCAAGTACCTGGACACTCACCGTAAAGGCTCGCTCGGGACACTCTTCCCAAATTTTTGCTGGACTCGGATACGGTGCTATCTATGAAGCCGTTCGAATTGTCAATGAGTTTCGTCGTGTGCTTGGTCAAGAGTCTGGGCTAACTTTTAACCCAGGGCTTATTGTAGGTGGTGCAGAAGTACGCTACGATGACAAAAATGCCAAAGCCGAAGTAACTGGCAAAGATAATATTGTGGCGGGTAATGCCTTAGTAAAAGGTGATTTGCGGTTTTTGACCGAAGCGCAGAAAGAAAACGCTCGGGCCAAAATGCGTGAAATTGTAACAAAAAGCCTTCCTCAAACTAAGGCTACTATTACGTTTAAAGACGGTATTCCTGCCATGGAAGCCACCGCAGCCAATGAGGAACTTCGCAAACAAATGGATCAACTAAGCCGAGATATGGGCATTGGCCCAGTAGTGGCCTTAGACCCCAATTTGCGAGGTGCGGGCGACATCTCGTTTGTGGCTAAATACCTGCCTTGTCTGGATGGCCTCGGCGCACCCGGCAAGGGAGCTCATAGCATAGAAGAAAGCATTAACCTCAAAGAATTCCCCTTGTTGATTCAGCGAGCAGCTTTGTTTATTTATCGGTTGACCAGATAACCAAGCCTCCACTTTTCTAACCCTACCTTGCTGTCAGGTGTTTCCACTTGACAGTCCTCTGACGAAATATAAACCTTAAAACAATGGGATTACGAAATAGAAATCTTTATTTAGACGAAGAATGTTTCTTCGTAACCACCACTTGCAAAGATTGGCTTCATGTATTTATCAACGAAGCTTATTTTAGTATTTTACCTTGCTGTCAGGTGTTTCCACCACAAGTGTCGGGCATGCAGAAAGTATTACCAAATAATGTTCTGTTTCTGTTCGTTTTTTGTCCATGAAACCAGAAAAGCTAACCGTTCGCCAACTCATAAGCGGCATACCATCCACCTATCTGGATGCCATTGCCGATGAAACGCAGTCAGATTTACATCAAAAAAAGCTACCGAGCAAAGATATTTTTTATCTGTTGCTTTACGGACTCTTTGACTCGACCTCGCTGAGCTGGCGAGTCTTAGAAGAGCATTACAAAAGTCCTATATTTCAAAAAGGATTTCAACCCTCGGCTCTTTGTATTGACCACAGTTCAATTGGTGAGCGCTTAGAAAAAATACCATTAACCTACTTTGAGAACCTATTTGATTACAGTTTTTCACTTTTTTGCCAACATTATCAACCACAAGACTACAAAGGTTTTAATCTAATCCGTTTCGACTCAACTACCGTTACGTTGAGTAGTAAGTTACTCAATGTAGGATTACAGGGAGGGGGCTATCCCAATAAAAATGCTACGCCCAAACGAGCCATCAAATATAGTGTTGGATTCAATGGCACTTTCGCTGTAAAAGCCAAAGCATTTTTTAAAAACATCTATTACAGCGAAAACATTGCCCTCTCTGAAATTATTCACCAAACCGAGTTTAAGCACAATGACGTGGCCGTTTTTGACCGTGGTTTAACAGGTAAAAAACATTTAGCTGCTATTTCACTGGCTGATATTGGATTTGTAACCCGTATCAATGCCCAAAATACCTTAGATCGATGTACTACCCTTCCTTTTTCTACCCGTATTGGTTGTCAAGACTCAACCGTAGTGGTACTCGAAGACACCTTGGTTTATTGTTTTACGGAAAGATACCAGAAAGTAGAAGTCCCGTTTAGGTTAGTGGTTTGTAAACAGAAAACTACTGGGGAAACGCTTTATTTTCTAACCAATATGATAGATGTAAAGGCACTTGAAATTGCTCAAATCTATCGTTTGCGTTGGGAAATAGAGTTGTTTTTCAAATTTATCAAACAGAACCTATCTTTTTCTCATCTACTCTCACGCAAGGAGCATACCATTCAAATCATGCTCTACATGACCTTAATTGCTGCATCAATGATATATCTATATCGAAAACTCAATGACATAGATAGTTACAAAATTGCTAAAATGAGCTTTATGAGTCAGTTACAAATCGAGTTAATACGCATCATTTTGGAAAATGACTACTCAAAAAAACTATTTGCCATAGAAAATTTGGATGGCCCTTAAATATGCCCGACAGGAAAATGACTACTCAAAAAAACTATTTGCCATAGAAAATTTGGATGGCCCTTAAATATGCCCGACAACTGTGGTGTTTCCACCTGACACTATCTTATTGGTCCTGAATGAATTAGTGTTTCCATCCAACAGTTTCTCACGTCTTAGAAATATTCTCGATAGTGAGTTACTTGTATTAATCCTACTTGCTCTAATTCATAATATCCTGCACTTGAATAAGGATATAATTCGGGGCGAATTGCTAAATTCCAATGGTCTTGCAATGGGTTATTATGGATATAGGCAAGTTTGGTTTCCAGTATTTCTTTGCTTTTGATAAAAACATCATCAAAACGGTCTTGCCATAACTTAAATTTTTGCTCTCGTTGTTCATAGCGTAGTTTTTCGAGTAAATCTAATCGCTCTTCCGATTCTACTAAACGTCTGATTTCCCCAGCGGTAAATTTCTTGAAGTCTCTCATTAGATTGCTGAGTTGATTTTTCTTTTTGAAATAAATCAATAAATGCAAGTGGTTGGGCTGGGCGGCATTCCGCATGAGTACGTAACCTAAATAATCAGCTTCATATTTTTTGCCTACAAATGCCAAACTATTCGTTAAAATACTAAAATAAGCTTCGTTGATAAATACATGAAGCCAATCTTTGCAAGTGGTGGTTACAAAGAAACATTCTTCGTCTAAATAAAGATTTCTATTTCGTAATCCCATTGTTTTAAGGTTTATGTTTCGTCAGAGGACTGTCAGGTGTTCCCACCACAAGTGTCGGGCATATTTAAGGGCCATCCAAATTTTCTATGGCAAATAGTTTTTTTGAGTAGTCATTTTCCAAAATGATGCGTATTAA
>JBGAVQ010000256.1:0-8447 GCA_044228045.1 Spirosomataceae bacterium
GTGCTAAATAGTCCAATTTGCCCTATTTATCAAAACGTAAATGCTCAACCCTCTACAGATGTAGAAACCATAAAGGCCAACCTAATTGCCCAACTCACTGCCCCAGTGCGTTGGACCCAATCAGTTGAAAACATGGTAGCTGACGGTGCAAACTTATTTATTGAATGTGGGCCAGGTAAAGTGCTACAAGGCTTGGTCAAAAAAATAGCATCAACTGCCGAAGTTGCTGGGGTTTGAGCTAAATAAAGTCACTTAAATATACTATTTTAAGGTTGGCAAGTTATTCAATCTTACCGATTGACAATCAACAATTTAAGCCCATTGAACAGTTGAATTCACTTAATCAAAATATCAAAAAGTGAAGTTTTTTTTGAAATAGGATTTGACAAATGGCGTTCAATCTGTTATATTTGCACCCACAATTAAGGATTGGCACGTGGTGTAACGGTAGCACAGAAGTTTTTGGTACTTTTAGTCAGGGTTCGAATCCTTGCGAGCCAACCAACAAAAAGCCCCGCAAATGCGGGGCTTTTTTATTTTGAAGCCGTAGTTCTACTCAAACTTCATAATGAGTGTAGTATCTCGCACATAGTTTTTTACTTTTACCGAAAGACTTCCTTTAGGTTTTGAAATCTTATCTTTTACTTCTACTTTATCCCAAAAACCCGACTTTTCACTTTTAAAATCAACCACTTGCCTTACTGCGGAGGTATCTGTTAAGTCTTTGATTTCGAGTGTTGGGTGTGGTTTGTTGCCAGGCATATCCACGTATTTTTTCAGCACTGTACCTTGCCATTCCATTTCTGTAATTTGAGGGCCAGTACTAAATGGAGCCGTAGAAGCATCCTTATTGCGAAATAAATCATACACAAAAACAGCGATTCCAACAACTAATAGCCACGGTGCCAACTTTTTGATTAGCTTGTTGTTGTCTTCTACCGCCTCACGATACGATTTAGTAGGTGTGGCAACTTGCTCACCTCTTTTTCCTAAACCAAACATATCACCAAAGCCCAATTTGCGGCGGGGTCGGCGATTACTCTGCTGTTGCATTTGCTTGTGATGTTTAACAATCCTGCTTATTGTGTTATCAAAATACCAAAAAAGGCCAGATATTCAATACAGACCTGCCTCTTACTTCACATTTCTTACCACCCACATCCCCCAATCATCCAGTTATTTTCCCATTCATCCACGAAAGTACAATATTCCTTTTATCTTTTTCGTGGTATCTACTCACGAAAGAACTAAATTTGCAGGAAAAAGATTTACTATCTATTCCATATTTACGAATAATAAGCTGTTAGTTGTAGCCTGTCGCCTGTTATCTGTTTGACATAAAACACTGATTGTCAATTAAAAATGCAGATAACTAATAAGTAACATGCCGCTTACAACCAATAGCAAGGTTATGGATAACCGATAACACAAACAACCATGCTGAATTTCTTAACCAAGAGTATTGCCAAAGTTTTTGGCACCAAATCGGATCGAGACTTGAAGGATCTCACCCCAAATGTCGCTAAAATCAACGCCGAATTCGATAAACTTCGCTCCATTTCTGATGACGAACTTCGTCAGAAAACCGCTGATTTTAAAGCGATTATCCAAAGCAAAATCCGCCCCGTTGAAGACCAAATAGCTGCCCTTAACCAACAGATTGAAGACAACGCTGGACTCGATGTAAACAAAAAAGAACAAATTTTTCAAGAGATTGATAAATTAGCCATTGAGTCAAATAAACTCTTAGAAGAAGCCCTTCTTGAACTTTTACCTCAAGCTTTTGCTGTAGTTAAAGAAACCGCCCGACGTTTCAAAGAAAATGGCGAGTTGGTAGTAACGGCTACATTCCACGACAAAAGCCTTGCTGCTAAAAAACCAAACATTGTCATTGATGGTGAAACTGCCATTTGGAAAAACGAATGGACTGCTGCAGGTATGCCTGTTCGCTGGGACATGGTGCATTACGACGTGCAGCTCATAGGTGGTATGGTACTGCATCAAGGTAAAATCTCTGAAATGGCAACTGGCGAAGGCAAAACGCTGGTTTCGACCTTACCAGCATACCTCAATGCACTGGGAGGCAAAGGCGTACACCTCGTAACGGTGAACGACTACCTTGCCAAACGGGATAGCGAATGGAATGGTCCATTGTTTGAATTTCATGGATTGAACGTGGACTGCATTGACAAGCACGAACCTAACACCGAAGACCGCCGAAATGCGTACTTGGCCGATATTACCTACGGCACTAACAACGAGTTTGGCTTTGACTACCTGCGTGACAACATGGCTCGCAGTACCGAAGACCTCGTGCAACGCAAGCACCACTTCGCTATGGTGGATGAAGTGGACTCGGTGTTGGTGGACGATGCCCGTACCCCTCTGATTATTAGCGGACCCATTCCAAAAGGCGACGAGCATGAGTTTTATGAACTCAAACCACGAATTATGAAGATTGTGGATGCTCAGAAAGCCTTAGTTAATGGCTTTTTGAATGAAGCAAAACGCCTCATTGCTGCCGGAAACACCAAAGAAGGCGGCGTGGCATTATTCAGAGCGCACAGGGGCTTGCCTAAGTCAAAGCCGCTGATTAAGTTTCTTTCTGAGACAGGGATAAAGGCAATCATGCAAGAGGCGGAGTCTATTCACCTTGCTGAAAACCAGAAATTAATGCCTCAAGCCGATGCACCGCTGTTTTTTGTGATTGAAGAAAAAAATAACAGCATAGAGCTCACCGAAAAAGGTATTGAGTTTATGACCCGTGAAGACGAAGACCCCGAGTTCTTTGTACTTCCTGATATGTCTATTGAGTTAAATGCCATTGAGAAAAACCAAGAACTCACAGAACAAGACCGATTGGCCAACAAAGAGGCTTTGATTAGAAATTATTCGATCAAAACCCAACGTATCCATACTGTTAATCAGTTGTTGAAAGCCTACACGCTGTTCGAGAAAGACGTAGAGTATGTGATTATGGACGGTAAGGTAAAGATTGTGGATGAGCAAACTGGCCGTATTATGGAAGGCCGCCGTTGGTCCGACGGACTGCACCAAGCCGTAGAAGCCAAAGAAAACGTAAAAGTAGAAGACGCTACCTCTACCTACGCTACGGTTACTTTGCAAAATTATTTCAGAATGTACCACAAGCTGGCAGGTATGACTGGTACTGCCGAAACCGAAGCGGGCGAATTTTGGGAGATTTATAAGTTAGATGTGGTGGTAATTCCAACAAACAGAAGTATAATTCGTAAAGACGAAGAAGACAAAGTCTATAAAACAGTTCGAGAAAAATACAATGCCGTAGTGGACGAAATTGGTGAGTTGGTCAAAAATGGCCGCCCAGTTTTGGTGGGTACTACCTCAGTAGAAAACTCCGAAATCCTGAGCCGAATGCTCAAACTCCGAGGCATTGAACACCAAGTATTGAACGCCAAATATCACCAAAAAGAAGCCGAAATTGTAGCCGAAGCAGGTAAGCCTGGCAAAGTTACCATAGCTACTAACATGGCAGGTCGGGGTACAGACATTAAGCTATCGCCCGAATCAAAAGCAGCGGGTGGTTTGGCCATTATCGGTACCGAACGCCACGAGTCTCGTCGGGTGGACAGGCAGTTGCGTGGGCGTGCAGGCCGGCAAGGTGACCCGGGTACATCACAGTTTTTTGTGTCGCTCGAAGACCAATTGATGCGTTTGTTTGGCTCAGACCGTATAACAAAAGTGATGGATAGAATGGGCATGGAAGACGGCGAGGTGATTCAACACTCGATGATTACTTCGTCTATTGAAAGAGCACAAAAGAAGGTAGAGGAAAACAACTTTGGAATTCGGAAACGTTTGTTGGAATACGATGATGTGATGAACTACCAACGGGAAGCCATCTATCGCCGCCGCCGAAATGCCCTTTATGGAGATCGCCTTTCTATTGACATTGCCAATACTATGTTTGATACTTGCGACGAAATGGTACAAAATGCCACTACGTTTGATGAGTTGGAGTTTCGTACCATTAGTGCATTGGGCATTGAACCGCCATTTAAGCGTGAAGATTTTGGCAAACTCAAGCCCGAACAGCGTGCAGCTCGCCTCTACCAAGCAGCCGAAGCTCACTACAACACTAAAAATCAGGAGATTGCAAAAAAAGCACAGCCTGTATTCAAAGACATCTTGGCAAACCGTGGGGCCACTATTCAAGAAATTGTAGTGCCAATTTCGGATGGTGATAAGCTTACTTATGTGACGGTGAATTTGCGAAAAAACGTAGAGAACGAAGGCCGTGAGTTGATTAAGGAGATGGAGAAATTCATAGCCCTCAGCCTGATTGATCAAGAGTGGAAAGAACACCTCCGAGATATGGACGACCTCAAACAAAGTGTGCAAAATGCTGTATTTGAGCAAAAAGACCCTCTCTTGATTTATAAATTTGAAGCAGTGGAGTTGTTTAAGCAGTTCTTGAATCGGGTGAATTTTGACACCATCAGTTTCTTGATGAAAGCCGACATCCCCGATGAACAAGCCGAACCACAAGTGGCTCAACCTCAGCGCCGTGCCGAACCACAACCCAAACTCGTTACGAACAAAGAGGATTTTGACGACGATGTGTCACTCGGCACCAACATGGAGCGAGTTGTAGAAAAAGCTGCTCCTGTAAAAGTTATTAAAATAGCCGACCGCAACCAACGAGTAACCGTACAATACCGAGACGGCCGCATTGAAAAAGACGTGAAATACAAAAAAGTAGAAGCGGACGTAATTAAAGGAAATTGTGTAGTGATTGGGTAAAGTAACAAAACGAGGCTGTGAAAATTCACAGCCTCGTTTGTTAATATCCTACTTATTCAAATCCTCTGTATCCCAACCTGCTGGCGGCCACGTACCCGATGGATATGAACCTGGATAAACATCTGTACAGCCTTTTTCTCGGTTATACGACTCATACGCACCAGTATTGGGGTTTACTCGATAGCGAGGTAGCTTTAAGAAAATTTGATCATCCTTTTCTTCGGGATTAAACAAAATACGTTTACGATACAGGCCCATTGCCCCAAAATACCCCAATGCCAATTGGTTTGGGTTTGCTTCGTTATAAACATTGCCTTCGAGCGGCGCAGGCAGTGGATCAAACAACGAACCTGTGCGGGTTTGTTGCTCTTGATACTTTTTCATGAACTGATAAGCCTCTCTTGTAAGCGAATATTGGGCTACTTCAACACTGTGAGAACCAGTAGTATAGAGTGGCGAGAAATAAACATAATTTCGGCTGATTTTCTTTCCGTTAATTAAAGCATCCGACAATATATTGAACGCATTATTTTCTTCACGCACATAACAAGAGGTATTGCACCAACAGCCTGTTGGCGAGCCACATATATAAGGGCATGGTGTGCCAGTAGTGGCCCTGCGGGTAACACCATAAACTGCCCAACGATAGTAGTTTTGCTCAGTAGCAGGGTCTTGAAAATCAATAAAAATTCGATAGCCGTCTGGCGAAATTGGGTCTCCCCTAAAATCCTCCTTGTTAGGAACATCCGCAAACTCATAAGTTATTTTGTCAACAGGTACGGTGGAAGGTAGTTTTTCTGGTTTTGAGACAAACTTTGTACCATCTGGTAATTCAATAGAAATAGAGTATAAACGCCCAACTACCCCTCGCAAAGATCCATCAGCAGTTCTGTACAGCCCTTGGCCTATATTAAACAGTGTTTGCGAACGACCGCCTTCTTCTTGTATCGTAACCTTTGCTTTGTTTTCTTGCTGTTCTATCGGTATTGTATTGCCATACTCAAAAACACCCGTGTAAGACAGTTTTACGTAATATGGTGGCGGAGCAGAGGTGATTTGCCCTTCTACAACCAAAATAGGCTTTGTGTTTCGGATAGGTGCATCGTATCGTTCTACACAGGCGACTGAGATAAAAATCAAGAAAATAAGATAACTTAGTTTTTTCATAGGTTTTGTTTTTGTCTTCACGACTGTGGCGTGGCCTGCTAATAATAAAAATTAAGCGTTACAGATGGAATGGCTGCACCTAATACCGATAAACGATACGACAGTGTTGAAAGATTGTACCGTAAAAAATAAATAGAATACGGGTTTTGTCGTGAATACAGATTGTAAAACGAAACATTGACAGTATGGTAGCGTTTTTGCTCTTTGTTGCGGCGGCTGTCTTTTACAAACGAAATGTCTAAGCGATGATAGGCTGGCAAACGGTCGGCATTACGCTTTGAAAAATTATTTACGAGTGTGTTGTTGTAACCATATTGCCCATCAGGATAGGTAATAGGGCGACCAGACTGAAAAGTAAAATTTGCCCCAAAAGTCCAACCTTTGCCCAATTGCAACGACGTAGAAGTCACAAATTGATGAGGGCGGTCAAAAATGCTTGGAAACCATTCACCTTGATTTACTAACTCAACAGGATAGGGCGTTTTTACTTGCGCCATTGTGCGAGAAAACGTATAACTGGCTTGCCCAGTGAAGCGTCCTTTGTTTTTCTTAACACTAAACTCAATACCATACGCTCGCCCTTTGGCATTGAGCAGGTCGGTTTCAATGTGTTGGTTCAGCAGTAGTGTTGCTCCATTTTTGTATTCTACCAAATTCTCAATGCCTTTGTAGTATGCCTCTACTGCTGTTTCGATGGTGTTATCCTCAAAGTTTCTAAAATACCCAATAGCATACTGGTCAGCAATTTGTGGCTTAATGTAGGTATCGCTTACTTTCCAAAAATCAACAGGCGAAATGGCCGTGGTATTAGAAATCAAGTGCAAGTATTGCCTCATGCGGTTATAGCTCAATTTGAGTGAACTGAGGCCATCAATGCCGTATTTGAACGAAACCCGTGGCTCAAAACCACCATATTGTTGCATGGTTTCGCCTGCTCCAACTGCTTGTTCGTTCAAAATCGTTTCAACGGTTCGGGGTGCATTAGGTTCATAATTTCGAATAATGCCAGCTCCTACCTGAGCAAAATGAGAGTAGCGAATACCCGTTTGTATCGAAAACGTTTTACTGATTTCCCACTCACCACTGGCATATCCTGCCATTTCATTGGCTTGTTCATCCGGAATTTTGTCGCTATTAATAATCGAGAAATCACCCACGGGATTCAACGCACCAGGATTTAAGGTGTAATGAATAAAATTGCCCCCCCAGTCAAATTTCAAACGGTCTGTTGGCGTAAATAAAAAGCCAAACTTAGCTTCTTGCTGCCGAATAGAAGATGCATAACTGTACTCATAATCAGGCTTTATGCCGTCGAGCGCAAACTGATAGTCACTATGGATAAGATTCAGATTAAGGAACAAGTTTTTACTAAGCACACTACTAAACTGCATAGATGCCGCCGTGGTAGTCCAATGATACACAGTGTCTTCGGGAAATTTAAAATTGTCGTAACTGCGGTAAAAGGTGAGCGAGAGGCGATTATTCGTATTAAATTTATACTGCAATTTGGCGTTTGCATCATAAAAAAACGCCCGACTTTCGTTTACATTTTTAGGAAATGCTTTGATTATATAATTGGGGTAAGCTGCCCGTCCACCCAGCAAAAAGGTAAGTTTATTCTTAATTAATGGGCCTTCAACCATTGCTCTTGCACTCACAGGGCCAATGCCCCAAGAAGCCTTGGTTTCTTCTTCATTGCCGTTTTTGGTGTTCATGTTTAGTAGCGACGAAAGCCGCCCACCATAAGCCGCCGGAATACCGCCTTTGTAAAGGGTAGCGTCTTGCACCACGTCGGGGTTAATGTTGGCAAAAAAGCCCAGCAAGTGGGAGGTGTTAAAAAGTGGGATTCCATCCAGCAGCACCAAGTTTTGGTCCACCCGTCCGCCCCGTACATTAAAGCCCCCTGCGCCTTCGCCCACAGTGGTTACACCAGGTTGCAACATTAAAGCTTTCAAAATATCGGCTTCGCCAAACACAACAGGTATCTTCTTGATTCCCTGAATGTTGAGTTTCACATTACCCATTTCAACATCTTTGAGCGTTTGTTCTGCCGATTTGCCCGTGATGGTTACTTCGTCCAAATCTTTGGCTGATTCTTCGAGGTCAATGTCCAGGCGGATGTTATCTCTTAATTTAATTTCTTTGACCATCACTCGATGCGCTACATCAGAGAAAACAATCACGTAATCGCCTAAGGGTAGCGAGAGCGAATAGAATCCGTTTTCGTCGGTACGTACACCCAAGCGCACGTTACGTGCATATACGCTTGCGCCTACAAGTGGTTTTTGGGTAATAGCATCCCTAACATATCCTTCGATTTTGGCACGAGCTTCGGCAAAAAATGAGACAAAGAAGAGAAAGAAAACTAAGGAAATAGATTTCAAGTTCACAAGCACATATAAGTTTATAAGGTCATAGGTTTTACTTAGCTTTCAGTATATTTTGATGTACAACAAAGCTTTGTAACAAATTAAGTGCAATTAGCCAAGAATAATTTG
>JBGAVQ010000257.1:0-8439 GCA_044228045.1 Spirosomataceae bacterium
CAAGTCATAATATTCTTCTTCGTGCCGATCTCGCCTGCGCCCAACAATGCGGTGCTTGGTGATTTTACCCACTACAAAGCCAACATGCCCACCACCGGTTCGGCGAAAAACAGCGAGGCATCCAAACATAGGCTCAGTAATGCCATTACCCCAATCTCGCCAGTTTCGTGAGGCGGAGGCGTGTTCTGGCCCACTGATACCGACCGAAGTCATACACCAATTTACAAAAGAAGCACACCACGGTACTTCGTCGGTGTTTAAGGCTGAGCTTGTAGATACCGAATCGTGGTATTCTAAGATACGAGCCTCGTGGCGTCGGGCTCCTTCTCGCTCAATTATGCCCACCTCACCAGCGGCTACGTTGATCCATGGCGGTGCACTCAATTGGGTTCTGCGGAATGTCCAAGCACTGGCACGGCGAGACCTTGAACAAACAAGAACTCGATTGTTCCAGAAATAATAAAAATCCTCCAAGCTGTGCCCTCGGCTGCCTGTTGGAATAATCGTTACGATTTGCTCAAGGGGTAAGTTACCAAGGCTTTCTTCAGAATTGTAATACGGGGTTCTAATCCTGAGCAGATTCCTTGTTGTTTCCCAAGCCGAAGCCATTTGTCTTGTTGTACCCCAAATAGAAGAGACGGGAGTAGTGGAGCCAGACGGATACCATAAATCATAGGTTGATTGGTCAGTTGAGGTGGCACCGAGGCTTTGCCTTGTGACTAATTCTGCTACACCCGGAGGCAATGACATCCGACGACCGTAAGTTGACCTAATAATCTTATAAGCAGCAAGATTATCAGAGATATTGAGGAGAGGATGAACGTCAAATTCCATGAAATTTTCATTGGATTGAATGAGTTCAAATGTATTCTTTTTCTTGCAATCGTGCAAGTGTGAGGTACACAGCGCACTTTCGAGAAGCAGAGATAGTAATCAGCCTGAGGCACTTAGATGTGCCACAGACTGTTATGAAGAAAAGGATGGAATCATGAGAAATTACATCTTAGTTACTTTAATTGCATTCATGCCTTTCATGCCACGCTCAAGCTCAAACGTAACAATATCGCCCTCTTGTACTTGGCTTACTAAGCCGTTGGCATGTACAAAATAACGCTCCTGTGTAACGAGTTCTTTAATGAATCCAAAGCCTTTGGCATCATTAAAAAAGTCAATTCTGCCTTTGCGGAGGGCTTCAATTTCTTCTTCTACTCTTCGGGGTACACCAATTTCGATGCTTTCGGCATCAATCTTCTTTTTCCGAATCGGATTCGGTGGGGTATCAGAGATATTTCCGTCTTCATCAACATAAGCCATCATGTTGTCGAGTCCACCGCCAGGCGAGTTAGTTCTACGTTCTTCCAGTTTTTGCTGCTTATCTTGGCGTTTTTTTAAACGTTTCTTCTCTTTTTCTTTTTTACTAAAGGTTTCTTGTGATTTGGCCATTCAAAAGTTGTTTAAAAATGATATCAATGCTGTTCGTCCCGAACAGCGAATAGGAGGGATAAAACCTAACAGTAAGTGACTTGTCTGAACAAAACCGATGGGTGTCGGACTGTGCGATAGAAGGGTTACTTGAAAGATAGTTGCGCCTTTGTGACCATAAAGGTACGATAATAAATCGAAATCGTTGTAAAAGACCGTATTTTGGAATTGTTCTACCCTTTGTAAAGCTCAACAAAAAAGCCAAGAATCATTGTGGTGAATGGTTCTTGGCTATTTGACGAACAGCGTTAAGGCTTACTTTTCGATGTGATTGGTCAAGTCTGTTACGGGTTTGCCTACACAACCGTTTGGTTCTAAGATACTTAGTAAATCAGCTAAGGTCGGGGCAATGTCGGCAATGGCCGTGCGAGTGGAGGTTTGTCCTTTGGGGATTTTCCAACCATACCACAGCAATGGAATGTGCGTGTCGTAGGCGTAAGGCGTGCCGTGTGTAGTGCCGGTAGATCGTCCTGCAAACCAGCCCGGTGCTATGACCAGCCCAATATCTCCGCCTCGAGTGGCGTGATAGAGGTTTTTGTATAGGGTAAGTTGGTAGTCGTTGAGGTGTGAGTGTCCTAAGTCGGTTTGGTCAATTACATCGGCAATACCCTCTTGTTTCAACAACGCTGGGCGAATTGTTTCATACACTTGTCGCACTGTCAAGTTCTTCTCTTTCAGTACTTTATGGTTGAGATAAAACTGATAATTTTCGCTTGCTCTAATGATGTCTCCTTCGCCGTAGGTTTCTTTAAGCACTGTTTTGGCGGTAGTAAGTGCTGTACCGTAGTTCAACAAACCGGCAGGTAACTTGTTTTGTTTCCAGAATCCTGGCACGTCCATTACGCCGTGGTCGGCACTCAAAAACACCAAATAGTTGTCTTTGCCGACCCAGCTGTCTAAAAATTTAAGCATTTCTTCAATGTCTCGGTCAAGGCGCAGGTAGGTGTCTTGTTCTTCGATAGAGTTGGGCCCAAAGGCATGACCTACATAATCAGTTGACGAAAAACTCACTGCTAACATGTCAGTGGCGTTGCCTTTGCCCAAGTTTTCACCTTTAATGGCTGCTATTGCAAAGTCTTTGGTAAGGCTGTTGCCAAAAGGAGTAGTGGCCAAATTACCAAACACTTCACCCGACCGACTTGCCAACTGATGTGGAAAAACAGATTTGGTTTCGCCCGCAAACTTAGCTTCGTAAGGCTGATCATCAGCGGTGCTTTCGGTGTATTGCTCAATGGGTAATAGGGTGTTCCAGTCGTTGGCAAGGTACTTAGATGGCAGTTTTAAGGCATTAAAATCAGTTGCCCACTGCGGCAATGTTTCTCTGTAATAGGTGCTGGTAATCCAAAGTCCTTCTCGTGAGTCGAACCAATAAGCTCCGTTAGCCGAATGCCCAGCCGGAAGAATAGCCCCTCTGTCTTTGATAGCAACCCCCACTACCTTCGACTGAAAGTTGGTGGCCAGGCGTAATTGGTCACACACGCTGGTAGTTAGCATATTACGAGGTGACATTTGCCCCGGAATTTTGCTGGTACCGCCTACAGTTTTGGCGGTAGTGTCTTCTGTACAATAAACAGATCGGCCTGCTGCTTGGCTGTACCAGTCGTTGCCCACAATGCCATGAATAGCAGGTGTTGAACCTGTATAGATAGAAGCATGACCTGCTGCCGTAACGGTGAGGGCATAATGATAGTGGTTGTTGCGGCAATTGAAGCCGTCGTTCATCAAACGTTTAAAGCCACCGTTCGTGTATTTACTGGCATAACGATAGAGGTAGTCGTAGCGCATTTGATCAACCACAATGCCTACTACCAGTTTGGGTTTGGCCGGAAGGCTGGTAGTCTTGTGATTTTGGGCTATCAACACTTGGCTGAAAAGCAATAGGCCGAGGAATATTGAAATGATTTTATTCATAAGGTTTGATGTAGTTTAGCGGCGAAGGATTTAACCAAAACAAGTTAAAAAATTCTAAATCAAAGGCCTTTTAAGCTAATCGCTTAACGAACGCCTATGTGACCTATAGGTCTATGTGGTTACAAAGGTGCTAAATGTTACCGAAATGTAGGAGAATAAACCATGAAGAATAGATGAACACCACAAATTTAACGTCATGGGGTCTGTACGGAACGTCTGACGTGTTTATTCTTTTATCACCCATTCCTTGGGTAATTTTAACTCACGAGCGTAGTATAGAGGGGCATACGTGTGAACTCGTTCTAAAAGCAAGTTGGTGTCTTTCCAAAAATCAAGTTGGATGTCTGGGTGAAGTTTTTCTAATTTTTTAACCACAAATTCAGTTCGTTTGGCCACATAAATGGCTAAGGTATCATTTTTTGCACTGTATTTTTCGATGTATTTCAGCCATTTGTCAAATAGCTGGTTTAGTAAATAAAGCGTTAGTTCTATTTCGCCGTATTTGTCTTTGGTGGTTTTTACGTGGTCACTAATGTCTGCATTTTCGGTTCTGATGGCCATCAGTAGCCAACCTGCCGTGCCTTCGTCGTGCTTATACATTTTGTCAATGGACTTCCGAACCTCCTGCCGGCGGTGTTCCAGGGTTTCGCCAAATTCCACAAGCTGAAACTCCAACTGTTTCTGCAAATCAGTGTGTTTACCTATTAGCCGAAGCAATAGTTTGTCTTTTTCAGAAGACGGCAGCGACAAAATGGCTTCTTTGAGTTCTTTGGATAATGCCATACGAGTAGGGTCGTTTAGACAGCCAAAAGTAAGCGATTGTGATGGATATTGGAAAGAAATGGGGAGGAATGTGAAGATTTGCCTGATTCCATTGATTATCTGTAAGTTACTTTTGTCCGTTTGGTTTATGAAGATACGAAACCATGATGATAAAAATCCCAAACAGCCTTAAAACTGCTTGGGATTTTTCATGCTTACCTACTATAACGGATTTAGACTTGTTCATGCAACGCTTTAAGTTTTTCAAGCCGATAAACAAGGCTATGTAGCATCAACTCGTTGGCCACAGAGGGCTTGGTTTGTTGATTTGTTTTGAATTGGGCAAGTAGTTCTTCTGTGCGTTCAATGCGCCAGTCAGAGCGTTCAATTTGTCTATTTAATCAGTTGTGTTACCCTCACCAAAGTCACTGAAAAAATCTTTGATAGAAATTTGATGGATAGATAATAGCCGAAGTAGCGTGTTCATTGTAATATTCGTTTTGCCTCTCTCTATACGCCAATACTGCATACGAGCAAATTCATAGTCATGTGCAAAGGTTTCGTGACTGGAATACCCTTTCTGCTTACGCAATTTGATGAGCTTACGGCTCACAAATGCCATAACATCTTCTATGGATTCTTGTGGTTTTTCCATGAACCAAAAGTCCAAACAAGAAGCTGGAAATGTTACCACAAAAAAATATACCACATTTTTGTATAGTTAGTTTTTGAATTTTTCTATATTTACAATCTCTGTTGTAGTCAGTTAGTACTTGGCATAATGACTAAAAGCAAATCGCAACGTATTGCTTTTGTTTGTATGGCTTGTTCACACATTAAACCAGTGCAAAAGTTAGCAACATATAAGAACTGCACTATTCAGTCTTACGGTTTTAAATGTATGCGAAATGACCCCAATTGAAGCTAAAAAAGGCTTAACAAAATAATTAAATGGATATAGTTAAAATAATTTCTGCGGGAATTTGGGCAATATTGCTTTTTGGATTTTTTATCTACGCTTTTTTATTCATTGGGATTAAAAATCAATCAAAAACAGAAAGGATACTCCTGCTTGCACTTTCCTTCATAGCTAGTTCTATGTTGGTGTATGAACATTTTGCAGTTTTAAATAATCCGTTATATATTCCAAATTTTACCATTTGGGCTATTATACTCTCAATTTTTTGTTTTGCTTCATGGCTAACCAGGGATTCACCTCAAATAGATTTATCATGGTTTACTCTTGGAATGTTTTTTATTTGTATTCGGATATTCTTACTATCTAAAAATCAAAAAGAACTATATTCTTCCATAGAACTAAGTTTATCTGCTGTGATTGACAACCAAGAAGGAGTTGAGTTAATATATGTATGCCTAATATCTTGTATTTTAATTTGGTTTGCAATTATTTCCGTAATTGTTAAAAATAGCAATAAGAATGAAGATGTGAAAGGTTTTGAAAATCTTTTATTCATTGCTTGGTGCATTCTCTTTATTTTCACTATTTATTGGTTTTTTGGGGAGGGAAGATTATTGGAACCCAATTTTGGAGATTATCTTGAAGTTTTAGTAACCGTATTTCGCCCATTAGGTATATTAGGGGGAGCAATTGGTATTACTTACTTTTTTTTAGCTTTTATAGATACACAAGCAGAATTAGCTAAAATCCAAGCTCATGTAAAAATTCCTGAATACAAAGAAAGATATTCCCAAGTAAGTGATTTTGATCAATATGGTTTGGCGGTTACTTATAATAGCAATAAGAATGAGCACGACGTGACACTTATGGGTTTAATCAACGAGAAAGGCAAAGAAATTTTACCTCCAAAGTACCTGTTTTTTCTTTACTCCAATTTAGATTATGATACTTTTAATCCAACAAAACTGAAACGTAATGTGTGGGCGTTAGAATATTACAAACACTATAACACAGTAATCGTTCAAGATTCAGAGACAGGCAAATATGGTGTAATAGATACTTTTGGAAATTGGGTAATTGAAAACAACTATGAAAATATCGAATATCCAGTAAAGCATAAAAGATATGTTGCACTTCATGATTCAAGTGTAATAGATTGGGAGGATATACGATTTGTGGCACGAAAAAGAGATTCAGAAAGCCAAATGGAGGCTGAGTGGAATGGTTACTACTATTTTAATCATAATTACATCGCAAAAAAAATCAAAATCATTGACTCAGATAACTAATAGGCGACAACAACTTCCTTTCTTTCCTGTCGCTTGTGTGGTTTGTAAAAGGAGAAAACTATGGTGAAAAATTCTGCTTGCAAACGTACTCGTTTTCAGTAGTTTTGTACGATGAAAACAGACAGGTCAAAACACCAAGCCAGCCAATACGACAAAATTTTTAAAGAGAATATTGAGGCCGTAATACCAAGTTTGATGGCAAATATACTTGGTATTACGGCTGTTTTGTCTGAGGAATTACCTGATGATATTCAGCATACCAAAGAACGTAAGCCTGATGTATTAAAGAAAATTACTGATATTGAAGGAAATATGTTTGTACTTCAGATTGAGTTTCAGGTAGCTGATGAATCTGAAATGGTTTATCGTATGGGAGATTATTATCTTATGCTTGAACGAAAATATAAAATTCCTGTTGAGCAATACGTTATTTTCATAGGTAATGGCATACCCACTATGCCTACCAAGTTGAATAGAAAACGAATGACCCACTATGCCTACCAAGTTGAATAGAAAACGAATGCAGTTTGAGTTTCCACTTATTGTATTTTCAAAACTCGACTTCCACCTTTTTCTAAAATCCAATAAGCCAGAAGAAATCATTTTGGGGGTTTTGGCTGATTTCAAACAAGAAAAGCCTGAAATTGCCATAAAACAGATAATTCAACGCATTGAAGAAACTACTGAGGGGGATTTTTCGTTAAAAAGATACTTTAACCAGTTGCGTATTTTAGCACAACTTCGTAACTTAGAACTAAAATTGAAAAACGCTATGGATAGCATTGCAAAATACATTGACGAAGAGAAAGATGTTCTTTTTCTTCGAGGAAAAGATAAAGCCTATATTGAAAAAGAGCAGGAGTTTGTACAAAGCCTTCTTACAAAAACGCAACATACCCCTGAACAAATCGCTGACATCGCAGGAGTGTCCGTTGAGTTTGTGAAACGAGTCCAACAAAAACTCAAAGATAACAAATAAGGTACTTTAAGTTTGGTTTGTGGAGCTATAAAGCCACGCCTATAAAACAATAAAACTCCCAAACAGCCTTAAAACTGTTTGGGAGTTTGTATGCTTATTTAAAACTGACCGTCTTAAACTTAATCAGATTATCAGCGGGCTTGCTGCGTTTGATGGCTACGAAATAGAGGTCAGCAAAGCCGTCTTCTGGCTTGTCGAGTTTGGCTTCGGTCCATTTCATTTTGCCCCAACCGCCTGTTGGTTCAAAAGTCGCTTTGCCGAGTATAGGCCCACCTATTGAGTTCTTCCTGATTTCTATTTCGCCTGCTTTATCCTGCGAGGCATATTCAAACGAAATGCTTTGGATGTTGGTCAAATCAATGTTTTTGAACACTAAATAGGCTTTGGTGTCGCCTTGGCGGAGTTCGCCCCAGTCAAATACAAAGCCAGGATGTCTGTCAGCATCCATTGCTCGCAATTGGTGATAACGAAGTCGAGTGAGGTCTTCGCCTTTTTCGGGACGGCTTTTTAGGTAACCGTTGTCGGTGTAGCTGGCTTTGAGGGTATAGTAGCCCGTAGTTTGGTTTTCGAGGTGTTCTTTGAGCGGAATCGAACCCGTAGCAGCAATGGGCTTGAAGTTTTTGTTGGGGTCGTTGATGGCCAAAATGTATTTTACCATCTCGTCGGCATCTTGTTTGGACACCTGCGGGTGTGCCGCCATCACGTGCGTAGTGCCCCACACGCCCCCGCCACCTTCAATGATTTTTTTTGAGAGTAAATTCACTGCATTTCTATTCCCGCTGTATTTTTTGGCTACCTCCAAAAACGAAGGCCCTACCGACACTTTGTCCACCGTATGACAAGCCTTGCAATCGCTGGCCTCCATGAGTGTTTTGCCCATCGAACCTACTTCTATTTTTGATGTTGATGCCTTGCTATTATCACTTGGCTGGTAGGGGTTGGGGTAATAATTATACTCAACTTTTACCTTTTTGGGGTTAATGATTTTGTCTTCGGTGTCGTTTACAGCTACTTGATAATCAAAAGGTTGGTTGTCCCAATAGAAGGTTTTGTTCCTTTTTGCATTGATTTTCACCATCGGCGGCGCATTACCCACC
>JBGAVQ010000258.1:0-8353 GCA_044228045.1 Spirosomataceae bacterium
AATAACAAATAGATTTCCAGCGATAGCCAATCAGATAAAGCCCATAAAACCCCAATACTATGCCCATCGGGGCGGTCTGAAACTTGATAAATGGTAAGCATCCTAAGCAAAGGCCTGTTAAAAACAATTGAAAATAGGTGGTATTTGCTAAACGAAGTACGCAGTATAGACTTAGCATAAGACCCAAGTTGCCAACTATTTCAGAATTATAGCCTGTGTAGTCGAAGTTCCAAACAGAACCAATCCACATGGCAATTAAAAAAGTAAGCAAGGCTGCTTTTGCTATTTCAATAATAGAACGTAAGGCATAGAAGAAAACAACAAGTGTAAGCCCCCACAACATGACACCGATTAGTTCTGCGAAACGGTAAGTTACTTCAAAACCAAGTAATTCTGCCAATGCTAAGGGCAATACGGTGAGAGGTCGGCCATCAGCATAGTTGAGTAAGAGCCAAAAAGGTTCGTTGGATTTGCCTGCCGAAATAGCCGTAGCTATCCACGAACTCATATCTACATTTTGTTCAATGTTTTGACTATATAAAGTCCTGATTAGTAAAGTAATAAAAAGCCCCAAATAGAGTAATTGTTCAGAAGTCAGAGGCGGAAGTTTAGTAAAAATACGTTTAAAAGAGGATGTATTTAAGCCTTGACTATACCAAAACCAGCCCGTAAGCAGGCTCAGAAGTAGTGCTAAAAAAATCTTAAAAGGAATATCGTAAAAGAAGGATAACAACTGCTGAAAAATTGTTGATATTGGATGTTAAAACACAATTTGGTATTACAACCGAGAAAAAACCATGAAAATAGAACTTCCAAAAGGGGCGCTTTTTAATAGTTTTTCTTCGAGGCGAACAATTGCCCAAAAGGTTTGATTTAACCAAGCAGGCGGAACGGCCACATCAGAAGTAGTAGGTTTGAGTACTCCTATCTTCATGGCTATTCGCTGAAATCCACGCACTAAGGCAATCAAGGGTGAAAGAAACAAACTCCAATAAGTAGCATACACCACCTTTAAACCAGCTTGCTGTGCCAGTTTTGCCAGTTCTTTTTGGGTAAAACGCCGCTTGATGCCCAATACTACATCATGTGCACCACTAAAAAGCTTATGAGCATTGTTGTTAGTAATAAATATTCCACCCGGATTTAGCCGATCTCTTACCTGTTCAAATAAAGAAATGATGGTTGTATCATCAAAATAACACAATACATCGTGGCAAATGAGTACATCTACCTTTGTAGAAGGCTGAAAACCAACAAGTTGTGTTAAATCATGCTCAAAAACAGTAAAGCCTCTGCTTTTTGAGAACTCAACTGCATCAGCAGAAGCATCAAAACCAACAATTGAACGATATCCTGCCATACGGAGGGACTCCATCATGCCTCCAGTGCCACATCCTGCATCTAACAATTTAATGTCTTGATTATCAGGATTATAATGGCCTATAATTCGGATTGTTTTGGCATGTAAAATTCGATACCACCAGAGTTTACGCTCCGCATCGAACATTTTTTGATATTCAAGACGTTTTCCTATCATCGCTCTGTTTGATAAATCGAATAGAATATTGAGGCATACCGGTTTGGCTCATAAACATCTTGCCGAGGTATTCGCCCAACATTCCCATTCCAAAAAATTGAAGGCTGGTCAATATCAAAAAACTAAGCCAAATTACATGGTCAGTATGCGGAATATGGCGGGTCAGGATTGAATAAAAAGCTTCACCAACAATAAGACCCATTGAACAAAACATTAAAACAAAACCTATGAGTGTTAGTAAGCGCAGTGGGCGAATAGAAAACCCAAATAATATGGTCATAAACAACGAAATGAGTTTCCCCCAAGTGTAGTTTGACCGCCCGTTGGCTCTTTCACTATGTTCGACATGAATGGTACCGATATGGCGAGTAATCCGGAGGATAAGGGCATCAATGTAAGGATGTGGCCCTTTGTATAGAATAATTTCCTTTACTACTTCTGCTTTCAGTAATTTGAAACTTGACAGATATAAGCCTTTGGGTTTGTCTATTAGCCAAGTGGTCATCCAATTAACCAAATTGCTGCCTATGTTGCGGATACTACTGTGTTTTTTGTCGCCATAATCTGAATATACCACATCATAATCCCCTTCTTGGGCTTTATGAAGTAATTTCAGTATTTCTTCTGGCGGGTTTTGGTCGTCGTCATCTATAATGACACAATAGTCACCCGAAATATGATTCAGACCACACATAACAGCATTAAACTCACCAAAGTTACGGCGCAATGAAATTAACTTTACGTTGTCGAATTTCTTAACCAAACGCAAGCAGATCGCTTCGGAAGCGTCTTTACTACCATCATTTACCAGCACTACTTCAATGGTTTGCTCAGACAAAACAGTATAGAGCCGCTCAACCAAATGATAGAGCGTATGTTCACTATTAAAAACAGGAATTACGATTGAAAGAATCATAGACGAGATAATAAAGAAAAATAACTCTACACCTCATTAACACCTTTAAAAACGGGTTAATGAGGCCAAGAATCAGATTGATTTTCCTCCATAAGTAAATAAAACTAACGCCTATGCTTGACTAAGAAGATTACCATAGTTTAAATGTTTTCCTGTAAATATAATTTTATGTTGCTATTAAGTACAAAAGTATAAAAACCTCGCTCAATATCAATTTTTTGATGACTAATTATGCCAAAGAGTGACAATGGGAATCCTTTAAACAAGAAAAAACTTCTCCTTGGGAAGAGAAGTTTTTCGTAGAAAATAAAGCACGAAAGCACTTAAAAAAGTACTAAAAAGATCGATCAGAGTGGAATGTTCCCATGTTTCTTTTTGGGTAATGTAGCAACTTTGTTTTCAAGCATTTTGAAGGCTCGCATCAATTTCTGACGGGTCTCAGCAGGTTCAATTACTTCGTCAATGTAGCCACGATGCGCCGCCCTATACGGATTCGCAAATTTAGCGGTGTATTCGTCCACTTTTTCTTGTAACTTGGCTTCGGAGTCTTCGGCTTCTGCAATTTCTTTTTTGAAAATAATTTCAGAGGCCCCTTTTGCTCCCATCACGGCAATTTCGGCAGAAGGCCAAGCGTAATTCATATCGGCACCAATATGCTTTGAGTTCATTACATCATACGCTCCGCCATACGCTTTGCGGGTAATCACGGTGATGCGAGGTACGGTAGCTTCGCAAAAAGCATATAGTAATTTTGCACCGTGGGTTATAATGCCGTGCCACTCTTGGTCGGTACCGGGCAAGAAACCGGGCACGTCTTCTAACACCAGCAGGGGTATGTTAAAACAGTCGCAAAACCGAACAAAGCGTGCGCCTTTCAAGCTGGCGTTGATGTCTAATACTCCTGCCAACACAGCGGGTTGATTGGCCACAATGCCCACACTTCGCCCACCAATGCGAGCAAAACCTACAATGATGTTCTCGGCGTAGTTTTTATGGACTTCTAAGAACGAGTTTTCATCAATGATACCCTCAATTACCTCTCGCATGTCATAAGGTTGGTTGGGATTCATGGGGATTATGCCGTTGAGGGCTGGGCGACTTTCATTGCCGTTACTGTCATAAGGCAAAACGGGAGCATCTTCTTCACAGTTTTGAGGAATGTAGCTCAATAGTCGCTTAATGTCTTGGATACAAGCTACTTCGTTAGCACAAGAAAAGTGTGTTACGCCCGATTTTGTAGAGTGGGTAGAGGCTCCTCCCAGTTCTTCGGAGCTTACTTCTTCGTGTGTAACAGTTTTGACCACGTTTGGCCCAGTTACAAACATATAACTTGTGTTCTCAACCATCAAGATAAAATCTGTAATAGCAGGCGAATACACGGCACCTCCCGCACATGGCCCCATCACAGCAGAAATTTGGGGAATTACGCCCGATGCTAAGGTATTTCGGTAAAAAATATCAGCATAGCCAGCCAACGACATCACGCCCTCCTGAATACGGGCACCGCCTGAGTCGTTAAGACCAATAAGCGGAGCACCGTTTTTCATGGCTAAGTCCATGATTTTACAGATTTTTTCAGCGTGAGTTTCGGAAAGCGAACCTCCAAAAACGGTAAAATCTTGGGCAAATACATAAACTAACCGCCCGTTGATTGTGCCGTATCCTGTTACTACCCCATCGCCAAGGTAATATTCTTTGTCCATACCAAAGTCCTTACATCGGTGCATTACAAACTTGCCAATTTCTTCAAAAGAGCCTTCGTCTAATAGCAACTGGACACGTTCTCTGGCATGTAGTTTACCTTTTTTGTGTTGCTGCTCAATGCGTTTTTCACCACCGCCAAGAAGGGCTTCGGCGTTTTTACGGGCAAGGGTTTCAAAGTTGCGTTGATGGGACATTCCTAATGATTATTTTGGGGATAAAGTGCATTTATGAGGTTCGAGAATCAAAGATAGAGCAGAAACTCAGATAAATGCTAATTTGGCTGTTTTCGCTATAAAGCTATCCAATAAATTAGTTATTTTACATCAAAATATTATTCATAGGTGTAATGGCCGGAGGCAGGTCTTTTTCATCTAACATTTCTCGCAAATCTATCTCAATAGTGCGGCTCATCGAGCTAATGGGCACGTCGTTAGCTCCACCTTCAAAGGGGTTTTCGGTGCTTTCGCCCACCCGTTCCATCGAAGAAAACACCCATGTAACCAACAAACTAAATGGAATGTTGAGCCAAATGGCGTATTCGCCCAATTTTTGAAACTCATTGAGCAAACCAAACGGAACAATAAACACAAAAAGTCGAATAAAAAACAAGTTGATAGAAGCAAATTGCCGAGGATACGGGAAATTCTTGATACGCTCGCATTTGCCTTGTTGCTCATACAGATTAACCAGTAAGTTTTCCATTTCTATATAACTTAGCGGGTCAATTAATCCATTCTCTTTCAGGGTTTTGAGTTGTTTAGATTGCAATGCAATAAGGTGTGTAGCCCTGTTTTTTTTACTCAACACATAAGCCTGTTCTTGTGCTGGTAGCACCTTGCTGAGTTCATCCTCCAACTTAGTTTCTTGCTCCAAAACACTATAAAAGCGGCGGTACTCTCGATTGTAAGACTTCTTTGAATTTTCCCACATTCGGGGTTCTCGTAGCTGAAATCGCAAGGCAGTAAGCCATGCAATGTGTCTGTAAATAAGGTCTTTATTAGCTTCAGGCTGGGCTACACAGTCTCGTGCCATCATGCCCCAAGCCCTGCTGGTATTAACAATAGCCCCGTAGATTTGTCGTGCTTCCCAAAGGCGGTTATAGGTTTGAGTGTTCTTGAACCCCACAATAAATGCCGCTGCCGTGCCAATCATAGTAATAGGCACCCACGGTATGGCCAGCCACTTCCAGTCAAGGCATTGATACAAAACAGTGGGGATGATGGCTAATATAAGCAAAACATAAATGTCTCGGCGAGTCCACAGTAAAAACTCTTTGAGCGTATAGCGACTACCAGCGTGCATAGAGATAGATTAAGATGTTTTTCTGGTAAAAATAGCAAAGGCGTAGTTGAACTGAATAGCAATAATGACAAAAATACTCAAATAAGTATTGATAAAGCAAAGTATTGCTCCCAGCGCATAAAGGCTTTGAGCCATATAAATGCGGCTATTGATGGCTTTATGAACCTTTTGTTTGGCTTCATCTGGTAAAGAAACAAGGTTATGGCCAATGGCATAGTTCCAGTGAATGAGTAACATAACACCCAAGGCCAAAATGTTAAGCCAATACAAACCCACCGATACTTGGTTGGTAATGTGGCTACTCAAAATGGCTGTGGTGAACGGAAGCAAAGAGGCAAACATCAAGAAAAATACCGAAATCCAATTGAGGTTTCGGTCCGACTTTTCGATGTAATTAAACTGCGTAGAATGACCCGTCCAGAAAATGCCAAGTGTCATAAAACTCAAGAAGAAGGCCAACAGATTAGGCAAAACACTTTGGAGCGCCACCAGCAACTCTTTTTCAGAAGTAACAACACCGCCAACGGGGTCTTTGAGGTTGAAGACCAAAAATGTCATGGCAATCGAAAAAACACCATCACTCAGGGCTTCAATGCGTTGTACTCGTTTGCCTGCTATTTCGTTGTAATGTGACATGAATGGTAATGCTTAGACAACTAAATACCTGCAAGATATACCGTAGTTGGTCATAAGTCAAAACAGATCTAATTTATTCATTGTTAATCATTCTTATAATTTTGAACTTTCATTCAGCCAGAATGTTGTTTCTTTGCACAACTGTTTTGAAGTTGCTGCTTAATTTTGTTCACTTTTATAAAATAAGTAATTGATAGTCAATGAATAGTCATTTAGATGCTCTTACCCCGAGGCAAATAGTTGAGGAACTCGACAAGTACATTATTGGGCAAAACGATGCCAAGCGCAACGTAGCCATTGCGCTACGCAACCGTTGGCGGCGCATGAATGCCCCAGCTGAGATGCAACGAGAAATTACGCCAAACAATATTTTGATGATAGGGCCAACAGGCTGTGGCAAAACCGAAATAGCCCGTCGCTTGGCTCAGTTGGCCGATGCCCCATTCACCAAAGTCGAAGCATCCAAATTTACCGAAGTAGGCTACGTAGGCCGAGACGTTGAGAGCATGGTGCGTGACTTGGTAGAGCAGTCGGTGCATTTGGTGAAGTCAGCCAAAAAAGAACAAGTGCAAGAGCGTGCTATTCAGATTGTAGAAGACCTCATTCTGGACATATTGATTCCACCGATGCGTAAAACAGGTGGTTTTCAGGAGGTTGAAGTTGATTCGCAACAAATGCCCAGCACCGATGAAGAACTCAACGAGCGCACTCGCCAGCGGTTTCGTGAAAAACTTCGGAAAGGAGAGCTCGACAACAAGAAAATCGAAATCAATGTGCAGCACGCCAACGCCCCCAACATAGGCGTAATGGGCGGTCCCATTGACGAGATGTCTATGATGAATATTCAGGAAATGCTGGGCAATATGCTACCCAAGCAGCGCAAATCTCGTAAAGTGTCAATAGCGGAGGCAAAAAAAATCATGCTTGATGAAGAAGCCGCCAAACTTATTGATATGGACGAGGTAAAAGAAGAGGCAATCCAAAAGGCTGAAAACCTGGGGATTATCTTCATTGACGAAATTGACAAAGTAGCGGGTAATCGGAGTAGTGGCGGTGGTCCCGACGTAAGCCGTGAGGGCGTACAGCGTGACTTGCTGCCTATTGTAGAAGGCTCTACTGTAAACACTAAGCACGGAGTTATTAATACCGACCATATTTTGTTTATTGCAGCAGGGGCGTTTCATGTGGCCAAACCCAGCGACCTCATACCCGAACTTCAAGGTCGTTTCCCCATTAGAGTAGAGCTTCAGTCGCTCACTAAAGCCGATTTTTATCGTATCTTGAAAGAACCTCGCAACGCCCTTACTCGCCAATACCAAGCACTGCTAAAAGCCGAAGAGGTAGAATTGAGCTTTAACGACGATGCGCTCGAATCGCTTGCTCAAATTGCCTTTGAAGTTAATGCTCAAATGGAAAATATTGGTGCCCGAAGGCTTCAAACTGTTGTTAGCAAACTCTTAAATGACCTACTTTTTGATATTCCAGATCTAATAAGTGCAAATGCCAAAGTGGTCATTACCAAAGAATTGGTAGATGAAAAGCTATCAGGATTGGTCAAGAATCGAGACGTGAGTCAGTATATTTTGTAAAAGGTACTGGTAAATGGTAGGTAAAAAACGATAAATACACGGTTATTTCCGCCAAAACATAAGTTTTTTCAGGAGTTTAGGTTCAGTATTTTGCCCAGTCGGACACACCAAAGGGGATTCTGGTTTAGGCCGAAACACAGGAATGGCCGCATTAAAGTAAAAATCTAAACCCCTTGGATTACCGATGTTGAGAATTCCACCCAGGTGGTCAGTGCCAAGTGTAAGTGGGCCGAGGCGAGTGGCTAAGCCAATAGAAAACTTACTATAATTGTCAATCAGTGACAGGGGAACAGCCAATTCGAGCCAGCGGCTTTCGTAACGAGGTGTTATTGCCAATAAAGATTGCTGTGCCATGCCTATTCTGGACGAATTAACCATGTTTTGAATCCAAACGGCATTTACATAGACATTCTCCCGAACTTGATTATCAAAGCTCATCTGCAATGACGAAGGTATCGCTACCGAAAAGTCGGTGTTTTTGGGTAAATCAATGGTGTATATGGTTTGGTTAAAGCCATTTATAATCCCATTTATATCTTTAATGTTCTTGAAATTTTCATTATCCACCAAAAACTTACGGCCTTGTACTACAAACTGATTGGTGTAGGCAGGATTCTTGTAACGAAGAAACCCCCAATCTGTCAAGCTAACCGCAAATCGGTATTTATA
>JBGAVQ010000259.1:0-8320 GCA_044228045.1 Spirosomataceae bacterium
TATCTGCCCCCGAAAACCAGGAAATCAAAGCACCCTTGCCAGCTGTACTCGACACTGCTCCACTATGAGGGCAACCGTTGATTTTCCAACCATCTTGATACAAAATTTGAGACTTTGAGAATGTTTCGGCGTTGTCGGTCGAAACCATTTTGGCCATGTCTCTAATGTCGTCGTTATTGTCACGGTAAATCACATTTAAAGCACCATTTGAGTCTATTAACAAATTGATTGGGCAACAATCGCATACAACAGCATCAATTAATTTTTCGGGTTGCATCACGCCATTTTTAGAGATAACCAGCCGTAAATCTCTTTCTTCGTGCTTGGTGCTATTGGCTACATCTTTCAGATAGGCCACGGCAATTTCATCATTCGGCATCACAATTGCGTCAAAAAAACCTCTCACAATACCTTGTTTGGGGTCTGAATCAACAGACAATGGGCTTGTCCAGGTAGAGCCACCATCTTTTGAAACACAATACACGATGTTTGACGAACGTCCGCCTCCTCGCCCCGATTGATTGGCGTTGGGAGCGGCCTCACCTCGGTTTGAAAAAACAGCCACAAAACTCCCATCCTTTTTAGAAAGTACTTTGGCTTTCATCATACGGCTGTTTCCGATGCCCGTACCACTATAAATCGTTTTCTTTTCTGAAAACGTTTTCCCTTTGTCTTTAGAAAAAGCAAGGCACAACGAAACCATACCTTGTTCATCTTTTTCAGTCCACGAAAGCATCACATCCCCCTTGGCAGTTTGGGCAAGCAAGGGCATTGAATAGGCTTTGGTTGGGTCAATTTCAATAGGTGAATTTGAAGCAGATACTGGTTGGCCTCCTGTCTGTATTACCTCGTCTTCTGGCATTGAATAACAAACAGGAATTGCAGAAGTAGAGCTTGTGTAGGCTGATTGATTGGCACTAAAAAAAGCAAATGTGCTTAGTAAGAGCAGATGAATTGCCACAATTAACTTTGTCATGTAATGGAAGTTTAAGTGAAACCTTGGGTTTTGGAATGTTGTAGAAGAATCAATAGCCCAAATGTTATTTTGGGCGAAAATACAGATTCTTACAACAAAGGTAAATGGCAAACTTTCACCAAAAAATTACAATCTACCGTTAGCTCGTTTTGACAGATAAGTAGTGTATTCTGATAGATGGTTTGGGGAAGAATTAGTTTTTCTGAAACTCGCCAGTTGCCCTAATTGAGATTTCATCACTTACCATCACAGTGGCCAGCTTTCCACCAATACCAAAATCACTTCGCTTGATAGTTGTAGTGGCTTTTACACCTAATTGTAGTTTTTTGTTATTCGGATTGGGATGGGCTGCTGGGCCGTTCATGGTTACATCCAAGGTGACAGGCTTCGTGACGCCTTTGATGGTTAAATCACCCGCCATTTTGTACTTATTACCACCCACTTTGGTAAGTGAAGTGCTTTTGAAGGTCATTGTTGGGAATTTTTCAATGTTAAACATGTCCTCACTTTTTAGGTGATTATCCCGCATTTCGAGGTCGGTGTTGAGGCTGGGCGTTTCGACGGTTATTTCAAAAACAGCATCCGACAAGTCGTCTTTGGTAGCTGTTATTTTTCCATCAAATTTTTTGAAGTAACCATCCACCTCCGAAATGCCGTGGTGTTCGGCAATGAAGGTGAATTTTGAATGGCCTTTGTCAATAGTCCATTGAGCAAAAGCACTTACTGAGATAAATAAAGAGGCGAAAATCAAACGGATTGCTTTCATGTGAACTGGTTGTTTACAGGTTTTGAAATAGTGAACGTTTAGTCAATAAAGTGTTGTTGGAGTTGTTTGTTTAACCCCACTTATGTCTATAAAATTAGACCCTAAGAAGCCATGTTTCTAATGTTTATTCATTAGACAGGCTTACATAATATTGTTGCTACGAAGATAAACTGCAATTATTCGTCGGAAAAAGATAATCTACCGTTTGCTCAATTTACCCGATTAGTAGCCTTTTCTGGAAGATGGATTGGCAAAATTGATTTTGCGGAATTTATTAGGGTTTTAAATTCGTAAATCTCGAAGAAATGGGTGATGGATTCGAGGAAAGCAAGATGAGCGGTGTATTTTTGCATCAAGCAAAAATACACCTTTTCTACATAGTTTTAATTGGTGATAATCAACAAGATACTGTCGTTGGCTAAGGCTTCAAATTCTACTTCGTGGGCTTCAAGTAAAACTACGCTGTCTCGTGGTTCGAGCAGGCGATTTTGCACTTCAAAAACACCATTGATGACAAATACAAAACAATTAGTTGGTTTTGCGAGTACAAGTGTATCGTCATACCGACCATCATATTTGCCTATCCAACCTGTTGTTAATAAAGAAGTTAGTGTGTTTTTGGGGTTTTCTAAGTCAAATTTTCCCCAGTTACTTTGAATACTGGACGTAGAGCCACTGAACCAAACTTCGAGGTAATTGACAAGCTCGGTTTCGTAAGGGTTTTCAACCGAGAGTTGCTCACCTGGCCATAAGAAAATATAACCAAACTCGCCAGCCTCTATAAATTTAACTCCTTCTTTTGTAGTTAGTTCAACCCCACCCACCAAGGGCAATAGCAGAACGGCGCACGCCATATCAGTTTGGATGGTTTGCGTTTTGCCAGCTACCAAGGTATTGTCACATACCTTCAACAAGCCCTCAACGCCTTGTTTCCCAATGCTTTCATCCTCAAAAAAGGGTGTAGTTTGGTAGCTACGAAAGTCTGATGTTTGAAAAACAGGCCTTTGGTCTGACAAAAAAATGATGCCTTCGGTTTGGCGCATGGCTGTTGAATTTTGTTAGGCCGCCACTACAATGGTGTGCGTGAGGGCATAGCCTTCGGTAGTATTGCCAGCCAAGGTTGCCATTTCTAATGAATAACCATCGCTAAAAACATTATCTTTTTCAAGCGAAGTATCTTGTTTTCCTTTTTTATAAAACTGCGTTGCCGTGGTATAAACCGCATCGCAAACGGCTGTTGGAAAAGCGATTTGTGTAACTAACAGCGACTTGCCGCTGGCATTGTAGATATGTACATGAATGTGAGGCGCACGACCCGAATACCAACCCGGGAAAATAGAAGTAAAACCTGCTGTGCCGGTAGCATCGGTGGTTTGGCGACCTCTCAAAAAGTGATACGCCGTCATGTCCGCCGACTGCATACCAGTGCCACCATATTCAGAGTATAGGCCGTCTTTGTCGCAATGCCAAATATCTATCTGAACGAATGTCTTTCAACACCAAGGTAGAAGGGCTTTTAGTAGGAAAAGGCCCTTCGGTTTCTGAATTAGTAACGGTGCAATTGCTTGATGAACTTCCGTTGGTGCTACCTGTAGTTGTGGTGCTGGTAGTAGTTGGTGTTACCTCATCTTTGGTACAAGAGATAATCATTGGAGCAACTGCCATAAAACCCAGACTTGACAAGCCTCTTCTTAAAAACTCTTTTCTTTCCATGTGTTTGGTTATGTTTAGTGAACGTGTTTTAACCTTAGATGGGAAGAAAACGCAATTCGTTGGGAGAATAGTCAGAAGTATCGGTAAATGACTTGTCTTTGTCGGTAAATAGGCGTTTTAGTTAATCCCCACTCCAACTATTCTGCCCATTTAGCGGCATGCACCCAATGTATTGCCCAGGCACAGGGTCGTAAACCAGTACTTCTTTGGCAATTTTTTCAGAGGTAAAATAGCCCATCAAGGTCAAACTTTTCATCCGCCTAAAAAAAGTAATAGGGTCTGGTTTTTCGACCAACACAATTCCCCAAAGACTTGGCGGAAACTTGGCGGCTTCTTTGTCGAGCGTGGTGAGTATTTCTTCTCGTTGTGCTTGTGTACATTCTACAAAGGGCTTGCTATAATCTTGTTCGCAACGATTGTCTAATTTTTCGATTCCTTCTACGAATTCCTTTTGGTCGGTTTCGTTGAGGAGTTCTTTGAGCATTCGGTCTATGAACTGTGGCACGCCCAATTCTTTTGCCCCTGGTGTTGCAGTTTTGGGTAAGATAGTTTCTGCCACTTCGGCAATGGTATTGGCCTGATTATTAGTCAAGAAAACGGGTTTCCACGCCAATTGAGCCTCTTTTTGGCAAGAAGTTAGTAGTTCTGAAACAGCCCCTGCCGACACAGCGTATCCCAAAAAGAGGGTTGTATTTTTGATGTATTCTCTTCGGTTCATTTGAATTTACGATTTTTGATTGGCGATTTCCGATTGTTGATTACTTTGATTTTGGATTGATTATATTTTGTTTTTCTTTCAATGTTTTTATTGAAGCTACGGTCATCGAAAGGATTTCATCTGCTTCTTTCATTAAATCTGTGACCCGATTTTCATGTAAAAGACCAGACTCCGTAATTATTTCTAACCAAAATAAAGTTTCATCAGCTTCTTCTTCAACAATTTTCAACTTATTAATCATATCAGCAGTGGATTTTGCTCGACAAGCAGCACGATAATTTGCCCCAACTGATGACGATGAACGAATTATCTGTTTGGCATATACATCAGCACTTCTGGTATTTGGTAGTGTATCGGCCATTTTTCCAATTCTCAACGCTAGTTGCTTTGTTCTCCGTTTAAAGATGATGGCATCCATGATTATTTTGGATTGTTGATTTTAGGTTGTTGATTTGCGATTATTGATTTACGATTGTTGATTTTGGATTGATCGGGTTGTGTCATTGCCTCAAATAGGTTGACCAATAAATAGTCGATGAACCAGCTGCCAATCGTCAATCAAAAATCGTCAATCAAAAATTTAAAGGTTTTGTTTTTTTGATTCAGAAACGGCAAAATCTACTGCACGGGCCGTGAGGGCCATATAAGTAAGCGAAGGATTGGCACAATTGGCAGAGGTCATACACGCTCCATCGGTTACAAACACATTAGGCACAGCATGAAGTTGATTGTGGCCGTTTAGCACAGAGGTTTTTGGGTCACGACCCATGCGGGCGGTACCCATTTCGTGAACACCATTGCCAAGCCCACCTACGTTGTCAAACATTTTCACGTTCTTAAAACCAGCTTTTTCGAGCATTTCGGCTGCATCGGTTTTCATTTTTTCACGCATTTTCCACTCATTATCCTTCAATTCGGCATCAAAAACCAACTGTGGAATGCCCCATTTATCGGTTTTGTCTTTGCTGAGGGTGACCTTATTTTCGTGATAAGGCAGCACTTCGCCAAAACCCATCAGCCCCATGCTCCAACCGCCTGGTTTCATCAAACTGTCTTTAAACGCCCCGCCAACACCCTCAATGCCATTGCCCCGTCCCCAATCGCCCCGGCCACCGCCAGCACTCTGGTAGTCGTAGCCCCGCAAGAAGTTCGGGTTTTTAGAGGCATCGTCAATGTTTACGTACTTCGGAATAAAAATACCTGTTGGTTTACGGCCTTTGTAATATTGGTCTTCCAGTCCGTCATAAGTGCCCATAGCCCCCACGTGATAGTGGTGGTCCATGAGGTTATGACCCAACTCGCCGCTATCATTGCCCATGCCATTGGGAAAACGACTTGACGTAGAATTCAACAAGATTTGTGTAGAAGCCAGTGTAGAAGCACAACAGAAGATGATTTTGGCGTAAAATTCTACTTCCTTATTAGTCTCACTATCAATTACTTTCACCCCTTTTGCTTTGCCAGTTTTGTCATCGAGAAGAATAGAATGAACAATAGAATTGGGGCGAATGGCAAAATTTCCTGTTCGATTCGCTGCAGGCAGCGTAGCGGCATTGCTGCTAAAATACGCTCCATACGGACAGCCACGAGAACAACGATTGCGGTTTTGGCATTTGCCACGGCCTAATTCAAGGTGATGAGGCTGTGGTTCGGTCAAGTGAGCCACTCGTCCAATGGTCACATAGCGACCTTTAAACTTGGCCTGTACCTCTTGGCGGAGGTGTTTTTCTAAGCAATTTAGCTCCATCGGAGGCAAAAACTCCCCATCAGGCAGGTGGGCAAGCCCAAGTTTTTCGCCACTCACACCAACAAATTTTTCTACATAAGAATACCACGGAGCAATGTCTTTGTAGCGAATAGGCCAATCAATGGCAATACCCTCACGAGCGTTGGCATCAAAATCATGCTCACTCCAACGGTACACGTGCTTGCCCCACGTGATAGAACGCCCACCCACGTGATTACCCCGAATCCAGTCAAAACGTTTGGTTTCTTCGTAGGGATTGTCGAGGTCGTTGGTAAAAAAATGCTTGGTAGCCTCGCCCACAAAGCCGCTGCGTACCTGAATGTGATGCTTTTTAACATCCTCAGCGGTCATGGCCCCCCGATGCTCCATGTCCCAGGCATCTTGCATCATGGTAGGGTAATCTTCAATGTGATTGACCATGCGCCCTTTTTCGAGGACAAGCGTTTTTAGTCCTTTTTCGCACAGTTCTTTGGCTGCCCAGCCGCCACTCATGCCCGAGCCAATCACAATGGCATCGTAGGTGTTGGTTTGGTTTAGTTTTGTGTTTAGGTTTGGCATTGAGGTTATGTTAAAATATTTTGCAAACTACTTTCAAAAATCCAACTTCACTACTTTCTCGCAATAGATTTCGGTCAGGTTACTTTTATTGACCTTGAACACCATCAAAAAAGGCGCATCGTTAAGCGGTTCGTCTCGTTCAAAATCTTGTTTCTGTTGAATCGTCTTCCAGTTTTGGCACAAATAACTGGTAATGGCTCGTGTACCTTTGTTTTCGATACCACAAAAGAAATAACAAGGAATCGTTTCTGTTGTAAATTGTATAGTGAGTTTGAGTAAAAAACCACAATCGAACGTAGCACTGCTTTCGTAGTAATCAGTCCAGACTGCTTGTTGAAGATATGGACTAAAATACCTCACCCGAAAACGCACAGGGTTCTCAAGATATTCGACGTAAGTGGCTGCATGATTGGTAAGTACCCACCTGAAAAAATAGTTGGAATAAAAGCCAATCGAGAAAATACAATTTGTTTTGTTTAGGTTTAGATTTGTTTCAATAAATTGATATACTTGATTATTAATTTTGACTAAATCTTGGTCATAAACCCGCTTAGGTAGGGTCTGATTATAGTCATGAAACAAGTTAATAAGTTCGAGTAAGCATTCGGTATCTCGTGAGTCCACGGTTTGCTCGTTGGCCAAGGGGAACTTACCACCCAAGTCGGGCGGGGGGACATCTTTGTTGGCATCAAAAATAGGTTGAACTACAATAATTTTACCTTCTTTCTTGATGCCAAAAAAACTATGTAGGGTCAGCGAAAAGGTACTGATATACTCTTGTGGATTGGCATAGCCCAGAAACTTGATAAAAAGATAAAGGTAATCTTCCTGAAAATTAACAACTTCTCGAGTTTGTACCTCATTGCGCTTTCGCCACAGATACATGTTGTTGAAGATGGTTGTGAACTGTGTTTTGGTGAGTTCCTCTAAAATGATTTGGAAATATGTCTTATCATTTTTTGGATTTACCAATTTCCAAATAGATGTTTCAGATCCTCGGTAGGTCATTCCTCGCTTCACAAACTCTTCTTGAAGTTTTGTTTTTACCTCTCCATAGAGTTTTTCGCACAGATTTTTGTTGATGTTCATAGCCCCCTAACCGATACGTCGGACCGCCCCCTGTGGGGGATAATTATTGATGATGTAAATTGTTTCAATTTGTTCCAAAAATAGTTCAAAAAAATGTAATAATTTTTACAAAAACAGAATAGTTAAGATAAAAAAGTGATAATTAAGTAAGATACCTTTGTCATCGAAAGTAACCTATGATGAATATTACCAGGGGTTGCTCGTCAGTAACGACAAGCAACCCTATTGGTAAAATAAGGTGCTTTCTCATAACAAAGAGCGAATTGGAGTTTTTTTCGATAGAGAGCCAGATTAAGCATCGGATTTTATTCATGCTTAATTTCAAGAATCTTGGTCGGCTTACAACCGACCATTTTTTACTTAGTACTACCCTAAACTAACAATATTTCTTTAGTAGATTTACGGAAAATGTAAATAAACAAAGAAAATTTTATGAAATACCTTGTATTGATTGTGTTAATTGGCTTGATAGTGGCGTGTTCTAAACCTTCGGAGCAGAGTACTTATTACCAAGAGCAACACCGCCCGCAGTTTCATTTTTCGCCTGAAAAAGGTTGGATGAACGACCCCAACGGCTTGGTTTATCACGAAGGCGAATACCATTTGTTCTATCAATATTATCCCGACAGCACCGTGTGGGGGCCTATGCACTGGGGTCATGCTATCAGCAAAGACTTAATTCATTGGGAGCATCTGCCAATTGCCTTGTATCCAGACTCACTGGGGTACATTTTCTCAGGAAGCATTGTGGTG
>JBGAVQ010000260.1:0-8287 GCA_044228045.1 Spirosomataceae bacterium
TGCAATTGAAAACGATACTTATTTTCACAAAATTTCAAACGTAGTAACCATGGCTTACGCAGCCTCAGTCTCGACTTACGGCTTACTGAACTTGCGACTTAACAACTTATGCTGTCTGTAGATATTTATAACCAAAAAAATAACCTCAAGCTGGCTATCTTCATTGTGGCGGGCTTTATGGTCATGCTTTCGATGTACTATACCGACCAATTGGTCAAGCAACTCGAGCAAAAAGAAGAGCGGCAGGTTCAGTTATATGCACAGGGGCTTCGCTATGCCTTAACAGCAAGCCGAGATGAGAACATAGATTTCTTGATGAACTATATCGTTAAGGATTCAACTAATACCACTATTCCGGTAGTGTATGTGAACGAAACGGGGTTCTTGTCGTCTATCAATATAAAGTTTCCGCCCAATGCCAAACGTGCTGACGAACAGGCAATTATTGAGCAGAACTTAGAGAATATGAAGGAAGAACATTCACCTATTGAGCTGGACTTAGGCGATGGAAACAAAGGCTATGTGTATTATAGTAACTCGTTTTTGTTGAGGCAGTTACGCTATTATCCACTGGTTCAGTTGTTTGTAGTGATGCTTTTTGGTGGGATGGCCTACTTAGCGTTTAGTAGTGCTCGGCGGGCTGAACAAAACCGAGTTTGGGTTGGGCTTGCTAAAGAAACGGCTCATCAGTTGGGTACGCCGCTATCGTCGCTAACGGCCTGGGTTGAGTTTTTCAAAACAGACCCCGAACGCTACGACCCCGAAATAACCAGTGAACTTGACAAAGATGTGCAGCGACTGGGTATGATTACTACTCGGTTTTCTAACATCGGCTCTGTGCCTACGCTCAAAGACGAAAACATACTGGAAATTGTGAAGAACATTGCTGGCTATTTGGAGAAACGGATTTCGAGCAAAACCAAAATTACGGTAGCTACGCAACTGCCAGAAGACCAGACAGTTCCGATAAATCGCTACCTGTTTGAGTGGGTGATTGAAAACCTATGCAAAAATGCAGCAGATGCCATTGGGGGCAACAGCGGCAGTATTCATCTTCAAATTGATAGGCTCAACTATCGGCAAATTATTATAGACTTAAGCGATTCGGGCAAGGGAATACCCAAAAGTAGCTTCAAGAAGGTATTTAATGCAGGTTATAGCACCAAAAAGCGAGGCTGGGGGCTGGGGCTTACCTTAGCCCAACGAATTGTAGAGAACTACCACGACGGCAAGTTGTTTGTACTTCGCTCAGATGTAAACAAAGGAACAACATTCAGGATTATGCTACCGGGCTAATCACTCATTCAGCACAATGGGGTCTGTCTGGATGGTGTTGCTGTAATTGAGTTTACGGTCACGGATGCGGACTTCAAATTTGAGCGTATCTCGTTTGGGCGTAAAGGCTTGCAAAAAATCAAACGAATAATTCAAATCACCTTCGATAGGGCCAGTTTTGCCATCGGTACGGAGGAGTGGGAAGAACCCCCCCAAGGCAGGCGTTAGTTTGAGTTCGCTAAAAACGCCATTTTTACGACGAAACACTTTTACTTCGTAATTATTGATTCCTTTGAGCGGTGACTTATCGTCTTGAAAGTCTTTTTGGGTCATGCCTAAGTCGCCATCACCATCCTGAAAAAAAATCGTTACAGTAACAGAGTCTTTTTTGGCCTGAGTAAAAGCATCGGTACTAATCACTTTGCTAATACTCTTGAACGAAATACTGGGAGTATCACTAAAATTAGGCTCTTTAATGCAACCTGCAAAGCCTAATGCAATCATTATCAATATGCTATAGTTTTTCATCTTGTTTCAACCTAACTATTCTTGACTCCCTAAAAACAAAAACTCATACAAGAAACGAAAAAAAATGGAGAAGTGTTGCGTTGAATTTCTGAAACTTTGATTCGACCCCAAAATCACCATTTAAAAAGTATAGTTTGTAAAATAATTACTCAGTAACTTGGTATTTCGGTTTTGGGTTCGGTATTTCGCCTCCAAATAGGTGAACGTGTAAAAGAAAAAGGGATGACAGGCACTTTTGCGATATTAACCTTTTGGAATTGATTGACAAAAAATGAAAATAATTACCATAGTAAACAACAAAGGCGGGGTTGGCAAAACTACCTCTGCCCAAAATATCGCCGCAGGGCTTGCTACTTTTGGCAACAGCCGAGTGTTAGTGATTGACTTAGACACCCAAGCCAGCTTGACCAAAAGTGCTGGTATTGCGCACGAAACGGTTCAGTACAACAGTGGTTCATTTATCTTGAATGAAAAACCGTTTGAGCAAATTGTACAGCATTGCAACGGAATAGACGTGCTACCGGCTTCGGCAGAATTGGCTAATAAAGAGGATACCATTAAAGCTGCACCAGTGTTTCCGTTTAACCTCAAAATTGCACTTGACAAAATTAAAGACCGCTACGACTTTGTGCTAATTGACTGTCCGCCAGCACTTTCTGGCATGACACGTATTGCGTTGGTCGCCTGCGATGCCTACTTTGTGCCTTTGCAAGCAGAGTTTTTGAGCTACGAAGGGCTACGTAATTTTTTGCAGTATGCAGGTGAAATCAAGCAAATAAGCCCTAACAGTTCGCTTGGTGGGGTGTTTGCTACACGCTACAACCCACGCATTCGCAAAAAAATTAGTAATGCACTCATTGAGGCAGCAAAAAGCCAACTAAATGGCAGTTTTATGGCTACCTATATTCGAGACAATATTGCACTTTCTGAGGCACAGTCGCAAGGAATGCCCATTTTTGATTATGCCCCTGACAGCAATGGCGCACAAGATTATTACAACCTCACCAAAGAGATTTTGGAACGGATGGCGTAGTGAATATGGGCAACTTACTACTTTCTCGACTTTTTTGATTTACGATTAAGACATGGCTAAAGAAAAAAAATTTGAATTCGCACCGCTGCCAACTGCTGTGTTGAAGACCGAAACACCACCTGCTTCAACCACAATAGAAGTGTCAGAAGAGGCACAGGGAAGTACCAAAGTTACATTTGATTGCCCCAACGAATGGCTCGAAAAAATGAAAGATTATGGCTATTGGGAAGGACTTACTCAGAAAGACATTATTTTGGAGTCGCTGGCGCAATTTTTTGAGGATAAAACCTTCCGAGAACGCCCTCAAAAAGTGAAAGAACGCCCCAAGGTAGGGCGTAAGCCCAAACAATAAACCGTAAGGGCATCAGACATACGCCCGATTCAGACCAAATATAAAGCCAATCCCGCAGCAGTCATCAAAAAATAAGGCACAAGCGACGCTGCGCCCGCATAGTCTTTGGCCAGGCGTTGCCCCATAAACAGGCAAGTAATGGCTATGGCCCCAAACAACATACCCGCAGATGCAATTACCTCGGCAAGCATCTCATCGCCAGCTAATAGCATCACTAATCCGCTCAAGGATGTTAGCCCTGCAGTAGTTTCAATGATCATAATAACAGGCAAAAGTATGCCCACCGTACTGGCTAAGGGTGAGTTTTTGAAATGGTCACCAAAGTAGCTCAGATTGCCTTTGTAGTCCATGATTTTGTCTAAGCCTGTTTGGGTAAACAAAATGCCATTGAACGCTGCGAAGAGCATTTTGAGAAGCATAAGGATAGAAAAACCGAAAAGAGCCATTGTTGCAATGATTGAATGAGTGAAGGGTAGAATGAAAAATATAAGATGCAATCAATTCATACTCAGTTTAATAAAAACATGGTCAAAGCGTTTGTTGCATCAGATTGAGCCGCCTATAAAAACCTTCATCTTGGCGAATGAGTTCGTCGTGCGTGCCTTGCTCAATTATTTCTCCTTGATGCAGCACCAAAATCTCATCAGCGTTCTGAATTGTACTTAGGCGGTGGGCAATCACCAGCGTAGTGCGGTTTTTCATCAAATTGGTGAGGGCATCTTGCACCAATTTCTCAGATTCCGTATCCAAAGCAGACGTTGCCTCATCCAAAATCAAAATCGGAGGGTTTTTGAGTACTGCTCGAGCTATGCTTAGGCGTTGGCGTTGGCCTCCCGACAGTTTGGTTCCTCGGTCTCCTATCATGGTTTGGTAGCCATTGGGGGCTTCGGTAATAAACTCATGGGCATTGGCAATTTTGGCGGCTTCCTCTACCTGAGCTTGGGTGGCGTTGAGGCCAAAAGCGATGTTATTAAAAATGGTATCGTTAAACAGCACAGATTCTTGCGTAACAATGCCCAGCAACTGCCGTAACGAACGTTTGGTACACTGCCGAATGTCTATACCATCTATCAAAATTTGCCCCTCGGTTGTGTCATAAAACCGTGGAATTAAGTCCGAAATCGTTGACTTTCCACTACCCGACGAACCTACCAATGCCAAAGTTTTTCCCTTTGGAAGTACAAAATTTATCTTTTTCAAAACAGGATTATTGACCTCATATTCAAAGCTAACATCCTCAAAACGAATGGCTTGCTTGAAGTCATGGAGGGTTTGGGCATTGGGGTCATTCTGAACGGCATCTTCGGTGTCGAGCAAGCCCAGAATACGCTCAGCCGAGGCCACACCCCGTTGAAGGCTACTAATGGCACTCGAAATCTCCTTAGCGGGGCGTAGCACCTGCGAAAACAAAATAATGTATGTTACAAACATTGAAGCCGATAGCTCGGACTGGTTAGAAAGCACCATTGAGCCGCCATAAAGCAACAACATGGATACTGAAAGTACGCCCATAAACTCCGAAAAAGGAGAAGCTAACTCAACCCGATTGTAGAGTTTGAGAATAGCAGCCTTGTAGCCAAAGTTTTCTTGTTTGAAGCGTTCGCTCATAATTCCCTCTGCCGTAAACGCTTTCACAATGCGCATTCCACCAAAAACCTCGTCCAAAATACTGGTCAAATTACTCAATCGGCCTTGTACAACGTGAGCGTTTTCTTTGAGTTTTCGGCTTAATCCCCCAATTACCAAGCCCGAAATCGGTAATAGTATCAAGGTAAAAAGGGTCAAGTTCCAAGAAATACGAAACAAAAAAACAAAGTACATGATAAGGGTAAAAACCTCCTTAAATAAGGCTGTGAAAGCCCGTCCCACAGAGTTTTCAACTTCTTGTACGTCGGTGGTAAGATACGCCATGATATTGCCCTTGCGCTCGTTGGTGAAAAAACTCAGGTGCAAGCGAACGGTTTTTTCAAAAACAGCCTGACGGAGCGAGGCAATGGTATGAGCCTTTACATTCTCAATAGTACGAACCGAAAGATAGCGGAATACATTGGAAATCAGCACCGATGCCACAATAGTAGCGCACACAAACTGCAAAGCACCTGTTTTGCCGTATTGTTGGGTTACAAAGGCAAAGTAATAGTCGAACAGGCTACTGATGTAACTAATATCAAAACGAGGGATGGGCTTTTGCAAGGCTTCGGGGCTAACCGATACTTGGTTAAACAGTACGTCTAATAATGGCTGAATGAGGGTGAAATTCAAAATGCCAAACACGCTGGCAAGTATTGAAAACACAGTGTAAGGAGCCAAATAACGCCCCAATGGGCGGGCATACGAGAGGATACGGAAATAGGTTTTCAAAGATAGTTAGTTCATATTCTTATACAAAAGTATATATTTTTCAGCAGCTTTTTGCCAAGTAAAGCGACGAGCTTGCCTTTGTATTGCTTCTTTTTTTGTTGCATTTGCCTGATAATCAGTCATTCCTTGCTCAAAAACAGCCTGCAAATGCGTAGGGTCTGTATTTTGCCAGTAATAGGCCACATCTCCGCCGACTTCGGGCAGGCTGGTTAAATTGGAGAGAAAAACAGGCTTACCTATGCTCATGGCTTCTACCACAGGCAGCCCAAAGCCTTCTGAAAGCGATGGAAACACAAATGCCAAGCAGTGCTGAAACAACCAATATTTTACTTCGTCCGAAACATTACCCAATAGCATCAGCTGATTGGCTACTCCCAGTTTTTGGGCAATTTCTACAATTTTTTGACTGTATGGGTTAGCCGTGTTGCCTGCAATAACCAACTGTAAATCAGGATTTTGCTGCAATAGTGGTAGTAATACATGAAAGTTTTTTTTTGGATGAACTACCCCAATGCTAAACAAAAACTGATTAGCTCGGATGCTTTTTAGTTCATCAGGAGTCGAAAAATTGCTTAAATCAATAGCAACAAGCGAATTGCCATTATGAATAACATGAAGTGGCTTATGGTCTGTTTGTAAGTGGGTTTTAATGACTGAAGCCGTATAATCAGAAATAGTAGTGAGCACATCGGCACGGTCAATTCTATGTTGAAGAACAGCCAGTTTTTGCTGTTTTTTGGCTTGACTATAATCTGATCTTTCCAAAAAATTGAGGTCGTGTATGGTCAAAATTACCTTAGAACGATGCGTGCCGAGGCGAGAAGGCCAATAAGCGGAGTCTTGATGAAAAATATGCCAAATATCTTTTTTTTGTGGGAGTGGAAAGAATTTGTAGATAGGCGAAACCGTTTGATAATCAATATTTTGACCAAAAATACCTCGATGCTGCGAGGGTACGAAAAAAGTAAACCGGAGCGACTCATCTGCTTGTTGGCAAAGTGCCTGGCCCAAATGCCAACAGAATTGCCCCAAGCCACTGTGTAGGTTACGAAGTCGTTCGGTTTCTAAAAAAATGGTTTTCTGCACCTTTCTAAATGTTTTTTTCTCTCAATTTAGCATACTTCACCACAGGATACATGGCCGAAAACAAAGCCCACACAAAGCCAGCATAACCGTCTAAGAAACCTAATTTCAAGACATAATTTTTTAAAAAAGTAAGCGGAAAGCGACCCACTACTTGCCAAAGCGATGCCTTTTTGCCTTGTTCATGCAGTTGGGTAGCTGCACGAGAGGTGTAATGATTAAACTTTTGGAAATAGTCGTGCAAATCGGCATAACTGTAATGCAAAAGTTGGTGCTGTAACCGCCCTATTTTTGTGTTTAGTTCTACGCCTTCATGCACTGGTTTTTGGTTGAAATTCCCGAATTTTTTATTGAATAACCTCAAATGTAACATTTTGTATTCGCCACCAAACCGAAGCAAGCGATTCAAGAAAACCAATGAAATAGGTACGTAATAGCCTTGATGATCAGGATTTTGAAGGGTTGTGGTGATTTCTGCTTGTAGCGATTCGGTTACTATTTCGTCGGCATCAAGGGCCAAAATCCAATCGTGAGAGGCCCGAGTAACCGCAAAATGTTTTTGAGGGCCATATCCGTCAAATTTTCGGTAAAATACCTTTGCTCCAAACTGCTCGGCTATGGCAACGGTAGCATCGGTACTGCCCGAATCCACCACTATTATTTCGTCTGTCCAGGCCAAAGCACGAAGTGTTTTTTCTAACACATGCTCTTCGTTGAGCGTAATCAGTACGGCAGAAATGGGCATGGGGTAAGGTGAAAATTTGCCCAAAGATACGCAAATCATCAAAACATTTTTCCGCAACTAATTTTCCACTTAAATGACTTAACAGAATCAGTACCTCTAATGTCAAGCCGGTTTATTTCGTATAAATCTTTGATTTTAAATGGGTTAATTCGGTTTCCAATCCTAAATGCAAGTCGAACACCACTGTTTTGAAAGAGCTGTTTCATGGCGTTTAGCAAGCTTGGGTTTTTGGGGCGGCCACCATACGGATAGGCAAAAACAGGAATAAACGGAAGTCCTAATTTTTTGAAGGTTTGTAAGCAAAGCGTTACGTCTTGTTCCATTTCTTGCGCCGTTAAATGCTTGTAATTCTGATGGGTGTGGGAGTGTAAGCCCAGTTCGATTAGCTCGGGTGGTAAAGACTTCAGTTGAGTAGCGGTAAGGAGGGTTTCGGCATTAAAATCCCACGAACTTGATTGCCCAATATAGGCGGTTGGTACAAAAAACAAGGCTTTTGCTTGGTATTTTTGCAGAATTGGCACAGCGAGTTCGAGGTTATTGAGGTAAGCGTCGTCGAACGTCAGTAGGATGGGTTTGGGCGGTAATGGTTTGCTTTTGGTCAGGTAATCAAGTAGTTGGCTTGCCGAAATAAACTCAAATTTTTGCTGCAAGAGGTAGTTAAGTTGCCATTCTAATTGGGCAATAGTCACCGTCATAAAATCCTGCTTATACAGCGAGACCTTGTGATACATCAATACTCGAATACCTTTTTTCTTGAGCCAATCCATCAGGTTGGGCAGTAGGAACGTTTGTTGCAACTAAATTAAGAAACATAATTGAGAAGTAAGTAATTCTGACTAATATTTCACTACAATACCATGATAATGTTCTTGCTCTTGGTAGTCTTTTCGGAGGGGGTGTCCTTGCCAGT
>JBGAVQ010000261.1:0-8232 GCA_044228045.1 Spirosomataceae bacterium
GCCTCAACTTTGAAATTGACTCAGCAGATATGGAAGCCATCAAAACGCTTGATACAAAAACGAGTCTATTTTTCGACCACCGCAATCCTGAGGGCTGGCTGGGCGGAAGTTGGATATTTGACAGTGCTTTTTCTTTTTCCTTTGAAAAAGTGCGACAACTTTCATTTTTTCCTTTGAAAAAGTGTAATATTACACATTAAATCAAATGAAAATATGAAAAGAACACTTTATGATGCGTTGATTCATTGGAAAAATGACCCTAATCGTAAGCCATTAATTCTTCAAGGAGCAAGGCAAGTAGGTAAAACATGGCTGATGAAAGAGTTTGGCAAGAATGAATTTGAGCAAGTTGTCTATCTTAATTTTGAAAGCAGCGAGCGATTGAAGTCCTTGTTTTCCACCGACTTTGACATAAAACGGATTATCTCCATCATCGAAATTGAGGTCAATCACAAAATACAAAGTGGCAAAACCTTGCTCATTTTCGACGAAATTCAAGAAGCTGAGAAGGGGCTTACGGCATTAAAATATTTTTGCGAACAAGCCCCCCAATACTATATTGTGGCGGCGGGTTCGTTGTTGGGCGTTTCATTACAAAAAAACACCTCCTTTCCAGTTGGCAAAGTTGATTTTCTGCGGATGTATCCAATGAGTTTCTTTGAGTTTTTAGAAAATATAGGACAAAACCTGCTTAAAGAGCATTTGGAGGCAAAAAATTGGGCTATCATTGATACTTTCCACGAAAAACTGATAGCATTTCTTAGGCTCTACTATTTCATAGGTGGCATGCCCGAGGCAGTAGCAAATTATATTCAGTTTGAAAATATAAGCACCGTAAGGACTATTCAAGACAAAATTTTAATGGGTTATGAAAACGATTTTGCAAAATATGCGTCCATCGAAATTGTCCCTAAAATTAGATTAGTTTGGCAACATTTGATAAGTCAATTGGCAAAAGAAAATCGGAAATTTATTTATGGTCAAATCAAAAAAGGTTCACGTGCCAAAGATTTTGAAACGGCTATCGCATGGCTTTCTGATGCGGGTTTGATATTGAAAGTAAATTGCGTCGAAAAGCCAACGGTTCCTCTAAATGCCTATGCCAATATAGATGCGTTCAAATTGTTTCTTTTAGATGTAGGATTATTAAACGCCATTGCGAAAATTGACCCAAAAATTCTCTTAGAAAAAAACATGATTTTAACGGAGTTTAAAGGAGCAATGACTGAGCAATTTGTAGCCCAACAACTCAAAATAAATCATGAATTATACTATTGGTCGGCTCCCAATGCTACTGCCGAGGTGGATTTTTTGATTCAAAAGCAACATGAAATCATACCCATCGAAGTAAAAGCAGAAGAGAATTTGAAATCGAAAAGCTTGAAAGTTTTTGTAGAAAAATTTAAGCCAAGCTGTACAGTCCGAACCTCAATGAGCTGTTTTCGAGAGCAGGACTGGCTAACTAACATACCTTTATATGGAATTTATGGTTTATGAATATTGCCATAAAAAACTGCCAAAGCATGAATCTTCGATACCATCAAATCAATCAGTGAAATTGCCTACAAATTAGGCTTTAAATAGCCACAGCACTTCATCAGCCTGTTGAAACAAAACCCCGAATGAGTATCGGGGGGTGAATTGGTTGGCGAATTTATTAGCATCTGATTATTTCATAAATTCGCCGCTGAACATGATTGGATAATAGAACAGCAAGTCCTGCTTTGAGTTGATGAATGTTTTTTTGTTTAGTTCTTGAAAGAAGCCATATCTATCACAAACCGATATTTTACATCTCCTTTCTCTAATCGTTCAAAGGCTTCATTGATTTCTTCGGGTTTGATTAGTTCGATTTCGGCAGAGATATTGTGTTTTGCACAAAAATCAAGCACTTCCTGAGTTTCGGCAATACCTCCAATGTTAGAACCCGAAAAACTTTTTCGTCCGTTGACCACATTGAAAGCTCCTACTTCAAGCGGCTGATTGGGTAAACCAACCAATACCAAAGAGCCATCCACTTTTAAAAGGTTGAGGTAAGTATTTATGTCATGTTTTGCTGATACTGTATCTAAAATCATATCTTGTTTTGGGCAGCTTTTCATTTGTGTTGCATCTGAGGACAAAACCACATTGTCTGCACCTAAGCGTTTGGCATCATCAGCTTTTGTTTGTGAGGTTGTAAAAACGGTTACGTTGGCCCCCATTGCTTTGGCTATTTTGATGGCCATGTGGCCTAAGCCACCAAGGCCAATGATGCCAATGTTCTTTCCTGGGCCAGCATTCCAGTGTTTAAGTGGAGAATAAACGGTGATTCCTGCACAAAGAATGGGTGCTGCACTGGCTAAATCTAAGGTTTCGGGTACGTGTACTACATAATTTTCATCTACTACAATGCTTTCCGAAAAACCACCATAGGTAATGCCGCCGTGTTTTCTATCCTTAGCATTAAAAACTACCGTCCAACCTTTGTTGCAAAACTGTTCGTTTCCATCGTGGCAGTGGTCACATTCACGGCAACTGTCCACAATGCACCCAACACCTGCCAAGTCGCCCACTTTAAATTTGGTTACACCTTCGCCAACGTTTGTGATTTTGCCTACAATTTCGTGACCTGGTACAATCGGATACACTGTGCTGCCCCAATCATTATGCACGGCGTGTAAATCTGAATGGCAAATGCCGCAATACAAGATTTCAATTTCCACATCGTGAGGCGTAACGGCTCTTCGTGAAATAGCTAAGCGTTTCATCGGTGCGGTAGAAGCCTCTGCACCATAAGCATTTACAGTTTTTGTATTCATTGTTGTTTATTTTGAGATTTTTATTCGCCTAATTCAAAAGTCACCGTAGCATGTATCGAATTACTTTTTTACCATATTCACCTTCAAGAATTTCTCAACAATATCAAATGCTTCTTTTGTCCAAAACTCTGGGCTACCGTGGTCAGCACCTTTTAATTGGTAAAATTCATAAGCATAGCTTTTTTGTAATAGAGCATCTGCCAATAACACACTTTGATGAAAAGGTACTAAACGGTCTTTTGTGCCGTGTAGTATCAATATCGGTGCGGCGGTTTTGGGGTCTTTTACATAGTTAATCGGATTGGTTTTGGCAGCCTCGGCTAAGTTTTCCATTACATTTTTTCCCCCTATCAACATCCCTTCGGGGCTTTTTGGCTCGGTGTGGTCCCAAGTTGAAGGTTCAAAATTCATCTGCGAAATATCCGTAGGGCCATAAAAATCTACTACGCCATTGATTTTTATCGAAAATTCGTTGTAGTCTTCGGTATCCAGTTCTGGGTTATTCTGGGTTAGTCCTACCATCAAAGCGGTATGTCCACCTGATGAGTCGCCCCAAACAAAGATGTTTTCAGTATCTATACCGTAGGCTTCGGCATTTTTACGCATAAACCGAATAGCCGTCTTGGCATCTTGTACTTGTGCAGGAAACTTAGCCACAGGCGAAGGGCGATATTCTACAATAGCAATCACATAGCCACGCTTGGCAAATTCAGCCAATTGAGGCAAATTTCCATAGACATCTTGCTTAAACCATGCCGAACCTTGTACATACACAATGCACGGCAATTTTCCTTTGACATTTTTGGGTTTCAAAACCTGCAAGGTTAAATCCAGCCCATCACGGGTGATGTATTTTACATTTTGTTTGTAGTTTATTTGTGTGTTGTCTTTCGGTATAACAATCGCTTTCATGTTTTTATGACTGGCTTTCGACTCTGGAAAGTCCTCATAGCTTTGCTGAACGGGGGCTATACGCCTGCTGTCTTGTGCGGCAAGATTTAGAGAAAGAAGACAGACGAAGAGTGAAAGAGTTCTTTTCATATTCTCAGGATTTATTTTTTATCAAATTTATAAAAGAACACTGATAGCCAAGATTCTAAGGCGTAAAATAAGTGTTTGTGAAAGTAGTCTCTGGCAACTGTGTTTCACATCTCAAATTATTTTACTTTCTTGTAATTCGCCCCAAAACCATAGTTCAAGCCTACGTTCCACATAAAATCCTTATTACCAGGCAAATCGGCTTTAAAGGTTTGATTAATGGTTGAACTAAAGCTGAAAGGTGAGTTTTTATGAGCCAAAACCGTAGTTAGCGTAAAATAATCGCCTCTGTAACCATCGGTTTGTAAGAAAAATACCGATGGGAAAATGCTGATTCTGAGGTTTTTAGAAAGTCCTAAATCAGTGAAAGCGGTATTCAAAAATAATACATTCGTAAATTGAGGTCCCCATTTCTGAAAAGCATGACCTTGCAAATACACAGCACTGACACCAACTTTTTTGCTAATTTGATAACTCGGTACTACCTCAAAAGCTCCAAAACGTAGCATTTCGGTGATTTCTTTGGTAACGCCATTTTCTGTATGAGGAATCCTAATAAGATTTATAGCAGGGTGAACGCCTACTCTTAAACCAAACTTTTTGTTTTCAACCACTTTATAGCGAAGCCAAAGAAGCAAGCCACCTTTGCTGGCATTAGGTACAAGCCGGATGTCTGGCTCAAAACTGAAACGCTTTTTTCGCCAAGCCAGATTTGTAATAAAAGCGGGGCTATTAAGTGAAAAAGAAGGAATAATCGAAAATCCGTTGTTGGTAATGCCTACCGAACCCGAAAATTGAGTGATACTATTGGTGCTATCGGGGGTTTGTGCGAAGTTGGTTTGTGATACAAAAACAAAAAAGAGGAAAACAAAAGAGGTGTTTAAATGCTTCATTGTGAGATGTTTGATTTGACGACACAAAAGTAATCCTCAAATCAAGCACCCATTTTATACATTTTACGGTTTCACTTACCAATTTTACTGATGCTCATATAAGTAAGTTTTTTTATACATAGTTTTGAAGAAAAAAAGCGATGATAATTTACGACACAATAAAAAAATATAGCGATACTTTCAACAACAAAACGTTGCATCCGCTCATCAATTTGATTGATTTGAATAAGTCGAATAAATTGGTAAGAACAAAATTTACGTTGAGTTTCTATGCCATTATTATCAAGGAAACTGATTGCGGAGATATTAGATACGGTAATAAATACTACGATTATAGCGAAGGTAGTGTGGTGTTTTTTGCTCCCCATCAGTTGTTAGGCACTGAACCTGAAGGTGAAATGCACCAGCCCTATGGCAAAGCATTAGTGTTTCATCCCGACCTCATCAAAGGCACGAGTTTGGGCAAGCAGATTCACGAATATTCGTTTTTTGGTTATCAAGCAAACGAAGCCCTGCACCTTTCGGATAGAGAAAGAGAAATTGTAAATAATTGTTTTGAAAACATAGCAACCGAAATCAGCCAAAACATTGACCGTCATAGTAAAAAACTCATTGTTGCGAATCTCGAATTGCTTTTGAAATATTGTTCCCGATTTTACGACCGCCAGTTTATCACTCGTGAACACATAAATCATGGCTTTATTGAGCAATTTGAGCAGAAACTCAATGAATATTTATGGAGTGATAAATTGAGTATTCAAGGCCTGCCTACGGTAGCTTATTTTGCCGATGAACTACACCTTTCGGCTAATTATTTTGGTGATTTATTAAAAAAAGAAACGGGAAAATCTGCAATAGACTTCATTCATTCGCAATTACTCGAAGTAGCCAAAGAAAAGGTATTAGATACTACTAAATCAATCAGCGAAGTGGCTTATGAGTTAGGTTTTAAATATCCACAGCATTTTACTCGTCTTTTTAAGCAAAAAGTGGGTATGAACCCTAATGAGTATAGGGGGATGAATTGAGCGAATTTATTAACATCTGTTTATTTCATAAATTCGCTCCTTAATACGCAACGCCCTTATGCAACAACTCATCAAATATTTTGAAGGCTATATACCCTTGAATGTGGAAGAAACGAAATTGTTAGAACCAAGAGCAAGATTTCGCCACATCAAACGCCGTCAGATGATTTTGCAGGAAGGCTTTGTCTGTAAACATTATACGTTTGTAGTGGAAGGGTGTTTCAAAATGTATGGTGTTGACGACAAAGGCTACGAGCACAACATTCAGTTTGCTGCCGAAGGAGATTGGATTGCCGACATTGGGAGTTTTCATTCTCAGAAACCAAGCCGCTTGTTTATTGAGGCCATCGAGCCCTCGGAAATCATTCAAATCGAGCAACAAGACCTTTATTTCTTGTACATCAATATCCCCAAGCTCGACCGTATTTTTAAGGTAATCATCGAGAACAAGTTTGTCGAATTGCAAAATAGGGTTTTACAAACTTTCAGCTCGACGGCAGAACAGCGCTATTTGAGTTTTTTGGAACAATACCCCCATCTTTCTAATCGCCTGCCCAATACGCAAATCGCCTCGTATTTAGGGATTACGCCTGAGTTTTTGAGTAAGATTCGGAAGGATTTGAGTAAGAAATAGCCCCAACCCTTAAACTACATTAAGGGTATTTCCTAAGATAGATTAAGGGCGAGAATCCTTCCCTCACGGTACTTTTGCATTGTCAATTTATCAAAACGACTACGACGATGCAAACTCTAACAACTTCTAAAATCGCCATTATCGGACTTGGCAACATCGGCCAAGTAGTGGCCAACAATCTGGTAAAAAACAACCGTGCGGTGATTGTCGCCGACCGAAATTTGGAAAAAGCCCAAACCCTTGCGGTACAACTGGGCGATTTGGTCCAACCCGCTACCATTGGCGATGCCATCAGAGAAGCTGACATTATAGTGATGGCGGTTTGGTTTGCGGCCATTAAAGAGATTTTTTACCAGTACGAAGCCCTTTTGCAGGACAAAATCATCATTGACCCTTCCAATCCCATTGCTCCCAATGCGCAAGGAGGCTTTGATAAAATCATCGGCGAAAACGAGTCGGCGGGGCAAATTAATGCTTCTATCTTGCCCAAAGGGGCAAAACTCGTCAAAGCTTTGGGTACGTTAGGAGCGGCTTCATTGGCCAATGCCGCCAATCAACAACCCGACGGCGCTGTCTTGTTTTATGCTACCGACGACACAAGTATCAACGGGGCGGTGGAGCAGCTTATTCGTGACAATGGCTTTGAACCCCTGCGAGTAGGAGGCTTAGAGCAATCCATTCGCATCGAAGTCTTTGGTGATTTGCACGAATTTGGCGCCTTGGGCAAGACAGTGACGGTTGCTGAGGCAAAGACTAAAATCTAAACGTATTTTTTGTTACATCTTCATAGCAAACTATCATGAAAAAGATACTTTTCTTCTCACTTTTGCTTGCTTCGAACAGCACCTTTGCCCAGAAGCTTAAATTTGGCAAACAAACCTTTGCGTTGCACAACGTAACGGGTGAAGTCATTGAGTTTGAAGGTAAAAAAGTCTTGAAAATCGAACGAGATTTGAAAGCCTTGCCTTTTGATGTCAATAATTTAGAAAAAACAGTGGACGACCGTCATTATGCCCGATTGCTGGATTTAGACGATTTTGAAAATGGCACTATCGAAGTAAAAATGTATAGCCAACTACAAAATCCAGCCCCTTACCCTGGCATTGCAGGATTTATTGGTCTTTATTTTAGGATCAAAGAAGACGATTCAGCGTGGGAATCTATTTATGTACGCCCCAAAGTAGGCAGAGTAAATAACCAAATGTTTAGAAACCACGCAGTGCAGTATTTTGCCTATCCTGATTTCAAATTTCAGACATTACGAGACAAATTCCCCGCAGGTTCGTACGAAGGTTCTGCGCCCGTTTCGCTCAACGAATGGATAAAAATGCGGATTGAGGTAAATGGTGAAATGGCCGAAATGTTTATCAACGATGCCAAATATTCAACGTTTGTGGTGGAAAAAATGCTGGGCAACAATAAGAAAGGATTTGTTGGATTGTATGTAGATATTGGTACAATTGGCTATTTCAAAGACCTGAAAGTGACTAAAAAAGCATTGAAAGTGAAGTCAGCGGGTGAGAAAGTGAATGATATTTGAGGTCTTATTTCTTATACTGATGCACCGACTGCCCTACGAGCTTCCATGCTCCGAGTAAATATGTACGATTGGTTATTTCAAAGACCTCAAAATGAATAAATGTATTGTTATTCTAAAATTATATTTCATAAAAAGCATTGTTATTCTAAAATTGTAAATAATTTTGAAGATAAAATAAGATACAATGCAAAGAAATATAAGCCAGAATTTACAAGAATGGGCGAAGCGTAACAGTCGCAAACCCTTGATAATAAGCGGTGCAAGGCAGATAGGAAAGAGTTGGGTAGTTAGAGAATTG
>JBGAVQ010000262.1:0-8179 GCA_044228045.1 Spirosomataceae bacterium
AAGTGCATTTTGTTGCAATTGCACACCTGGGCGTTTTTCGTAATTAGGTAACTTGGCTTCTTTGTAGCTAAATGGCTGTGGATTAAGGGCTTTTAAGCTGGCTAGGGCTTGATCGCCTACGGCCCAACGAATGCCTTTTTCCAATAAATTCATAAACTCAGGCTGTCCCCACGTGTTTTCGTCGTGGCCATAAGCTGTATAGAACACTTTTCCTTTGCCGTAATTACGCACCCACGTATAAGGCTCTGTTTTGACTCCGGGTTTGTCTTTGTATTGATCAGGTTGGATTTCCCGTTCGGTCAAAATCAAGTTGTCGGGTTGGAGCTTGCTGTGCAGGTATGTTTCATCTAAAGTTTTGAATGCCTGTGTTCCCATAATGGCGGGGTGGTCGGGGCGAGTCCAGATGGGGCGAATGGTATCCCAAGTATGCCGCCAAAATTGTCCACCCATCATCTTGACCAACTCGGGCGAATTGCGGAAACAATACGATGCACAATGCACTGCTACCAAGCCCTTACCTGCCGCCACGTAGTCAATGAGGGCTTGTTCTTGTGGCTTGGGGATGGAGTCCCAATTGGCAAAAAGCAAAACGGCATCATACAAGGCTAAGTTTTTGTTATTCAGACTATTGAGGTTGTCTGAGTACGTAAAGTTGATACCTTTTACCCCCAAAGCCGCCATGATTGTTGGCACTCGTTCGATGGGTCGGTGATGTCCGTTGTCACCCAAAAACAAAATCTCCAAGCGGCGGGGTGTTTGGGCTTGGGTGGTTTGCCAACAAGTGATGCAGGCTAAGAAGAGGAGGAGACGTTTCATCTTATGAGTTAAAATCAGGTAAATAGATAATTTTCCCACCTTGCATGGCTGACTCGTGTGCCAAAATGCCTACACTTGTCCAGTTTGCAGACTGAGCGGCATTAGGGAATGGGTCACGGTCTTCGATGAGGGCCATTACAAATTCATGCGCTAAATGTGGATGTGAGCCGCCGTGGCCACCACCTTGTGCAAAGCTCAAATGTGTGTTTTCATCAGAATCATACACACCCTTTCCTGTAAAAGATTGGATTTCTTTGGGTAACAAATGAGCATAGTCAGGTGTTTGTACTTTTTCTGGAATATCATGCTCGGGTTTCTTTGCCGTATGAATCACATTTGGCTCATTTTCAATCAAAGCCCATTCAAACGATTTCTTTGAACCATATACTTCAAAACTCTCACGGTACTGGCGTGCTACATCAAATAGCGAGCGATAAACGTATGCACTCAAATCACTATTTTTGAACTTGATGTGTGCAGATTCTACCGCAAAAGGCGAATTGTGAATTTTTACTAAGTCTTCACTGATTCTGCCTGAGCCAAAACATGAAACATATTCGGCATCTAATTTCAACAAACCTGCCACAGGCCCAACACAATGTGTAGCATAGTGCATGGGTGGCAAGCCTGGCCAATAGTCGGGCCAGCCTTCCATGTCTTGCTGATGAGAGGCTTTTAAAAATTGTACTTTGCCGAGTTCGCCTTTTTCGTAAAGTTCTTTTACAAACAAAAACTCACGTGCATACACCACCGTTTCCATCATCATGTACTTTTTGCCTGTTTCTTTGCATGCCTTCACAATCGCCATGCAATCTTCTACCGAAGTTGCCATCGGCACGGTGCAAGCCACGTGCTTGCCTGCGTAGAGGGCTTTCAAACTTTGCTCGGCATGGTTTGGTATTGGCGAGTTAATGTGTACGGCATCAATGTTTGGGTCTTTGAGTAGCTCGTCGTAGTCTGAGTACCGTTTTTCGATGCCAAACGTATCACCAATAGCATTGAGTTTCTCGACGTTGCGCTGACATATCGCATACATATTGGTATGCGGGTGGCGTTGGTAAATCGGGATAAACTCAGCCCCAAAGCCAAGCCCGACGATAGCGATGTTGATTTTCATAGTTTTAAGATCGTATTTTTAGAAGTAAATTTCTTTGATTATTTCCACACGTTTTGTTTGATAAATGCTAAACCATCCCGCATCAATTGTTCTTCGGACACAAACATTTTGCGCCATATATTGGCTGCTGGGAGTTTCTGACTAAATGCTTCAATACTTAATGTGCCTTGGTAGTTGATGTCTTGCAATGCCGCAAATGTCCCCGCCCAATCAACATTTCCTTTTCCTGGGGTACTTCGGTCATTTTCAGATAGTTGTACAAAGGCAATGCGGTCACCCATGCTGCGAATACAGTCACCAATGCTTTTTTCTTCGATATTGGCATGAAACGTATCAAACATAATCTGGCAATTGGGGTGATTCACGTCGTCCACAAATTGAATCAACTCATCGCCACACGAAGTTAAGTATAATTCAAAACGATTGAGGTATTCTAAGCACAACTTAATCTTTTGGTTTTGAGCGTATTCTGCCAACTCTTGAATGCCTTCAATACCGTATTTCCATTCTGTTTCGGTAGCTGGTTGGCCTGTAAAAATGCCCAATGCTGAATGATACGGCCCCATCAAGTTTTGTGCGCCCAAGGTAACGGCACAGTCCACACAGTTTTTTAAGAAATCAAGCCCGGCCTTTCGTATGCTTGCATCAGGGCTAATAAGGTTTAGCTCTGCCCCACAAAAGGTGTCGCACTGACGACCCAAGCCTAATTCATCTAACTTTTTTCGCCACGATTCCCAATTAGCTGGATTGGGGTCAAACAAAGGGACTTCTACGGCATCAAAACCAATTTCTTTAATCAGTTCGAGGGTTGGAAACATACTTTCGTCCATCTGCGTACCCCACAGCAGCAGGTTCATGCTTAGTTTCATTGTGCGTGTTGTATTAAAAATTGGGCCTTGTGTATTGAACTCAAACCCACAGACCGAGCATACCGATATTTACGACACAATTTTATGACAAAATAATGCAAAATAATAAGCCTACTTTTGCGAGTATTGACTGTATTTTGATTATTTTTATGAATTATATGAAATTTTATGCAAAAATTGTAGAAATGAAGCCAATTCTTAAAAAATCACTCGAAAGCCCGACGGGTTCTTATGTAGTTCGAGAGCTAATAGAGCCGTATTTTGACCCTAACTGGCATTTTCATCCCCATTATCAGCTTTTTACAGTTGTGGAAGGAACAGGGACCCGCTTCATTGGCGACGATATTCGCCCATTTGAGGCTGGTGATACTGTTTTTTTAGGCCCCAATATCCCGCATTTATGGCGCAGCGACCGCATTTATTTTGACAGTGCCTTCCCCCTCAAAACACACGGGATTGTAGTGTATTTTACCGAAGATTTTTTGGGAAAAGAGTTTTTTGACAAAACAGAAATGCACCTGCTCAAACAATTGTTAGAAAACGCTCACCGAGGCTTACAATTAGAAGGCCACCTCAAAAAACGAGTGCAACAAGTCTTGCAAGAGTTGATTTGGACACAGAGTTTTGAAGGTATTTTAAAACTTCTTAGCTTACTCAATGAACTTGCCCATTCAGTTGATTACCAGTTTATTACGAGTTTGGGTTATCAAAACACCTACAAGATTTCAGAAACAGAGCGAATGCAAAAAGTACACGAATATGTGATGAAGCATTTTCGGGAAGAAATCCGTTTAGATGAAGTAGCCTCCTTAGTGGGGATGTCGTCAGCGGCGTTTTGTCGGTATTTCAAGACCCGTACCAACAAAACCTTGTCGGAGTTTGTGAGTGAAATTCGCATTGGTCATGCTTGTAAGTTGTTGGTGGAGGGGCAGCTGTCTGTCAATCAGATTGGCTATGACTGTGGCTTCAATACCATATCTAATTTTAATAAGCAGTTTAAAAACCTGACACACAAAACACCAGTGCAATATCAGCGGGAGTATAGGTAAGATAGCATAAATTGCTATTGCGCTATTTTTTTTATTACTTTCGTTTATCCCCAACGCCTTCCTCTTATGAAATCACTACTTTACTTGTTTCTTCTACTGTCCTTATCGGTTTCGGCGCAAACTGCCTTTCGCCGGGCGGCGTTCCGCATAGATAGCCTGCCCAAACAAGGTATTTTGCTCGACAAAGGCTGGAAGTTCCACGCTGGCGATAACCCTGATTGGGCAAAAGCAGATTTTGATGATTCGGCTTGGGAAAGTATTGACCCTACGAAGGATATTATGGATTTGCCACAAATTTTCGATTCAAAAATAAAGTGGCTAAGACTTTCCTTTGAGGTGAAAAACAAACTACCCAATCCGCTTGGTATCGCCGTCAGCCAAGCGGGTGCTTCTGAAATTTACTTAAATGGACGTTTGGTTCATCAATTTGGTCATTTTGATACCGATTCTACCAAAGTAAAAGCACACGACCCCCTTCAATATCCAATCTACTTTCCTGCCGATTCTGTCGGAAAATATGTTTTGGCAGTTAGATATGCCTTGCAACCAAATATCCGATATACCAAGATTTACGGGCAAACAAAAAATCATTTATTTGGTGTAACTCTTCTCAATGTGGTGGCAACGCTTAATGCCAAAAGGGGATTTAATCGCTATTACATGGGTTTAGAAATTTTTGTGGTCGGCGTTTTCTTTATGCTTTTTGTCCTTCACTCGACTTTTTATGTTTTTCAAAAAAGTAATAAAACACATCTGCTTTTTGCGGTTTATGTTTTAGGCATAATAGCTGTACGTATTTTTAAGCTGATCGGAGAAAACCAATTTTCAGTTGAATACCGCTATTATACTTTGAATACTTCGAATTGTTTTTTAGCCATTTCTGTCCTCTGTTTGGGGGGCGTTTATTATCGCATAGCCAACACCCGTTTAGACTACTATTACTATGCTTTTGTTGCTTTTCAGTTGATTTATGTACTGGTCTCTGCCTTTAATTATGGCTTCCCTTGGCAAACTATTTTATTGTTGATAGGATCCATTTATGGTTTTATCATTTCAATTCGGCTGATTCGGATCGGATTAAAAAAAGAAATTAAGGGTTTTTTAATATTGAGTATCGCCCTTTTGTTTGCCGTATTCGGCTTACTAGCTCGAACAGTAGCGGTTTTATTTTTAAACTACGGTATTTCGCTTACTGGTTACAACGATTTGAACTATGGTATTTCCCCAATTTTAGTTGAGTTGATTTTTACGACGGGGGCTGTTGCAATACCTATCAGCTTATCGGTTTTTATGGGTATCGAAGCCAATGAGGTTAATAGAGCATTGAATCAACAATTACTTGAAAATGATCAATTGAAGAACAAAGCAATAGAACAAGAGCGGGAGAAACAACAAATCCTCACCACTCAAAACGAAACGCTTGAAAAACAGGTAAAAGAAAGAACCGCTGAACTGGAACACAAAAACCGAGAGTTGGAGATAGAAGCATCTCTCGAAAAAGTGCGAAGCAGGTCGCTTTCCATGCACCATACGAAAAAGTGCGAAGCAGGTCGCTTTCCATGCACCATAGCCATGAAATACAAGACGTAGCCTATGTGATGTACGGTGAATTCAAGAAACTCAATTTTCAATTTGGTGCCTGCAGTGTCTATCTTATCAATGATAACGGTGATATCGAATCGTGGGTAGCTGGCTTTGGTGATAACGAATATCCACAAAGTTTTAAAGTGCCTTACTTTGACCATCCGATATACAATGGGTATATCGAGGCATTTAGGGCGGGCAAAAAATACGAAACGTACTTGTTGAGTGAAGATATTAAGCCTGCTTATGACGACCAGATGTTTCATCATTCTGAATACAAAAATTTACCCGAAAAGCTTATTCAGTTGATGCGAAACCTTCCTTCGGCGGTGTTTTCTATGGCTTACAATAAATACGGTGCTTTACATTGGGGGCCAGGCGAATTAAATGCTGATGAAGCAAATATTATCCAGCGATTTTCAGCAGTTTTTGAGCAAGCCTACACCCGCTTTCTTGATTTGCAAAAGGCCGAAGCACAGGCAAGAGAAGCGCAAATAGAAGCAGCCTTAGAGCGAGTGCGTAGTCGTAGTTTGGCCATGCGTACCAGCCAAGAGCTAAAAGATGTCATCACGGTGGTTATCAAGCAGTTTGTTGAGCTGGGCTTTGACCTCGACCTCGCCAATTTTAATTATATCAGCTCGCCCAAAGAATGGGTCATGTGGCTGGCTACGCCATTCGACCGCCCAATCCAAACGGTGATGCAGGGGCAGTCGTTTATGAGCGACGTACTTACAAAAGAAGAATACGAAACAATTTGGCGGCACTTTTACGGCACATCGCTGCTGAATGAATATGACAGCGCCGAACGAAAAAAGTACGTGAGCGAAGGGAAAGGGTTGGCTCGGTCTATTGTTTTCATGAAGAAAATCGCATTGACTATCAGTAATTTCAAGGCCGTACCCTATACCAACGAACAAAACGCCATCTTGCGTAGGTTTGGGCAGGTGTTTGAACAAGCCTACATTCGGTTTCTTGACCTCCAAAAAGCCGAAGCGCAGGCAAGAGAAGCACAGATTGAGGCGGCTTTGGAAAAAGTTAGGTCTGCCTCACTTGCTATTCACCATTCGCATGAACTTGAAAACGTAGTGGTGGTTTTATTTGATAAACTTAATGAGCTTGGGATACCCTTTAATGCAGCTTTTATTTACCTTTTTGACAAACCAACCAGAAATATTGAGTCATGGGTGGCTACAAACATGTTGCCTACACCTATCAAAGTAAACATGCCATACGATGAAAGCGTTGCCAATAATCCGATTATTGTTGACTTATGGTATGCTATTGAAAATGGCGAACATGGACTTAATAAAGTTTATAAAGAAAAAGATAAAGACGACTATTACCGTTACGAGGCAAAACATAATCCATCAATAATTCCTGCATCTGTCACCGATTTACAACTTGAAGCCGAAAGTTGGACAACTACGTTTGCCTCAGAAAAAAACTCAATTGTAGGATTTGATAGTTGGGGTGGACAGTTGACCACCACAGAAGACTTTCAAACATTAAAACGATTTGCCAAAGTTTTTGAGCAAGCCTATATCCGTTTTCTCGATCTTCAAAAAGCCGAAGCACAGGCAAGGGAAGCGCAGATAGAAGCTGCATTGGAGAGAATTAGAAGTAGAACTTTAGCCATGCAGCAGTCCAATGAACTCAAAGAAATAGTGGCGATGGTCCATGTAAAAATGAAAGAACTCAATGTCATACTTGGGACAATTGCCTTTTGGTTTTTTGATAAAAATACCATGAATTCTACTTTTTGGGTAGCCAATGAGTTGCAACATGAAGACTTGGTATTGCTACCTTATGATGAAAAGACTTTTAACGAAGATACCAATTACAGGGATGGTTGGCAATCAAGGTTTACAGGAGAAGACCTCATTAATAGACACTACAACAAAACGCAGATACATAATTATTTTGAGTATGTATTTGCTAATAATAGTTTGACAACCATACCGCAAAATGTACGTGAATTTATTATGCAGGCAGAAAGCCATATTGTGAGTTTATTGGTTGAAAAAAACACTATACTCTGTGTGGATAGTTGGACTGGTCAGGAGTACAGTGCAGAAATGATAAGTGTTTTAAAACGAGCGACTAAAGTTTTTGAACAAGCATATGTACGTTTTCTCGATTTACAAAAAGCAGAAGAACAGGCAAGAGAAGCAAAAATTGAGGCGGCATTGGAGCGAGTTCGTAGTAGAACAATGGCCATGCAGCATAGTGAAGAACTCGGAGAAACCGCCAAACTATTATTTCAGCAAGTTCAAACATTGGGGATTCCTGCATGGAGCTGTGGCTATAATATTTGGGAAAAAGATGAGAAAGTTTGCACAGGTTGGATGAGTAGCAATGGTATTCTGCAACCACCTTTCAGAATACCGCTGACCGAGAGTCCATCTTTTATACGTCAATATGAATCTAAGCAAAAAGGAGAAGATTTTTATGCAGAAGAAGTGGGCGGAGAGGCATTAGTAGCTCATTATCAATATATGGGCAGCCTTCCAGATTTTGGTGAAATTTTAAAGCATTTTTTGAAAAGTGGTTTTACGCTTCCTAATTTTCAAATAAACCATATTGTCAATTTTAAGCACGGGAACATGGTCTTTATTACTGGCGAGCCAGTACCAGAAGCCCATGATATTTTTAAACGCTTTGCCAAAGTATTTGAACAAACCTATACCCGTTTCCTCGACCTCCAAAAAGCCGAAGCCCAAGCCCGTGAAGCGCATATAGAGGCA
>JBGAVQ010000263.1:0-8161 GCA_044228045.1 Spirosomataceae bacterium
GTATTGGTGGTGGTAGTGATGATGGCCTTGGTAGGGTTGCCACTCACGGTAGGGTTTTCGGCAAAATTATTTGTTTTTTCTGCACTTTATGAGGCTTACCAAGCCCAGCATAGCCCCATTTTATTGACTTTGCTGATATTTGGCTTACTCAATGCCGCTGTTTCGTTGTTTTATTACCTGCGGCTACCCTTCGTTATGTTTTTCCGTTCAACAGACAATTCGAACGTATTACCTGCTATCTCCTTGTCTCAACAACTATTCGCTTGGGCTTTGGTCATTCCTATTATTGTATTGTTTTTCAAAGCCGATTGGGTGATGAATTTGATTGCGACGTTGTAACAAAAAACGTTGACAAATCGTAGAGACCTGTCAACGTTGGGCATATTAACATCTTTAGTTGCTATTCAAGGGAAATCAATTCACCTCCTTGCACGGTTTGCATTACTTCTGTTATGGCTTTCCCTTTGCGAATCACCTGCTGAATAGGTGTTTTTTCGTCGCTGAGTTCTAATAGGTATGTGCCGTCCGCTAAGTGGTTCAAATTCAGACTAATAAAAGATTTTGTTTTTTGTCGAGAGAGTTCTTTTGCCATTAGTTTTTTGCCTTCGTTATCACTTACGTGTAAACGAAAAGGCTTCCCTCGTTGCTTTTCTACCAACACCCACACTTCGCCTGTTTGAGCCACCGAGAAGGTGATAGCGGTGTAGTGTTCAGTTTCTACCCGCATTGGCATTTGTGCTGACACAGGATTAGTAACAGCTGTCAGTAACCCCCAAAGCAGGGCTACTGACAGCAAATAAACATACTTTTTCATGACTTTTGAAGGGTTAATTCATGGCAACTACTCGCTGAGTATTGGCAGGCTTTTCATAAGCGATTTCCTCTTTGCGAATTGTTTTACGAATAGGCGTTTTGCCGTCGGTTGTTTCAATGTAGTACATACCATTTTCTACTTGGCTCAGGTCAATTTTAAAGGCATACAGCTTTTCTTTTTTGTTTACGCCCTTAGCATACAAAACATAGCCTTTTTCATCTCTGACTGTAAGCAGAAATCGAGTGCCAACGGTCTTGTCCACAATTACCCACACTCGTGAGAGATCCTCTTGGGTATAAGTCGTGATTTTGTAGTTTTCGGTTTCGGTAACAGCCTGAGCCTGAGCCGATGGGGTGAGTGTAGCGAACCCTACTCCGAAGGCTACTGCTACTGAAAGAATGAATTTTTTCATGGTTTTTGAATTGTTTTTTGTTTAACATATCTGGTTGATTACCATGACAAAGGTCACTACAAAAACCTATTCAATTCAATGGGAGAAACCCCGTATTTGACGGTGGAAAATACGGTTTTTGGTGCGTAAACCCCCGATACAAAGCGGGGTTTTATACATCACGAAGTACTATTGGATAGAAAACACCCCATTTCTAATAATACCGTATTTTACCCGTATAAAAAGGGTGTTTTTCCCGTTGGTAAAAAAATAAAATAGAGAGATTTTTGCAAAGTGCTTGAAAATGAATAATTTCCGTTGCAATCGTAACATTTCCTAAACTATTTAACCACCCACTTCCATGAACTACATCCAAAAATCTGGCGATCCTGTAAACTACATCGAAACAGTTGAAGATCTTATCGGCATTGCTGAAAAATATTTTGCCATTCAAAAGGTAATGTTAGGCGAAAACGATGAGCTTATAGAACAGCAACAAGTGCTAAAAGCGAATAGCCAAGCACTCGTTAAAAACTTGAAAGACTTGTCTGAATTGTCATTTGCTACTCCTGATGAAGTGAAAAAGTTTAATGCAGAAAATACCTGCCCTACTCATAAGCAAACCATACAATGTGCCATTGATAAATTAGAAGCTTTTGGTAGAGACGACAACCTTCCGAGTAATCAAGGTAATGATAAACCACGACACAAAATTTTAAGAATATTAAAGAATTTGCCCTTGGGCTGGGCAATAGATTCACAGAATTTGATAAATATACTTGGGCAAGTGCCTCAACCTCAATATGTTAGACTTTTATTGGCCATGATTCCCGGTACTACTCAATTAACAATGATAGTGGTAGGTGCAAATAAAAATGCCGCAGGTCAATATAAAAATGTGTATAATAATCCCAGTAAAACCAGTACCAGCAATGAGATATATGACAACTTGGATCCCTGCAAGCCAGGAACAACCTGTAACGATGACTTTTGAGGCAAAACGCTATGGACTTTAAAGACATTTATTACTTCATCATTGTGGTGGGCTGTGTAGTAGGAGCAGTGCGATTTAAAAAGCTGTCTGCCAGTAGCAAAACCATGCTGGGTTTGCTCTTACTTACGCTCGTAAGCGAAAAAACAGCCGACTATTTTAAAGAATCGGCTCAACAGAATAGCTTTGTTTATCATGTTTTCAATCCCTTGCAATATTTACTGATTGTATGGGCTTTTTATCAGGAACTCCGAGATAAACGCTTGTTATGGAGCTTGCTGCCAATATTTATATTTGCGGTGTTCAATGCAATCTGGCTTCAGCCTTTTTTACGAACACATAATACGTACTTTTTGACTATGGAAGCAGTGGCGATTATTAGCATTGGATTAATTTATTTCCGAAATTTACTCAATGTGCCACCTACCGAACGCTTCGTTGACTATTCGTTATTTTGGTTTAGTATTGCATGGGTTGCATTCGAAGTTATTTTATTATTTGTCTTTAGTACCACCAACTATGCTGCCCAATCCGACACATTGTGGCATTTATATTTTCAAATTCGAGTAGGAGCCAATTATTTACTTTATGGACTATTTACTGTAGCGTTTTTGAGCAAACAAAAAGCATTAAATGGTTGAATCTTATGATTTTCATCCCGAGGAGGTATTTGTTGCTTTTGCAGCCTGCACCATCGTTTTACTGCTACTTGTGGTGTTTATGATTCGCTTTGCATTACTTTATCAGCGCCGTAAGCTCCAACACTTCCAAGAAAAACAAACCCTCAAAGCTACCTACGAGCAAGAAATCCTACGCTCTCAGATAGAGATTCAAAACCAAACACTAAAGTATGTAGGCGAAGAACTACACGATAACATTCAGCAGATGCTACTGGTGGTAAAACTCTACCTCAGTATGCTCGAAAGAGACTTGCACACGCCCGAAACTCAACAGCAAGCACAGGATATTACAGAGTTGGTCAATCAAACAATGAGTGAGCTACGAGCTATGTCAAAAAGTTTGGACAGCGATGCGGTGAAAGATTTTGGGTTAGAGCAAAGCCTTGCTTATGAACTTCAGCGCATTCGCAAGAGCCGCCGCTACGAAACCGAGCTGCGCATCACTGGTGAACGTTATTCGCTTGGTTATCAGCAAGAAATTGTGTTGTTTCGGGTCGTGCAAGAGATTGTGAGCAACGCCCTCAAACACGCTGGTGCCAAGCACCTCAGCGTTTGGCTCGATTACCGGCCGAATCAATTCTGCCTCACCGTTACAGACAATGGAAAAGGTTTTGATTATGAGCAAGTTGCACAAAAAAATATTGATAGTGTTGGGGCCGGGTTACGCAACATCCGTCACCGGACCGAACTCATCGGTGGCATTTGTACCTACCAAACCGCCCCCAGCCAAGGCACAAAGGTGCTGATTATGCTTCCTGATGTAAACAAAGATAAATCACCGATGCCAGATAAATGATTTTGGATACCAGATACACCGATAACCAACACCATGAAACACACTGTTGCTGTTGTAGATGACCACGAATTAGTTGCCAAAGCCATCTCGGGACTCATCCAAAGATTCTCGGATTACGAGGTACTGTACGATGCAGAAAACGGCAACGAACTCATCCGTCAATTTAAGCTCGGCATGATTCCAGAAATGGTGCTGTTAGACATCAATATGCCCGAAATGGACGGCTACGAAACAGCGCTTTGGCTCAAAAATAACTACCCCGAAGTGAAAGTATTGGCACTTTCGATGAACGACAAAGAGGAGTCTATCGTTAAAATGCTTCGCAACGGCGCACGGGGTTATTTGCTTAAAGGCAGCCACCCTACCGAACTAAAAGAAGCCTTAGACTCGTTGGCGAAAAAGGGCTTTTATTACTCAGAATTTGTAACAGATCGCTTGGTAAAAAGCCTCAGCACGGCACCTGCAGAGAACCTTGCCGCCAAAATGGGGCTTAATGAACGAGAAATGGAGTTTTTGCAATTGGCATGTAGTGATTTGACTTATACCGAAATTGCTGATAAAATGTGCGTAAGTCCCCGAACGGTAGATGGTTATCGAGAAGGGGTTTTTGTGAAATTAAGTGTAAAAAGTCGAATAGGCATGGCGATGGAGGCCATACGCTTAGGATTGGTGGAACTGTAATCAAGAACCATAAACTATGAAAACTATTGTTGCCTTATTTCCATCTGCCCCACCGACTTACCAAGTCAGAGGATTTTTAGTTTTGTGGTTTGTTACATCGCTTGCCTTCCAAAGCCAGGCACAAGGAGCGTTTGGCTCACATACCAAGCGATTTACTCGCCAAGATTCGCTTCGAGGAACACTCTCTCCCTTGCGTTCTTGCTATGATGTTACGTTTTATGACCTTGACCTAAAAGTCAATTTTGCAGACAAGAGTATTGTTGGCTCTAATATTATTCATTATCAGGCTGTTACTGACTTTGCCACTTTGCAGGTAGATTTGTTTGATAACCTGGACATTACCCGCATTACACAAGGTAGTAAGTCACTTTCTTTTGAACGAGAAGGTAAGGCGGTTTTTGTTTCGTTTCCGCAAAAACAACTAAAAGGGCAAAACTACCAACTCAAAATAGAATATGGTGGGCATCCATTAGTAGCTCGAATGCCCCCTTGGGACGGCGGCTTTACCTGGAAAAAAGACAAAGCTGGTAAAGACTGGCTTGGGGTGTCGTGCCAGCACCTGGGCGCAAGTGCTTGGTGGCCCAACAAAGACCACCCTACCGAAGAACCTGATTCTATGCGCATTGCCGTAGCCGTACCTACTGGCCTTACTTGTGTTGCCAATGGTAATTTGCGCTCTACCAAAGACCTCGGCGATGGCTACACCCGTTTTGAGTGGTTTGTGAGTTATCCTGTCAACAACTATTCGGTATCGCTCAATGTAGCAGATTATGCTCATTGGTCAGATACCTACACGGCAACTGATGGCGAAAAATTGGACTTAGATTACTACGTACTGAAAGAAAACTTGCAAAAGGCTCGTCCTCACTTTGAACAAGCCAAGCCTATGTTAAAGTGTTTTGAAGAATGGTTTGGCAAATATCCGTTCTGGAAAGACGGCTATGCCCTTGTGGAAACCCCGTACTTGGGTATGGAACACCAAAGTGCTGTGGCGTATGGCAATAAGTATATGAATGGCTACTTGGGGCAAGACCTCTCGCAAACTGGTGTGGGACTAAAATGGGACTATATAATCATTCATGAAAGCGGTCATGAGTGGTTTGGTAACAGCCTTACGGCACAAGACTACGCCGAATTGTGGATTCAAGAAGGTTTTACAACTTACTCCGAAATAGTCTATTCTGAATGTCAGCAGGGTTTTGAAGCGGCTTGTAAGTATGCCGAAGGTCTCCAAAAAAACATTGCAAACCAAGAAGCTCTCATTGGCCCATTAGGTGTAAATATTGACCCCTCGGGCGATATATACCCGAAGGGAGCCAATTTGCTCCATACACTCAGGAATGTAGTGGCAAACGACGAGCTGTGGAAAAAAACACTTCGAGGATTTACGGAGTATTTTAAGTGTAAAGTGCTGAATACCAGTCAAGTGATTGAGTATTTTTGTAAAGAAACGGGTATGAGCCTTAGCCCTATTTTTAGGCAATATCTTTATCATGCCCAGCCGCCTATTTTTGAGTATCAGCTTAGTAGCACAGGCAAGTTACAATATCGTTTGCTCGTAGCCGAACAAGGCTTAAAATTACCCCTTAAAGTAGGCTATGGAACCGAAAACTACGTAACACTACATCCGTCTGACCAGTGGCAGAACCTTCAACTTACACCCGTAGCAGGCAAATTATTTAGAGTAGCTACCGAATTGTTTTACGTGATTCCGAAGCAATTAACACTAAATTGAGTTACTTTTGCGCTTATTTAGTTAGGTTATTCGTTTGTGAAGGCATATAACGAATAGCCAATAATGCTTAACTATCAACGAATATTATGAAATTTGGCGTAGTGGTTTTTCCGGGTTCTAATTGCGACGACGACACCGTGTATGTGCTTCGTAATTTGTTGGGACAAGAAGTAGTAAAACTTTGGCACAAAGATCATGACCTACAAGGCTGTGATTTTATTATTCTGCCCGGTGGTTTTTCGTATGGCGACTACCTGCGCTCGGGAGCCATTGCACGCTTCTCACCCATTATGGACGAAGTAATAGCCCACGCCAACCGAGGCGGCTATTTGTTTGGCATTTGTAACGGATTTCAGGTGTTGGTAGAGGCAGGTTTGTTGCCAGGCGTACTGCTTCGCAATGAAAAGGGGCGGTTTATTAGCAAGAATGTTTACCTCAAAGCCGAAACCCAGATGAGTTTGCTGACCAATGGCCTTGACCTACAACACCCGTACAAAACACCTATTGCCCATGCCGAAGGTAGATACTTTGCTGATCATCAGACACTTAAACGCATTAACGATAATGACCAAGTATTGTTTCGTTACTGCGATGCGTTTGGTAAAGTAACCGACGAAGCTAACCCCAATGGCAGCTTGCAGAACATAGCAGGCATTTGTAACGAAAACCGCAATGTGTTTGGCATGATGCCTCATCCCGAACGGGCGGCAGATGTCTTGGTCGGCAATGTGGACGGACGCACTATTTTAGAGCAACTTTTGGTAGTGATGGCTTGACCAAAAACCTTGTATTTGTTGCCAAAATTTTTGGATAAACGACGTACTTTTATGGCCGAAATAAGAGCCGCAGGTTCAACACATAATAACATAAATTAGCTCAAATCTGCTATCTTTGGCATTCAAGTTTCTCCCGTTCCGAATGTCAAAAAAACTTATTGGTCTTTATTGTTTTTGTTTTTTCTGGACTACTACATCCATAGCCCAAGTAGTTGTTCTTGATGATCAGCAAGTGTCTTACAACCTGAGCCGAGAGGTATGGGTATTTGAAGATTCAACGAACTCGCTTACAATCAGTCAGGTACGTAAGCAGGATGCGTTTTTTCAACAACATAAAGCTGATGCCTTTAATTTTGGTGACAAACAGTCAGACTATTGGCTACGCTTTCGGCTTCGCAACGAAGCCCGCAGTCCCCAACGAGCATGGCTATTACGAGTAAGTGACCCTTTGCTTGACCTCGCCGAATTGTACTTACCAACCCCTGATGGGCAATACCGACTAAAACGCTCAGGCGATTTGGTGGCGTTTGTAGAGCGAGAAGTCAAAGACCGCTACTTAATTTTTCGGCTCGATTCCCTAACAGCCCATCAAGATTTCACGGTTTATCTCAAAATTTCAGGTGTAGGAGCAAGGCACTTTTTGCTCACCGTTTGGAACGAAACCGACTATTGGCAGTTCAAAAATGCAGAAGACGTGCCAATGGGTATTTATGTGGGTTTTTTGGTGGCTATTATGGCCTACAACTTCTTTTTGTTTTTTTACTTACGTGATGTTTCCTTCTTAATTTACGTGCCTTACTTGGGTTTTACCTTGCTCCAACAACTGTTTGTTGTTGGGTGGGGCTCGGCGTATATTTTCCCGACGCATCCGTGGTTAGCCAATATTAGTGCCAACTTACTCATTGGGGTTTCTATTTTGCTTGGCACTTGGTTTGTCATACCTTTCCTTAATATCAGGCAAATTGCACCCAAAGCCATGCGGATTATTTATTGTCTTTTTGTCATTGGTACCTTAATAACCATTGGGTCGGCGGTGCATTACTCATTTTTTGTGAGCAAAATGACTGATATTCTATTGCTGATAGACATTCTGCTCACCTTTATACTGGGCTTCTATATGCTTCGCACGGGTTATCCGCCCGTCAGGTACTTCATGCTGGGTTGGTCGTTTATGTTAGCGTCTGTTTTTGTGGCTTCCCTTCACAATGCTGGTATATTGGCGGCTAATCCGTTGATTGATACGGCGGTTTTTCTGGGAAATGCCTTGCAAGCCTTACTTTTTTCGATGGGATTGGGT
>JBGAVQ010000264.1:0-8122 GCA_044228045.1 Spirosomataceae bacterium
ACCCAAGGGCCAAGGGTTCGTCATCTACGGCTATGCAGTTGAGAGACATGATAATGAGTGAATGGTAAAATGAGTGAATGATAGAATACAGCGTGTTTCTTATGTCTATTCTCAGAATAAGCAACTTGTTTACCCTACATTCAAATATAAATTCACAATAAACTCAGCGGCTTGCATGTTTTCGTTAACTACCAATTTGTACTTACCTGGATATAACAAGTCTAAGCGTCGGCGAGTGTTAATGAGTCCAATGCCGTTACTTTCGTCTAAGGTGATTCGCTTGCCCGAAAATAAGGTATTTTTTATTTCTACCATCACCTCTTCGCCATTTTGTGTGAGGCCCAAGTAAATTTCACTCGGTTGGGTAGCACTTACACCGTGTTTGAACGAGTTTTCTAAGAATGGTAACAAGAGCATTGGCGCAATCATCACATCGTTAGGTGATGCCGGCACGTCTATTTTTACCTTCACTTTGTCGGTCAGTCGCAGTTGCATCAGTTGTACATAATCTTGCAAAAAAGCGAGCTCTTGACTCAATCTTACTTTTCCTTGTTGGGTGTCATAAAGTACATAGCGCATCATTCTCGACAATTTATGCAAGGCTTCACGGGCATCGTCCACATCTATGAGCGTGAGTGCATAAATGTTGTTAAGCGTATTAAAAAAGAAATGAGGGTTAATTTGAGCTTTCAGAAACGATAATTCAGAGTTGATTTTCTCTTTCTCTAACTCCCGTCGTAATTCTGCATCTTTTTGCCATTTCTGCACAGCCGTTACACTGGTACTGATACCAATTACTAATAAAGTATAAAGAAACGTAAACATATCGAACCTTTTGGCCCGATTAGGATTGAAAGGATGGTTCGGTCTGGTTGCCTTATGCCATAGTTCTGGTAGATTTAGCCACGATTCGACCCCTTGAACAATCCAATAAACCGTAATGGCAATAAGAACGGTTGTGCCGATATACCAGTAAATTTTATCTCGAAACAACAAACGAGGGGCTAATATCTCGGTATTAAGATAAAATGCTCCAATCAATAATGCGAACAAAATGAATTGCTTTATCCACCATTCGTCAGGCAATGTTATGTTCCAAAAGAAGGGTGAGAAAATAAGTAAAGAACCGACAATTCCCCATCCTAATAAATGAATGAGAGGTGTAATATATTGTCGAAAGGGTGTTGTTGCCATTGGTGTTATTGTGAAAAACCTTACAAGCCTACCTATAACTATTTTAAGTTCCTACCCAAATCTATTAACACCACATTTTTACCGATAGTTTGCCTAAAAAACACTATGAATAGGTATTTAGAGGTGTTTATCTGGCCTAAATACCATTCTATCGGTTAAAAAATGCCAACTATCGGTAGATGACTATGCTTAGTCTATTGTATTTTTTCGAGGTTTAAACTCGCAGTTACTTTGTGCCATCAAAACGACGAAAACGACATCAAAAATCAAATATCATGAAAAAGACATTTTTATTTTCCGCACTGTTAGTTGGCTTCACGGTTGCCAACACATTTGCACAGTTTCCGGGTGGCCCTGGCGGCATGCCACAAGGCTATGGTAATGGCAGACAACGCACTACTAATCAAGCGCCAACCTTAAACCTCGATAACAGCGCAAAGGGTAATTCAAAAATTAGTGGATACGTAGTTGATTCATCATTAACTAAGGCCGTTGAGTTTGCCAATGTAGCACTTTACAGCAAAGCAACAGGCAAGCCAGTAGATGGCACCATGGCCGACGAAAAAGGCAAATTTAGCCTAAGTAGAGTAGCCGCAGGTGAGTACAAATTGTTGATTTCGTTCTTAGGATTTAACAATAAAACAATTGATAACATTGTGGTTGTTAAAGGCAAAGACAATGATTTAGGTGTGGTTAAACTTTCGCAAAGTGTAAAACTTTTAGATGAGGTTACCGTAACTGCCGAGAAAGCCTTGATTGAAGAAAAAGTGGATAGAATGGTCTATAATGCCGAAAAGGACATTATGGCAAGAGGTGGTGATGGCGCCGATGTGTTGCGTAAAGTGCCGATGCTTTCGGTAGATTTGGAGGGCAATGTTACTTTGCGTGGTACTTCAAACATCAAAGTATTGATTAACAACAAGCCCTCAACCATCGTAGCCAGCAGTGTAGCCGATGCCTTAAAAATGATTCCAGCCGACTTAATCAAAACAGTTGAGGTAATTACCAGCCCTACTGCCAAATACGATGCCGAAGGGGCAGGTGGTATTATTAACATTATTTTGAAAAAATCAACCTTAGAAGGACTAACACTTAATGTTGATTCAGGCATTGGATTAAGAGCGTCTAATTTAGGCTTGAACGGTAGCTATCGCCAGGGTAAATTGGGTATTTCATTGGGCGGGTTCGGGCGTGCCTTTTACAACAAATCTGCCTCTACCTTAGATCAAACTACATGGAAAGAAGGGAACACTATTTTAACAAAACAAAGTGCTGATGGTTCAGATAACGGTATGTTTGGCCGCTACAATTTAGGTTTTGATTATGACTTAGGCAAAAACCAATCACTTACTGCTGGCGTTGCTTTTGGTACTCGCAACATGGCTCGTACATTAGACTATACTACTAACTTGTTCACAAACAGCAATTTGACTTCAACATCGTATCGTGATGTAACCAGCAAAGATGCGTCTAACTCAATAGATATTAACGTGGACTACATTCGTACTTTCAAGCCGTCGCAAGAGTGGTCATTTTCAACACTGTATAGCCAAAACAGCTTAAAAAACAACTTTGATGCTGATCTTTTGAATAGCTCAGAAACACTATTGAGCCGCCAGAAAAACCTTAACAACAACACCAACAGAGAGTTTACCGTTCAGACTGACTACCAGACACCCATCAAGACCAATCAAATGCTTGAGTTTGGTGTGAAAGGAATTATTCGTCAAGTAAATAGCGACTTCCTCTATCAATTTGCTGGTCCAACAGGTTCGTTTGCTACTGATGTCAGAAATCCTGCTGGTACACTTGATTACAGCCAAAGCATTGCATCGGGGTATCTTTCTTATACTTACTCTACCAAGAACAAATACACTTTTAAAGTAGGCTCCCGCTACGAATACACCACTATTGATGCCAAAGACCAGACCAGCGCCATTGTTATTCCAGCCTATGGCAACTTAGTGCCAAGCATCAATATTTCTAAACCGCTAAGTAGCAACTCAACCTTGAAATTAGCCTACAACAAGCGGATTCAACGCCCTGGCTTACAGCAGTTGAACCCTAACTTTAACAGCGCCAACCCACAGAATATTAACATTGGTAACCCAAACCTAAGCCCAGAGATTGCTGACAACTTAGAATTGAGTTTGAGTACCTCTATCAAGAAAACGTACTTGAATATCTCATTGTTTGGCCGCCAGACTAATAATGGCATCACCCGAATCACCTTGCCGTCAGATACCTTGTTAGGGGCGTTAGTTACTACTTGGCAAAACATTGGTAAAGAAAAAACCTTCGGTGCAAATATCTTCGGTAATTTCTTTATCACACCAAAATGGACAATCAACGGTGGTATTGACATGTACTACAACTACCTCGAAGGCCAACAACAAGAGCTAAACGGCCTATCAACAACCATTAGCAACTCAGGTTTTGTAATTGGTGGCCGCATGCAGTCACAAGTTCAATTGGCCAATGGCTGGGGTATTCAAGCCTTCGGTGGGTACAGAGGCAACAGAGTGCAGTTACAAGGTACACAACAAGGCATGGGTATGTACTCAATTGGTGTTAAGAAAGACCTTGCTGCTAAAAAAGGTAGCGTTGGGCTTGCCGTTGAGAACATCTTTGGTGGCATGACAATGACAAGTACCTTAAACTCGCCAATCTTTAACCAAGTGAGTACCAATTATATCTACAATCAAAACGTAAAACTGACGTTTAGCTACAAAATTGGTAAAATGAAATTCACTGAGGCTAAAAAGACAAAGTCAGTTAATAACGACGACGTAAAAGAAGGAGGCGACAACAACGGAGGCGGCGGTCAACCAAATGGTGGTGGCCAGCGGAGCGGAAAATAATAAAAACATCCAAACCTTCATGGCTTTAGAGTTTGGGAATTCAGAAAGGCTTGCCGCCCTGCGGCAAAGCCTTTCTTCACAAAATCCCAAATACGAATATATTTTAAAACACAAAACAAACACTTTAACTATCAAATCAATCACACAATGAAAACAGTAAAATTCCTTGCCGCACTCTTTTTTGTAGCTTCTGTAGCAGTTGCCAAACCAGCTCCAACACCTTTGAAAGTTGACACCCAAGCAAGTACTTTCAATTGGCTTGCTAAAAAATTTGGAGGCCAACACAACGGTACTATCAATATTCAAAGCGGCACTATATTGATAGATAAAAATAAATTAGTAGGAGGGGAGTTCGCTATCGAGATGGCATCGCTTAAAGATTTAGACGGACAGGGCGGTATGGTGCAACGCTTAGAGAACCACTTAAAATCAGATGACTTTTTTAATGCAGAGAAATTTCCAACTTCAACGCTCAAAATCACGAAAGTAGCACCTAAAGGCGGTGAGATTGTAGAAATTACAGGTGATTTAACAATCAAAGGAGTTACGCAGCCCATTACGTTTCCGGCTACTGTAAAGCTAAGCCCAACTGGACTAACCGCAGCTGCCAAATTCATGGTAGATCGCACTAAGTTTGGGTTGAAGTATCGTTCCAAGACATTCTTCGCTGAAATTGGGGACAAAATGATTGATGATGAATTTGAAGTAGATGTAAAAATTGTAGCAAACAAATAGATATGCCCTTATGGTATCTGAGTATACCTAACAAAACAGCCGATGATTGATTAAATCATCGGCTGTTTTGTGTTAAAATTCTTGATTCACAGGGATTTGCTTGGATGGCTCTTTCGCCAATTTACTCACCCGATATATCATAATAATACAAAGAAGTGAGATGAATGCCGCCACTAAGCCCAGCGTATCATAGTGTTCTAAGGGACTGGCGTTGCCTTTTTGAACCACAATCAACCCTGCTACAAAAGCGGCCACGCCCCCTGCAATTTGTTGCAACGACGAGTTGATACTCATAAAAGCCCCACGGTCTTGCATAACTGGTATGGCTGTTGTGAGCGTCATGGCCGGAATCATCCGCCCCATGATACCCATCATCATTGAAACATTAAGTACAATAACCATCCAGAAAGGTACAGCGGTCAGATTGGTATAAATGAGAACCATAAAAACCATCCAAACAGAAGCAATGGTAAACAGTTTGAACTTATTCACTTTGTCACTTAATCGCCCCACCAAAGGCATCATAATAAGTGAGCCAATTCCCGAAACCATAAACAGAAAAGGCAGTTGGTGTGGCGTTACTTTTAGGTTGTTAATGGCAAAAACACTACCAAAAGGCATCATCATAAACCCTCCGATGGAGAGTAAAGCTGTTGCTAAGAAACCAATGCGATAATGTCTTTTAGCAACAGTATGCCACAAATGCGAAATAGCATTGCGGTCGCTTTGGAGTTCGAGGTGTTTGGTAACGGGCTTAATGGCTTGCATAATTACGATAGCCAATAAAGAACTCAACCCAACAATCATCAAAAAAGGCGACTGCCAACCCCAAACATTGGCCAAATACAGGCTAATCGGAATCCCCAACACCTGGCTTGCGCCAAGTCCCATTTGCACAATGCCCATTACTCGTCCCCGTTGTTCGAGGCTGAATATATCAGTAATAATGGCCATGCTGATGGAGCCAATAACCCCACCAAATAGACCTGTGATAATGCGGGCAGCCACCAGAGCCTCATAAGTAGGAGCCAAACCACAAAATAAAGTACCTGCAATAAAGCCAATGTAGAAGAACAAAAGCAGTTTTTTACGGTCGTATCGGTCTGCAAAACCTGCGGTTAGTAGCCCCGAGATTCCTGCGCTGAAAGCATAGCTCGACACTACCAAACCAAATTGAGTAGGGGTGATTTTCATGGATTTTATGAGTAAATCGCCCAGGGGCGACATCACCATAAAGTCCAGCACAACAGTAAATTGGGTGAGTGCCAACAAGGCAATCGCCAATTTTTGATAGCCAGTGAAGGCAATAGTTTTTGTTTGTTCCATGTGTTGTTTGTAGCTGTTTTAAGCTACTTTTTGCCTAAAAAATGAGTGTACTGTTCAATAGCTGAGCTTAATAGAACTTTATCAAATGAACTGTTGAAAAATTCTGTTTCTACCTTGACTTTGTCTTTTTGAACGCTCCGTTTCCAAGTGCCTTCTACTTTGCCGTTTACTACCACAATAGGCTTAAAAATACCATTGCCCGTAATAGCGGTTGTATGGTTATCAGCCGAAAGCGAGGCCGTACGGTCTTTGTAACTTACCATAAACTCATCGAATGCAGGCAATAAGTGGATTGTATTTTGAGGAAAAGAGGGCGTATGAGACGGAGCCCAATATAGTTGGTCATCAATTTTTTCTGAAATCAACGCTGATTTTATCATTTCCAACCCTGCTCTTGCCTCGGCAACTTTCAGCCCTGACCACCACACAAAATCTTGCAACGTAGCAGGCCCATGGCTAACAAAATACCGCTTGGCGAGCTCAGCCAAGGATTCTTCACGGGTCAAAGACTTGGTAGAGGGCACTCGTTCGTCCAGCAAAGCATAGGTGATCTGCTTACCACGCATGGCACCGCTACACACAATGCCGTTCAACTCGGCATGAAACATCAGATGAGCCGAGCGCAGGTCAGATGTATTGATGCCTTCTTTGTCGAGTTCTGTCATCAATTCGGCTCGTGTGAGGTGATTATTACCTTCCAATGCTTTGGCAATAATAGCGTCAGTACGACTTAGCAGGGCTTCGTTCAACTCCAACTGGCGGTACATATATGCTACTAATTGATGTACTTGAGGAGCAGTGAGTGCCAGCATCCAACGAATATCTTGCGCCGCCACCAAATGCCACGTAGGGCGCAAAATATGGGTACGTACAATTGAACCCTCATTGATGGCTTGCTCAATATTTTCATCCGTCGCATGAGGTAAGCGCAGCCCAACTGCCCATTTGGACATGGGATAATCTTGCGCTTGCATTGCTCCCAAATGTGCCACCACTTCACTGGGTTTAGTGAAGGTTGTGTTAATAATGCCTTGATTATGAAGTCTTTGTTGGGCGATTGTTGTCATCTACTAATCTTTTAATTCCTCGCAGTCGAAACCGAGCTGTTGCACTATTTCAATAATTTGTTCTTCCAAAATCCCATCTGCCTCAATCCGTAGCACGCAGTCGCAATCATCACAATCCACCGTCCAGCGGTTGATTTGTGGCAACGAATCCAAAACAAGTGCCACTTTTAGCTTGTCTCCTTCTGTTTTAATGGTGCTTTTAAAGACTAAAATTTTGTTGATATCAGTCATGGCTTTCATGGCATTTTTAAGGCTTCAACGCTTTCAAGACCAATTCAAGGGTTTGATTCATGGTATCTTCTGAAAGCACAAAAGGCTTTCCTCCAATACTATGGCCTTCGTTGTGAAACCGAATCAAATTATACAAGGGGGCATACGCTACTGACCAAAACACCTCAATGGGCATGGGATTGAGCTCGCCATGCTCAATGGCATTTTTTACAAATTGGCTCATTGATGTTTTGAAGTCTCCAACAAAACTTTCAACCACCTTGTCCCTGAACGATGAACTACGTATTTGCTCATAAAATTCCGTTTCTAATTTATTTTCAAGAGCATGTTGGGTTCTATTTCGCCATTGAATGCGTAAGCCATCCGCAAAAGGCAAAAGTGGGTCAAAATCCTTCAAAATATTAGCACTAAATTTTTTTCCAATTTCGATGCCTATGCTGGTGATGAGGTCTTCTTTGTCTTTGTAATAAATGTACAATGTGGCTGGTGAAACCCCTGCGGCCTTTGCCAGTTTCTGCATACTGAAACCTTCAAAGCCTTGATTAACAAGTAATTCTAACGCTTTTTGGCGTACAAGCTGCTCTTTGTTTTCGTTCCGTGTTCTCATATTGCTTGCAAATATAAATGAACGTTTGTTTATTTATGAATTATTTTTATTTTTTTTACAGTGGGGGTGGGTCAAGTCTGACCGCAGGTTTGGGCCCCCCC
>JBGAVQ010000265.1:0-7910 GCA_044228045.1 Spirosomataceae bacterium
CTTTCGTAGGCAAACTAAGCGGTTGTGCAAATACTGAGGTAGCATAAGTCGTGATGAATATAAGTGTTATATTAAAGAGTCTGCTGAGCATGATAGCTATGGATAGTATGAATATAAATTCACTCTTATTCATCAAGATATTCGAAAATAAGAGTGAATTTAATTAGAAATAAGCCTAACAAAAACCTTTATCTAATATTTGATGGTTACAAATTAGTCAAAAGTTTTAAAGTCATCCATTCAACAATGCAATTTCATGAGCTATGGTTTTGGAATTCTAAGTACACCAGTTCCGCACATATTAACAGTTCCAGTTGTATTCCATGCTATTTCTACAGGTTTTGATACGTCCGTAACTTTTATAACCCAACTTTGTTGATAATTTCCTGAGCCAATTGCTCCAAGTGGCGTACATTTTTCGCATGTACCATTCGTAATTTTTAGATTTGCTGCTGTAAGAGTTGAGCCACCATTTGGTCCCCCCCATTTAGCAATAAAATTAAGTTTACCCGCTTCGGTTGTTTTTTGTTGATTCAAATGGTGAGTATTTTTCAATGCTGGGTTTTTGTCACACCATAAAGTATTATGGTTTTGAGCAAAAGCAGCACTTCCAATAAATGATAAAACGGCGATAACAAATAATTTTTTCATTGTGATAAATAATTGAGTTTTGTTGCCTACTCTATATCAGCATTTTCGGCTTCCTGCTTTTAATGATGCATCAAAGCTATACTGGCACACAAAAGCCTCAAAATTTCTGGGATAGAACGCCGATTTTAGGGATAGAATGAAGATTTGGCTTATTTATCATACCCATTAGGGATAGTTAATACTTAGAAACTCACACTTTGCAACAATAGACATAGCTTTTTTGTGAGTATGCAACAATAGACAAAGCATTTGGCACAATAAGCACAGCCTTTCAGAAATCCATCTTCTACCTTTGTTCTGTTTGGTAGCCCATAAAACTACCTTCTAAACCAACAACAAGATGGAAAAGCAAAAACACATTGTCCACCCAAAGTCCTTGCTTGTTCGAGTCGCAATGTTGGTTGTACTCGTTGGATTAGGTAACTGTTCTCCGCCGACAAATGAAGCGCAAGACTACGAAATTGCTCCGCCAGTCTATACGGCCCTTGCCGAGAAGTCCTTGGATTATCTGTCAAGTTTTGAGTTTGACTCGTTTGCTTCGATGCTTGCTGAAGACGTAGAATATGAGTTGCCGGATGGCAAAAAAATAGTCGGAAAGGCGGCATTGGTTCATTATTGGCAACACTACAAAAACACTTCTGGCATCACATCCATGTCCATTGTAGATGCTAATTATTTGCCGATTGATGTCCACGTAAAACCCAAAGGAGATCAACAATCAGGCGTAAAAGTGCTGGCTGATTTTACCAATAACATGACTTTTAAAGAAAAGAAAATAGCCGTCAAAATGAATTTCAACATTCATTTCAATAAAGCAAAGCTGATTGACAGAATGAGTGCATTGTATGATTCATCGGAAATGCTCGCAGATAAGCCATAAGGTTTTCTGTACTCAATAAATTTGTTCAATACTCACTAAACTCTGTTTTATCATGGAAATACCCATCGCTCCTCTTCCAGAGCAACACATAAACATTACCTTCAATCTAATACTCGCTTCCGAACGCATCGAATCGCTCGACATCATACGGTGGTTTGTGTTGTGCGGCATTTTATTGATGAACATTACGGGCTTCGACCGTCCCGAATAAATCAATGAATAACCATATTTTTTTAACAAATTTAAACTATTTTTCAGAACCAACCAATCTAAGCCCCAACCAACATGAACGACCCTACCCAAACCCTCGCTGCCCCTGTTTCAGAAGCCCAGCGCATCAAACTCATTGATGCCCTACGGGGCATTGCCTTGTTAGGCATTTTATTGATGAATATCCCTGGCTTTTCAATGCCCAACTATTTCTCAGAAGCATTTAAAAACGACCCTACTGCACTTAATTTTTGGGTAGGTAAAATCATTACAGTCGTGTTTGAAGGCAAAATGCGAGCCTTATTTAGCGTATTGTTCGGGGCTGGTATTTTGCTTTTTATTTCCAAGAAAGAAGGCCAATCGGTGCATTTTTTATTTTATCGTAGAATGTTTTGGTTGGTGTTGTTTGGACTTATCCATGCCCACCTGATTTTGTGGATTGGCGATATTCTGTACCTCTATGGCGTATGTGGCATGATTGTGTATTTGTGCCGCAACATCAATCCCAAATACTTGGTTTGGGCTATTCCTATTGTTGCGGTGGTAGATTTTGCAACGAATACCTCTTTTTACCAAGACTTGCGTGAAAAACGCATTGCTTATGTGGACGCTACCAAGGCAAAAAGCGAACATAAAACCTTGACCGAGGCCCAAAACGGGGCATTGACCACTTGGCGAGAAATAGAAAAGACGATGATTCCCAACCGTGAAGATGCCAAAGAAAACACCCGTAAAATGAAGTCAGATTACAGCACGGTGGCAAGTTACCTGCGGCCCTTAGCTTGGGACGGACAGACCAAATTCATGCTTTATGAGGTCTGGGACTGCATTGCCCTCATGTTGTTGGGTTTTGCTTTGTACAAATGGGGGTTTCTGACGGGCAATTGGGCCAATGCCGACTACCGAAAAGTAATGCTGATTGGCTACGGGGTGGGGCTTCCGTTGGTGATATACAGTGCTTACTATGGGTTTCTCAACTTCTCTACCTTGGAAGCCAACCTCAAAAGAATGGAAGAAGTCCCCATTAATTGGGTTGACTTAATTTATCCTTTCCAACGAATTTTCTTGGTGATGGCTCATGCCTCAGCACTAATTTTATTGTACAAATCGGGCGTGATGCAGGGGCTTTTCCGTCGTTTAGAAGCCGTTGGGCAAATGGCTTTTACCAATTACATCATGCACTCTATCATTTGCACGCTGTTTTTCTTTGGATATGGCCTCAACTACTACGCCGAGTTTGATTATTATCAAATCTACTTTGTGGTTTTTGCTATTTGGGTCTTGCAGTTGATTATCAGCCCGATATGGCTGCGGTACTTTTATTTTGGGCCTTTGGAGTGGCTTTGGCGGAGTTTGACGTATTGGAAAATACAGCCTTTTAAGCGGTAGTTCCAGCAGTATTTTTTCAATTTTTCAATCAAAAATTCCAGTTTTTAAGTAGCTGTATGACCAATTATCTGTTCAATTTTTCAATAGCGTAGCGTCGGTTCGCCGATGCGATTGCAAACGATACGCTGTTGAAAATAATATAAACTATGTCTATTGAACAACTTAAAATGAAAAAAACAACCTTATTCCTCGCAATCATGCTGCTTGCTTGTGTTGCAACCACAAAAGCAATAAGTCAATCAGCAGCAGATCTGACTCGCATAGCTGAAATAGACAGAACCTATTGGTCTCAGATATCCCGAACAGTGAAAGAAGGTGATTTTGAAGGCTACAAAGCCACTTGCCACGAAAATGCCGTCTTGGTAACGACCACAGGGAAAAATAAACAATCTTATCCTATGACTGCTGCATTGGCCCGTTGGAAGCAGGGTTTTATGGATACCAAACAAGGAAAGCAGATGGACAATGTCTCGTTTCGGTTTTCACAAAGAATAGGCGACGAAACGACAGCACACGAAACGGGCATTTTCTATTTCACTTCCCACGATAGCACGGGCAAGCTCATTGCAGAGAGCTATACGCATTTAGAAGCATTGCTGGTAAAGCAAGGCGACAAGTGGGTATGTTTGATGGAATACCAAAAAGCCAAAGCGACCAAAGCTGAGTGGGATGCTTTGAAGTAATCATTTCCTTTTCAAAACAACAAATCAATTTATGACAAACACGATTCATCAAACCCTGTTGCTGCTTCTCGTTGGGCTATTACTCACGGGAGCGTGTACGCAAAGTACCGAAAATAAAGAAAAGCAGACCAGTGCCGTTACCATCACCGACTCCTTGGCGATGGAACAAACCAGCGATGGCAAATGGGTCATCATGGGCAGCAAAAAAACGATACTCTACGAAGTATTCATCTACGACAACGGCCCCGATTACCCATCGGAAGGGTTGATTAGGGTAGTGAAAAATGGAAAAATCGGCTATGCCAATGCCAAAACTTACGCCATCGTCATTGAGCCGCAGTTTGATTGCGCCTACCCATTTGAAAACGGCAAAGCCAAAGTCAGCACCCAATGCCAAACCGTTAAAGAGGGCGAATACAGTGTTTGGAAGAGCGACACTTGGCAGTATGTAGATAAAAACGGAAAATTTTAAATAAAATGACTACCCAAAAACGCATCAAAATGAAAATCAACCTAATTATTTTACTCCTCATCACTTACTCTGTGGGGGTATTGGGTCAAACTCCATCCTCAACAAGAGAAATTAGGGAAGTCAGGNNNNGCAACACGGCAAGCTCTTAAAGAAAGAAATCGGTGAGCTGGTGGTGAAAATGAAAAAAAACACCGCCGATAACCTGAAAAAAGATGCCGACCAGGTCATAAAAGAGTTTATGGCCTATGCCCAATTTACCGACGACATCAAAAAATACACCCCCGAATTGTACGAAGAAGTCAGAGGCATTGCCGATGGCTCGGGCCAATCTTTTGACGACCTCATGGTTTTCAATCTGTTAGACGAATTTTGGGTCTATATTGACGATGTTTCAAAACACCATTGCAGCGGAATGGGCGTACCATCCATCAAAGGAAGCACAGGCTATATTGCCCAAAATATGGACATTGAGAGTTACACCGAAGGGTATCAAATGGTGATGCGGCTGGAAAGAACGCCCAATAGCCCCGAACAATTTATTCTGACACACCCAGGGGCAATTGCCTTCAACGGCATGAACGAAAAGGGGATTGGGGCTTGCATGAATACGCTTATGCAACTAAAAGCCTCCAACAAAGGATTGCCCGTAGCTTTTATCGTGCGGCGTATTCTCAACTCAACCGATAAAAATGACCTGCTGAACTTCATCCAGACCATTCCGCACGCATCTGGGCAAAACTACATCATTGGCATTCGAGAAGAAGTCTTTGATTTTGAGGCCTCTGCCAACAAAGTTGTTAGGTTTGACCCCAAAAATACCAACGGAACAGTCTATCATACCAACCACCCCATTGTGAATGACGACGTAAAGCCTTGGTTTGAAAAATACAATCCCAAAGCCGACGTGAAGCCTCTACAATCAAACAGTTACATCCGTTTGGCATCAGTTCAAAAAAGAATTGGCGAAGCTATACGCATTGAAGATAGCCTCATCAAAGAAACCTTGCGGTCAAAAGACGATGCGAAAAATCCTGTTTGTGTTTCACTCTCATTGGGCCGAGGCGGCTTTACGTTCGGTTCGGTGATTATGACTTTGACAGGTACACCTTTTTTGACCTTTTTTGCAAGTGACCTCAGGTTCACCCGATGCTTCGGAGTATAAAAGAATGGAGTTTAGCAAGAAGTAATAACCTGTCAGGTGGAAACAACTGACTGCATTTCCAACAAAGCAATGCAACAACCCAAAACAATTCAGTCCATCAATACCAAAGCTATCATTGTTTGCATGGTACTGCTGTTTATTGCCCTGCAAATCGGCTTTCATCCCACTTATTTTCAGTATTTTCCAGAATTCAAGAAATTCACTTGGCTGCATCATATTCACGGAGCTTTAATGGCTTCGTGGATTTTCTTTTTGGTGATACAACCTATTTTGATTCATAAAAAGAAGTTTGTAGCACATCGTTTCGTTGGCAGACTTTCATATATCACTGCCCCGCTAATGATAGTTTCTATGTTTTTGGTGTTGAGGTTTACTTATCACAAACACGTATTGGATATTTCCATGAAAGAGGAAATGTCAAACCAAGCACCAATCATCATGCAATTATTCAGTTTTACGGTTTTATATGCACTTGCCATTATTTACAGAAAGAATACTTTTTATCACATGCGATTTATGATTGGAACAGCCCTGCTGCTGATGATACCCATAGTAGGCAGAATATTTTTTGAATATTTTGCCGCAGAAGTATGGTATGATTTGTATGTAAGCGTGGGCATTGCTTTCTTTTTAATGATATATGATGTCCGTAAAAAGAAAGATTGGAAACCTTATGCCATTGTTACGGGGGTACTTTTCTCCATTTTAATTGTTTATCTTGCTCGTTATTCGGAGGCTTGGCAAGCAGTTGGTCGGTTTGTGGTGCATACGTTTTATTAAGCCATAAAAGCATTATCAGAAGTTTTTAAAGGGACTTATAGGTAGGACAGGGTACGGTGTTGGGTGGAAACACAAGCAATAAACTCAATAGAACATAATGTCGGAAAAAGAAAATCTCAAACGTGAAATCGGAGTACGGGCACTCACGTTGGCCTTGTTGAATATTCTGATTGGATCGGGGATTTTTGTTATTCCTGCCATTATTGCCGAAAACCTGGGGTCTGCCGCTATTGTTGCCTACTTAGTTTGTGGAATACTTGTGTTTTTAATTGCCTTGTGTTTTGCCGAAGTTGCCAGCAAAACCACCATCAGCGGCGGAATTTATACCTATATTGAGAGAGCATTTGGTCCTTATACGGGATTTCTGGCCAATAATCTCTACTGGCTGGGCTGTGCCGTGGTAGCAGATGCAGCCATTGCCAACGCACTGGCTGATACGCTAAAATATTTCTTTCCACTTTTGGACAATGAAATAGTTAGGGCGCTATTTTTCCTTTTCCTTTTTGGCGGCTTTGCCCTGCTGAATATTACGAGTGTGAAAAATAGCGTTCGGTTTATAGAATTTGCCACCGTAGCAAAACTCACACCCTTGGTTTTGTTGTTAGTGGCGGGAATTGCTTTTGTGTCGGTCGAAAATTTGCGGTGGACTTCCATTCCCACCCTTGACAATACCATAACGGCCTCTCTACTCTTATTCTTTGCTTTTACGGGGGTCGAAACTCCTTTAATCAACGGCGGTGAAATCAAAAACGCCAAACGCACCGTGCCGCTTGCCATTTTTTTAGGCATCGGCGGAATGTTAATGCTGGTCATGTCCATTCAATTGGTTACCCAAGGCGTTTTGGGCCAAACGATTACTTTGCACAAAGATGCCCCTTTGGCGGCAGTAGGTGAAGTTATTGCTGGCAAAGCAGGATTTACTTTGGTCATTGTGGCTACTGCCCTTTCTATGCTCGGCCTTCTGAGTGGCGAAATCCTTTCCATTCCACGCATCCTCTTTGCGGGGGCAAGGGATGGATTGATGCCAAAGCCTTTGGCCTCTGTCCATCCCCGTTTTTTTACGCCGCATATTGCCGTGGCGGTTTATGCTTCCTTGGGGTTTTTGTTTGCCGTTGCGGGTGGGTTCAAACAATTAGCCATCATAAGCAGTGCTTGTAGTTTGTTGATTTATCTCGGAACAGTCTTGGCTACTTTAAAACTCAGAAAGACCGAATGGACCACCTCAGAAAAAACTTTCAGCGTACCGGGTGGGTTTATTGTGCCTATGTTGGCAACGGCGGGGATTCTATGGTTGCTTTCGGGTCTAACAAAACCCGAATTTACGGGCATATCTATTTTTATTGTCGTACTTTCGGTCATTTATGTATTGGTTAAATTGGCAAAGAAAAAACTTTAATATCGCCTCTTAAAAAACAATCAAATGCGGGCAATGAAATTCTATTACCACAACCTTGGTTATTGGTTCCTATCTTTCATTGTACTGGCCTTTGGGGGTTTTTACACTACTTATTTTATCATCATCTTCGAACCGACCCCCGTCCTTATTCACGCCCATTTTGTATTGATGGCACTGTGGATTTTGATGCTCATTGCCCAGCCTTTTCTCATCAAATTCAAAAAACTTTCATGGCATAGGTTATTAGGTAAAGCAAGCTACATTTTGGTGCCGTTGTTGTTAATAAC
>JBGAVQ010000266.1:0-7908 GCA_044228045.1 Spirosomataceae bacterium
GACAAGTGGCCTGTGCAAAGGTTACACCGAGAAGACGATAGTAATTGGATCAGTGGCAACTCGATTGGCAAATGCAGAGCAAGAAGAGGAGATAGCGATGCAAATCAACGCTTATCCGAACCCTGTGACCCATACGCTGACGGTAGAAGTAATCCTACAAAAGCCATCGAAACTGAGTTTGAAGTTGTTTAACAGCATTGGCAAAGAAAGTGGTACTTGGCAGTTGAATGAAGAAGCCACCGTTCACAAAACAGAGTTGGATATGAGCAACTTAACAGGTGGTGTGTACTTGCTGCAAGGGCAGGCGGGTAAGCAGAAGGCAGTCCAACGAGTGGTGAAGATTCAGTATTAGGAAGGAGTAATTGCAAGCGTCGGCGAGTTTATGTTGCTAAGGCAATTGAACTCGCCGAATGCTTTTTTGTGGCTAACAAATCCACTGGAAAGAAAAATCCCCCTTCGGACTATTTTCACCCTTTTCCGTTTTGTAGCAATAGCTTTTTTTCGTTATTTGTTTGAGATTTAGGCAAAAAACACAAGGCTTTTATGAACTGTGCCTCTCTACCCAAATTAACTGTTTATTTACCCAAATTTCTCTCTAAAACCCACAAATGCAACAATAAACATAGTCCATGCAACAATAAGCATAGTTTTTGGCACAATAAACAAAGGCCGTTGCTGTAACACACGCTACCTTTGTGGCATATTACACAGAAATATCAACCATTAAACCAGTCAAGATTTTCAACATATTCTTGATTACTCCAAACAACATGAAAAAACGACTACTTTCTCAACGCTGGCTGCTTATTATTTTACTAAGCGGCTATTGGGGCACTGCTACAATGGCACAAACTACTTGGACGGGAACTAACAGCACAAGCTGGACTGACCCCGGCAACTGGTCGGCAGGCGTGCCCGATGCCACCGACGACGTAACGATTCCGAATCCGGCTAACAAACCCGTCATTGGGGCAGGCACGGCAGCGGTAGCGAAATCAGTAACTATTACGGTAGCGGCAGCCCAACTCACCATTAGTAGCAATGCCAGTTTATCCATCAATGGTTCTACGGGTTTTGCCTTAGAGAATTTTGGCATTTTGGACAACAGCGGTACAATACGAATCGGTAACACCTCCTCCGTTGCCAACCGAGGCATTGTACATCGCAACGGCGGCACGTTGAATAACAAAACGGGCGGCTTAATCCAAATTGACCGCACGTCTGCTGTGGAAGCCTTTTTTACTTCTGGCATAGTGAACAACGAAGCCACCATCGAAATCGGTAGTAATGCGGCGGTTACGGGAACAGGCCTGACTATTGTTGCAGGTACAGGAACATTTAATAACAAAGCAAATAGTCTCCTGACCATCAATCGCTCTACGGGTTTTGCCTTGGAGAATAGAGGTATCTTGGACAATAGCGGTACGATAAAAATAGGCAATATTACTTCCGTTGCCAACCGAGGCATTGTGCATCGCAATGGCGGCACGTTGAATAACAAAACTGGCGGTTTGATCCAAATTGACCGCACTTCGGCGGCCGAAGCTTTTTACACCACAGGCTTGGTCAACAACGAAGGCAGCATTCAAATTGGCGGCAATGCTGCGGTGGTTGGTTATGGCATTAGAATAGAAGGAAATATATTTAATAACAAAACTGGCGGCACCATCGAAATCGGCAGTACTGGGGCAGTTACGGGAAGTGGCGTTTCTTATGCCTCAGGTATTTACAATAGGGGCACCTTTGTCAATGATGCACTTATTACCATTGACAATGACATACGCAAAGCACAAGACGGCATTTTTAATGGTGCTTCCGGCAGTTTTACCAACAGTGCTACGGGCACTATTTCTATCAAAAAAACTTGGGGCAACGGGATATGGAACTATTTTGGAAATTTTACAAATGCCGGTAAAATCACGATCAAGGACATTTTTAATGTTGAAGACAATGATTATAGTACAGGTATCCTTAGTTATGGATCTTTTAGCAATCAGGCAGGTTCAGAAATCCACCTCGACCTTGTGGGAGGTGGGATCATAAGTACCAATACCTTTACCAATGCTGGCATCATTCGTATGGGTGAAAACGCACCTTTATCGGCAATGGGCATCCTCAATTTACAGGCCACAGGGGTGTTTAACAACAATACAGGAGGAGACATCAGCATCAAACAAACGGCTACCCATGGAGTGCAAAATGATGTGAGTTCCACCTTCAATAACAATGCTTGCGCACGGCTCACCGTCTTTGACAACGTCAACAACGCTGGTAACTTTACCAATGCTGGGCTACTGACTGTCAGCACCACCCAAGCACAAACCAATACGGGTACACTCACCAACAACGGCATCATTGAGTACCCACAGGGCAGCCCAATACCGAACGTCACTAACAACGACCTCATTGTAGCACCTAATTCTATTTGCGTCAGCACCATCCCACCTGCCTTGCAAATCGGAGGCATGAATAACTTTACCGTAGGTACTACTTGGTACTCCGATAAAAACCTCACTGTACAAGCGGGTACTTACAATCAAGCAACCAATACCTTTACGGCGACTAATTTGCCATCGTCAGGTACACATACAGTTTATTTCTCCGTCAGCGATGCCAGCAATCCTTGTCCTCGAACAGTATCCCTCAAAGTGCCCATTTATCCCAATCTCTTCACCGTAACTGGCGGTGGCACCAGTTGCAATGGTAGTGGTATCAATATTAACCTGTCTGGCTCGCAAGTGGGGGTAAGTTACCAACTCAAACGAGGCAATATAAATGTAGGCAATCCCAAAGTAGGTACAGGCGCACCCATCACTTTTACACAATCAGCAGCTGGGGTCTATACCGTTGTGGCAGTAGTAGGGTGTCCGTCATTGACTATGAACGGTAGTGCTACCGTGCTGGTGTACAAACCAAATGTAGATTTCACCACATCAAGCGGCAAATACTACCTTTGTCCTGGCACAAGCCTTACACTCATTGCACCCAACGAATCAGACGTAAGCTACGAATGGCTCTTGAACAATTTCCCCCTTGTGCCAGCAGCGAAGTCGAATACCCTTATCATTACCAAAGCTGGGCCTTATACCCTCAAAGCCATTGGTACTGGATTTTGTAATGCAAGCAACTCAAAACAGATTTACATTACCGCAGCAGTAGCAACGAGTTTTTCGGCTACAAATACCTTAACGGCCAGCAAACTAACACTGGTGGCTAATCCGAGTGGGTTGGAATATGCATGGAGTGGGCCTTCGGGATTTAGTAGTGCCTTACGGAATCCTGTTATTATGAGTCCAAATGGTAGTAATGCAGGTATTTACACGGTTAATATGTTGGTGCCAAGCACGGGCTGCACAGGTACAGCTACTACCAAAGTGGTTATTGGTGGTGGCTCTCGTTTAGCAGCAGAAGAAATGAGCGAACAGATAGACATGCAAATCAATGCCTATCCAAACCCTGTAACCCACACGCTGATGGTAGAAGTGGTCTTGCAAAAGCCGTCAAAGTTAAAACTCCAACTCTTCAACAGCATTGGCAAGGAGAGTGGCACTTGGCAACTCAATGAAGAAAGTATTATTCACAAAACGGAGCTGAATATGAGTGAGTTGCAAGGTGGCGTTTACTTGCTACAAGCGCAAGTGGGTAAGCAGAAGGTGGTAAAAAGAGTAGTAAAAATACAATATTAAGCAGTAGAAAAATGAAGGTCGGTGAGCTTGCTTTGCCCAAGCAACTGTAAGCTCACCGACCTTTTTTTATGGCTCGAAAATCCTTCGAAAAGTTAGCATCATTATTAAAATTAATTTTTAAGTATTCTGTTTACAAGTACTCTACCCAGCTTTTTTTAAAAGGTGATAATGAGCTACTTGTATTTTTATCCACCTCAAAAGGCTGAATATTCTGTTTTCAATGGTCGCATCTAATATCAATGTTGTTCTGAACAGTTCACGAATCATATTAATACCTTTTCTGACAAAACTATTGGATTTATAGCCATGTTTTTTCTTTTTATGATTTGTACTTTTTTATGACCACGTTGATTGCATTTAAATATAGGGTATGTTTTTTAAAATGCTGATTAGCACTTCGTTGTTCCATGCCGCTTTATTTCGAGTTGTTTTGACACTTTTTTGCCTTTTTCTTTTAAAATTAACGTGAGGTCGGGATTAAAGTTTTGCCCCAATTAGTTTTGGTATGGCTAAAAACAGTTCTTAACGCTCTTTCATAAAGCCCCATCGGGGGGCCGATGGGGCTTTGGGTGCTAATAAACGCACTTTTCTCTACTACCGATGGGTTAATCCTATGTATTTTTTATAAAACTTTGATTTTTAAGAGTTTATATTGCATTTCAATCCCGACCTCACGTTAAATAACTTTCCAATTAGAAAGCCCCTTTGGGGCATACTGTGGTCGGACCACCGAGGCGGTAGCAATATAGCACAAAAGGCCGATGCGGTCGTTCCTACGGAACTTGGGGCTATGGCCGTATTGTTTTTTACCAACAGCACATCCCTGCGGGATTTTATCAATGTATAGCCAATTAAGTAGCTGCAGGTAATTAGTTTATGCTACACAAAATAACCAATTATCTGTTCAATCTTTCAATAGCGTAGCGTTTGCAAACGCTACGCTATTGAAAATCATATAAACTAATTGAACAACTTAATTGGAAAGTTGTCTATTAGAAGAAGCCTATACAATTTTAAAAAATCATTTTGGAGAAGGGCATCCCTATACAAAAAGAAGTAAGGGGAATTTAGATTTTGTAAAAGAAGAGCAAGGGTAAAAATCCACTCCCATGCCCCACCAAGACCACCTTGCCCAATTAGAAGCCTATAAGCGCAAGTATAGTCCGCATGAAGACAGAACCGAGTTTATGGTAGAAGTAGAATACAAAGTCATCCGCATGGATGGCCTCCAAGCAGATAATTTGATGGGGGTTGCTTATAAATACTTTTGTAACACGGAGTTCCACAAAGTTATCTTATGCTAATGCTCTGTGAAACTCCGTGTCTTATTCCTTATTTTTAGGTAGCTTATACATCAACAAATAACCCCGTTAGATTACTTACCTCTTCTTCACCTTCATCTCCACTGGATCCCAGTTGATTATTTTGTTGCCAAAATAACTCAGGTTGCAAGCCAAGGCTGGCGCAGCAGCCCTAAAACCAAAAACAGGGTCTTGGCGGGTTGCTTGGCTGCCTTTGCGGGCATTGTCAAAGAAATCTTGAAAATGCTTGGCGTGGGCATCGTCGGTTTTGGGTGTTTCAAACTTTATCTCTTCCACCGGAACTGCCGTGCGGTCAGACTCCGCATATTTGGCATCGTATTCTTTCTTGTATTCGGCTTGGGTAGCTTGGGCAAAAGTAGCGTAACTTTCGCCGTCGCCATAACCTGGGGCTTTGGGCAATTTACGTTTGGTGAGCGTGAGCCCAGCGGCGTTCCATAAAATTTCGCCTTCTGTGCCCACAATCCTCGTTACGTTCCTGATAGCCCCTGCATTGGCAAAATTCACCCTGCCTACAATTCTTGTTACGTTTCTGATGGCCCCTGCATTGGCAAAGTTTACCCGTAGCACCGCCTGAAACTTGGTATGTTTCTCTGTTTCAGGATAATCCAACACCGTTACCATTACATCTGGCACGTCACGGCCATCTTTCCAGTAGCTCAATTCGCCCGAGGCAAAGATTCGGTTTGGCCCAATCGCTCCCGTAGCGAAGTGCATACCCGTAATCAAATGCACAAACAAATCGCCTGCTACGCCCGTGCCGTAGTCTTGGTAATTGCGCCATCTAAAAAACCGAGTGGCATCAAAAGGTCGCTTGGGTGCATCGCCCAAAAAATTATCCCAATCAATGGTTTGAGTAGAGGCATCTGGCGGAATGGAATAGGTCCACGCCCCCAGCGCATTGAAACGGTCGTAGGTGGCTTCTATAAAATTGAGTTCACCAATAGAGCCTGCCTGCAACAAGCGTTGGGCTTCGGCATAAGCCGCTCCGCTACTGGGTTGGCTGCCTACCTGCATAGTTTTGCCTGTTTTGCGCCAGGTGTCTATCACAGCACGGCCTTCGTCGAGGTGCTGTACCATGGGTTTTTCGCAATAGACAGCCTTGCCGGCGTTCATGGCAGCCATGCTGATGCGGTCGTGCCAGTGGTCGGGCGTGGCTATTATGACGGCATCAATATCTTTGCGGGTTAAAATTTCACGATAATCTCTGGTCGTGAAAATGTCTTTGCCATACACCTCTTTGGCATGAGTCAAGCGGCCATCGTACAAATCGGCTACGGCCACCAACTCAACGTCTGCATTGCGGAGGGCTGCTTTTGTATCTGAATGCCCTTGAATACCAAAGCCAATGGTAGCAAAACGCAGCTTATCGTTTGGGCTGACACTCAAGCTTTTGATGATATTGAAAGGCTTGGCAAAGCTATCTGCTGCCAGCAAAACAGAACTTGCACCGATGCCTTGTATAAATTTTCTGCGAGAAGATTCCATTGTTTTGTGTTTAGAGGATGTTAAAAAAACACCATTGCTGGTGTTTTATCTTTTTTCTGCTTTTTTAAGTCTTTTCTCTTCTTTCTTCTCCTTTGGAGTTTTGAGCGGTTCTTTCTTGACCGCTTTTTTTGCGTCTTGACCCTTTGACATGGTATTGTTTTTTATGAGGTTGATGACTTATTTTTTAGTGAGGTAAATGTAAAAATTATTTTTAAATAGTTGCTATTGCGTTCGCAGAATCCTTGTTTCTTTTGTCACTATTGGAAGGTACTGGCCGGAATCCATTTCATTTAAACCACCAACATCGCCTTTATTACTTGTGATTTGGGGTTGAGCCACGAGTCAAAAACCTGCGGTAATTCATCAAAAGCTGCTTGATGGGTAAGCCATGCTTGCGTGTCTATTTTGCCAATTTCCATTAGCTGAATAATGTTTTTGAAATCGGCAGGAAGTGCATTTCTGCTGGCAAAAAGGCTCACTTCTCGACGGTGGAAATCGGGGTCAAAAAATGTAACATCTCCCTGAAACAGACCCACATACACTAATTTGCCACCAAATGCCAACAACGAAAAAGCCTTCATCATAGATTGCGCATTGCCAGTAGCATCAAAGATGACGGTAGGCAGATTTCCCCCAAGCAATTTTCGTAAATCCTCTGCCGTAAAATCAGCATGAGCTGCAATATTGTAATCTGTTTTAAGCATTTGTTGCGCAAAATCAAGCCGTTGGGTGCTAAAATCCATGGCGGCCACGGTTGCTCCCTCAATTTTAGCAAACTGTATCACCGACAAGCCTATAGGCCCTGCCCCAATCACCAATACGATGTCGTTTGGCGTTACATTGGCTCGCTGAACGGCGTGCGCCCCAATGCCCAAGGTTTCGACTAAGGCCAATTGCTCATAACCCAATTGCTGCGAACGGTGTAGTTTATGAGCAGGTATTTTGAGGTATTCGCACATGCCTCCGTCGGTATGCACGCCCAGTACTTTGAGGTTTTCGCAACAATTTGACTTCCCATTCCAACAGGCTTGACATTGGCCACAGTTCAGATACGGCTCAATAGAAACCTTATCGCCAATGGCAATTTGCGTGCTGTCCACTCCTTTTCCCAATGTCAGTACTTCTGCCCCTAATTCGTGCCCCAACACCCGTGGGTAACTAAAAAAAGGCTGTTTGCCTCTATAGGCGTGATAATCTGTGCCACAAATGCCAATGCGGTGGATTTTGATAAGTGCTTCGTTATCAGCCAAATCATCGCTAATTTCTCGTGAAGTAAGCTGAAATTCGCCTGGCTGGTTTAGGATGATTGTTTTCAAGATTTCTCAGATTTTTGCCAAAATTACAATTACATTTTTAAAATTAACCTACAAAATAGCTGGGCAAACGCAAACCTATTTTGTTAACAGTGCCGTTAG
>JBGAVQ010000267.1:0-7802 GCA_044228045.1 Spirosomataceae bacterium
TGCCCCTGAATTGTTTTTCGATGTAAGGTATTAGTTCATACGTAATGGCATCGCCGTAAGGACCCAAATTGGCAGAATTTACTGCATAAGAGTCGTCATAAAAAGGGTTAGCGTGCTGAATTTCAATCACTAAGAACCGAGGGAAATTGACACTTGTCCATTGTTTGTAAAAATTATATGCCTCTTGCGCCACTATTTTTTTGTATCCATAAATCTTGAACCGCTCAATATAATCGGTGGTATCCATGTTTGCAGGCGGTGGCGTTTCACTGAATCCAGCAAAATCGGCAGGGAAATGCCCATGATTGATGCAAAGCGGATATCGAGCCTCGGGATGCTCACCAAAACCATGCGGAAGCAGCACGTGCGCTCCCAAGTACATATCTCGTCCCCAAAACTTACTCAACAACTCCGACTTGATTTTGATGTGCTTGATGTACTTGGTGTCTTTTGGCTCGGGCAAGGCAGGATTGGCTTTGTCTAATACAATGGAAATCAGGTTGTTGCCTTTGGGGTCAATTTTCACCTTGATGGGCGTGCTAAACAAATTGCCCGGTGCACTACGCCACTGCTGCCCTTCTCCCCTATCCATAGGTAGTTTTACGGTGTGTCCATCTGCTTTTTTGAAGGTTTCATAACGGTGAAGCATGGCTTGTACATAATATTCGCCGGGGGGAATCTGCGAAATACTGCGGATTGGATACCCAAAGGCAGCCGAACCAATGGCAACTGGTTTATTTGGAAGCCAATTGTTAGCATCTAAGCCAAAAACCAACTGCGTAGGTGCATCGTCTGATACCTGATTGCGAGGTTCGGTTTTGTTATTATCAGCCACAAAAAGCAAAATTCGGCCATCTAAGGGCTGAGAACTTAACTCTTTTGTGAAAGAAACGGTAAATTTAGTTTGGGCAAAAGCAAGTTGGGTACACATACCCAAGGCGAAGAGTAGTTTGATTTTCATGCGAATTGCAGGTTTCATTTCGCAAGATAATTGTCGCTTTACAATTTTTAACTATACTTTAGATGTGCTTTCGTTTTATTTTTTATTCTTTCTTCTTGAATGATAACTCAATAGCACAGGGTTTACAAACCCTGTGCTATTGAGTTATCAAAAAACGCTCTATTTTTTGGGTACATCACTGTGTTGCGCCGAGGCCCAAAGCCACTTGCCATCTCGCTCTACAAATACATACGTGATTAGCTCGTCGAATAGTCGAGTAAGACCACTTGTGACACGTTTCGCCGTTCGTTTTGAGTGACCTGTAACGATGGCTACTTTACCATATTGTCTGATTTTCAAATCGGTATTCGTACGATTTTCCATGATGGCATTTTCGCAAATAGCAATAGTACCTTTTAAGTCAAGCATTTCACCAGTTGTGCCTACAAACACGAAATTGGGGTCTGCTTCGGTTTGAAGACATTTAACAGGGTTTTTGTCGAAAGATTCGGTGAAAGCAGTGAAGGTCTTTTCATCAAATGTTTGAGCCGAGGCAATTAAGCTACAAAAAGAGAGAGCGAGGATAACACTTAGTTTTTTCATTGGAAATTGTTTTAAGAAGTGAAAGAATTAGCTTCCTTACGTTGGAAGAAATAATGCCCTAAATTTCACCTCTAAAAAACAGCCAAGTGTTGCATAATTTCCCAAATGTAACAACGTGTTTCCCAAATGCAGGTTTAAAGTACCCCTCAATGGGTTGTATTTTCACGGAATCTGTAATCGCCGTAGCAATTCTACTTTTGCCGTTCTGGACACCCCAATTTCTGAGCCATCTTGCAGAATGACCGAACCGCCCTCGCCTCTGATGTATCGCTCTATGTAATTAAGGTTGACAATATGTGATTTGTGAATGCGTAAAAACGTTTGATCGGGTAAAACGTCCTCAAAATCAGCAATTGGACGAGAAGCGATGATTTTTTTATTGTTCGGCAAATGGAACATGGCATAACTCCGCATGGCTTCGATGTAGATGATGTCGGACATTGGCAACAAAATAACTCCTTCAATGGTTGGAATAGAAACTTTTCGAATCAAGTCACGTTCTGTTTGAATGGATTGAATGAGTGTTTCTAAACGTTGGGCTACATCAGCGGGGTTTTCACTGACATTGGGTTGGGTTTTTAGTAAATGATTGTGTTTTTCGACCAATACTTCATAGTCAGCGGACTGTTTGAGAAGCAAGTCTTGGGCGTTGCGAGCTTGTTGACGAATTTCGTACACCCGATCGGCCAAGGCGAAGGCCAAAAATATAGCTTCGGCTATTGAGCCAAAATTGATAGCATAATTATCAACGGATAAAGAGGCAAACGCCGGAATTACATTTGTAGCAAAGAGAACCGTCATGATCACCGTAAACAAATACACGGTCCAGCCCATTAAGTAAAATCGAACGGTCTTATGCTTTTTAAAGTAGGCAACCCAAGCCACTACCCAAAGGCTTAGGTAAGTAGTAAAGTTAAAAAGTTGTGCAAGCTTGTTGTCAAGCACTGAAAAGCCCAATAGCTGTATGGACAAAACACAGAGGTAACCAATGATAAGGACTTTTAAATAAATATGAAAACGAGGCAGTAAGTTACGGGTATTCAGAAAGTACATCGTAAAAATACAAGCTGGAATGAGCGAAACCCCCACGTGAATGTTGGAATCTTTGTTCATAAACAGAAAATCCTTCCAGATATAAGCAAAACCTAAGCCCGAAAAATATAAAAAGTAGCAAAGTGACCCAAATTGAAAGATGCTATACCATAAGAATGGGGTATCACGGCTGTACAGGTAAATGACTAAGTTGTAGATAATTAGAATAAAATAAATACCAAAGCAGAATAAAAAAATACGCTCATCACGGCTCACAAAGGCTTCGAGCACGGCTCTTGTACCAATGTAATTTGAAAAATACAACGTGCGATTGCCTTTTACAGAAAAATAAAGCATCTTAGGATTCTTGCCAATGAGGAAATTAATTTTATGGTTAGGTAGAGATCTATTCTCAAACGGGCGTAAAATACCACTTGGTGGAAAGGCTTTAATACTGCCGTCGGCATAGACTACGTAAAGATCTAAATATTGAATAATAGGGACAATGTTGAGTAGATATAAATCCTCATTCGTTTTGTTTTGAACCTGCAAGCGTACCCAAAATCGTGATGTAGAATTGCCGAGATTGAGTCGGCTCATCCTGCTTCGCTGAAAGCGACTATTGGGCATCGCCATTACTTGTTGAATGCTCCACTCACTGTTGGTATCTTCCAGTACATCGGCAAAAACACTGGTCTCGATATATTGAGTCGAATCAGCGTAAACCAAGGCGGGTGGCATTTGCTGGGCCAATAAGTAATGCGAAAACAAAAAGGGCAGGAAGAGTAAGAAACGCATAGAGGATAGTTAGAATCCCCCAATATTAAGTAAAGTTTGGATAAAATTAAATATCATTTGGATTTCGCTTACAGGCTGTAAAGCTGGCCGATAGTGGTCTGGGCGACTCTGTTTGTGGTCTATCTAAATTGTCAGGCCTTAGGATATGCAATCTTAAAAGACCATTTGGGAAAACAAAAGCGCAACTATTGATTCGGCCACCACCCAAAGCTAAAGTGAAAGCAAAACCGCAAAGTAATGAGATACAGCAGCGAAAAGTACAAACAAATGCCAAATAAAATGATTGTAAGGTATTTTTTGATTCTGGTAAAATATCACCCCAATCAAATAACTTGCACCACCTCCAACCAACAAATAAATAGAATTTTTAGGCAGTTGTTCCCAAAAATTAGTACCCAAAAAGAAAACCATACAGCCAATAAAAATGTAAATCAGGCTTGACAACAGTCTAAACTGTCCAGTATAAAATATTTTTTTTACAATACCCAAAGCAATAAGTGTCCATTGAATGATAAAAAAATAAACCGTTGTTTTGGGAGAAGTGAATAGCACAATGAAGGGTGCATAAGTTCCACCAATCAAAAAGAAAATGCTAATGTGGTCGAAGACTCGTAGTATTTTTTTTGCAATTGGATTGCTAAATGCGTGATACAAGGTAGAAAATGTAAACATCAACAGCAGCGTAAAACAGTAAAATGCCACTACAAACATGAGCACGGGGCTGGAATGAGAGCTGGTCATTGAAATTAAAACAGGTGTTGCCACGATGGTGAACAATATCCCTAAACCATGTGAAATGGAATTGGCTATTTCTGATTTTATTGCTGAAGGATTGTACATTTAATTAAGCTATTGAAAATTGATTATCAATGAGTTAAAGTGGTGAGTGCAGAATAAAACCCACAAAAGCGAATGATTGTACTGCGGTTATGGAGTAGCGGATAACATGGAAAATTCAAACAAAAACGCCCCAAAAAAGGTCAAATGCTAAAGGTAGAATAAATGAATACGACCCCGAAGAGTCGCACAAAAAATGATAATTTCTATAAAGATTCAATCTAATCGGGATTAAAACAAATTGATTACGAACAAACTGCCAACCGCTTACCCTTGTTAAAAACCATGTACACACCTTTGGCGGCGTTAGAGAAATACCTATACAAAAAGAGATAATACCCAGATGGCTTATGGATAGCGTTTAGTTGAAGAACACCAGCAAAGGCAGTGTTAATTGTTACCATTGCTGGAACCTTATGCCAAGTTGATTGTCTGCAATGGCAAATTCCTTAGCACCCCAAGGTCTGAGTGTAACTTTATCAAGATTTGGGTGCAGTAGATAAGGATGTGAGGCAGATACTTGCTCATATACTTCTTCTATATTGTTCGTTACAAGCCTTAGCTCTGGATTATGTTCTTTTGATAATTGTTCGTCTTGAAAAATCATGATGCCAATTTCATCTTTTCTTAATACACAGTAAGGTTGTGAGGTATTTAAATCTTTATGTACGACAGAAAATTGAAGACAATCCACAAATAACTTAAGTCCGTCTGAAAGGTCTGTATAAAACACACTGGGTACTAATTTGGTAAAATTCATACGCTTTTTTTTAGTTGCCTTTAAAGATGTTCATATTATGTTCTTGCTCGTAGAATCTCACTTTGCAATGACAACTAAAAGAAAAATACCTGCGAAATAAACGATTAGTAGTGCCAAAGTTCGATATAATTTTGAATGTTAAACACTGCACGAATGTGTCATAAGTAGCTGAGAGTAATTAGTTGATACTACACCAAATGACCAATTATCCGTTCAATTTTTCAAACGCTACGCTATTAAAAATAATATAAACTATTTCTACTGAACAACTTAGGAACTCTAAATCCACCCTATTGTCAAACCAAGTTAGTAGTTCGGGCTTTGATGCTAAGTCTCTTTTAATTTCATTCTTAACAGTGGAAAGACCTTGCCTTGGTCATCCTTTTCAGTTCTTTCAAATGTTTCAAACCCAAATTTTTGATAAAACTTTACTGCTCTCGGGTTCTGTTCATTTACATCAACTTTGTCTGCATGTAATTGATTTACAGCAAAATTTAATAAATGTAACCCAAATCCTAATCCAAAAATTTTTGGGTCTAAAAAAAGCATTTCTACCTTTTTGTCGGCCACTCCAATAAACCCAAATACTTCTTTTTCATTTGTCAAACAAAAAACTTCAAAGTCGTTAAAGTTTATGGTTTTAACTAACTCCTTAATCTCTTTAAAGTCATTGGGAGTCAAAAAGTTGTGAGAGGCAAGAACTGAATTCTCCCAAACTATCAAAACTTGTTCTCGAAAATTGTCGTTGTATGGCTCTATTTTAAAATTGCCTGTTTGCATTTTTTAGATTGATTTTTATACGGTTAGGTGTGTTATTGGCTTGACCACAAACCATAAAGCCTTGTCATTGTGGCAAAAATAACATTCCGTCAACCGAATATAGCACAAAAGCTACATAGAATTACTAAGGTTGAGTCTATAATCGTCAGTCGCTGTAACGCTAATTCAATGTTGCCTGCTGTAAAATTGTCGTGTTAATTTTTGTCAGTGTTTGGTTTATAAATTAGTCCTACGGAAAATCCGTTGCTGTCATGTCCCGGGTTTCTGTCGTAACTTGGATGGTCGCCATTTGAAAAATGAACGTGCCAAAGTCCTGCCTGTCCTGTAAGTTGTTTGCTCAGTTTAAGTTCTGTCCCGATTCCATACTTTGGGCTACCGTTTACTTTTGTACCTTCTCTATTATCGCCAAAAAAGCCAGATGGCTTTGGATAGTTGTCAGCAAACAAAATAAGTCCTGCACCGCTTTGGAAAAATATTTTAAAGTTTTTCTTATGAACTGGATAAAACCGAACAAAAGGCCGAAGTCCAAAGCCCCAAGTCTTGTTTATGTCGTCAGTAACGTGAACCGTCGAAAATTCGGCCCCCAAAGACATGAATTTTCTTGCTTGATAAAGCAGCCCAATATTGTTTTGATATACAGTTGTCTTGCTGGCATAATAGCCAAATGAAACGCCAATGTCATTATAGTAAGAAAATCTGTTTGCTATTGCGTTGTCGCTTTTTGTCAACAGTAAAATAGCTGTCGCTGCAACTGCTGGGATAATTATTCCGTTTGCAGTGTGAAGGTTTACCGGTTTAAAACCCAACGGATTTTGAAACCATTTTGTAAATGGCGGATATTGTCCAAATGTCTGTAAAGAAATGAGAAATGTTACAATGAAAATTAGGTTCGTTACTCGTTTCATTTTTGTCTGTCAATGCAGTCAGTATTTTTTAAAGGCAACGATTTCGGGTTTTCCTTACAGAGGTCGTTCGGATCGGTCTGCCGAAGCAGCACAAAAATGTCAACCTGCAATAAACTTGAATAGAAACACCAAGCTCCAAGTTTGCATCGCAACGCCACACCATGTTACCCCGCCTGAGGCAAAAACTATGTTATTGGGTACTCCCACAAATGTCATGCTGACGGTTCGCCGCCCAACGGATTGCCGCCCAACGGTTCGCCGCCCGAAAGTATCTACCTTTTAGCCCAAACCAACCTCAATAGACCGCATAAGTTGGGTGCTTAAAGCATGACATTTAGATGACTATCTGTTATTGCCAGTGCTTTTCTCTCAAAGTTGCCTATATGCAATATTTGTCAATTAACTTTTGCTCCTCCCCTCTTGCTTTTGCTCGTTTAGCAATAATCTTTAAAACTGGAAACAGAAATGTAAATAATCCAGGAAGATTCATATCACTCATACAAACTACAATTGCTGTATGTTTTATGCTTTTCGGAATTGTATTTTTATCAGTAAGACCATCACTCGCTAATCCATAAATTATTCTTAATGAGTTTTCAAATCCATTGTGTCCTGGCTTTAATTTGACATTGAATTTAATTTCTTTGTCTGTTGGGTTATAGAAACTGTGTAAAGTCAGCGGCTCCACTGTATATGTTTCGCCTTCTCTTAAAATTCTCGATTTTCCCTTTCCTAATTTTAAACCCAACTCACCGTCTATTACCGTGAAAGTTTCAGAGTAAGTTTTATGGTAGTATAAAGGGTTTCCACCTCCCGGCATGAGTGTTATCTCAGCTTCTGTAACTTTTCCATCTGATTCTATCGATGTCTGTAAAAATGTTACAGTATCTTTAATGATTGGGTTTATGATGGTCCTTTTCATTTAATGATTTTTTATAGATTATAGTGTCTATCAGCATTGGCTAAAACGTTTTGCAGCTACCCGAAAGGTGGCGATTTTTACCACAAATGTTTATGCGGGGCACGAAACCCCTCCTATGGCAATTGTGCTGTTACCTGCTATCGTTTTTTTCTTTAACATCTCATATTACTAAATCAGCTATAACCACCTGTTTGTAGGGATACAATTTTACTTGGGTAAAGAGGA
>JBGAVQ010000268.1:0-7824 GCA_044228045.1 Spirosomataceae bacterium
GTGTAGCACCATCTTCTTCATACTGAAAATGTATCAGTGGCGTATGCTGACGTAGAGAAAGGGAGATTTTCATTTGAGTCTTGATTTAATTTGTTTTAGTTCTTTTTCTTGCATTTTTTGATTTAATAATACACTATCTTTAAACAAATTAGCTTGTTTTTGTTGTAATAATAGTTGTTTTTGCAAGCTATCTATTTGAGATGAATAGATTTGTGTTTTTTCTTCTTTTGCTCGGGTGTCTTTTGTTACTTTTTTAATTAAAGGATAGACAACCATACTTGCAAAAAGTATCATGAGTACTCCACCAATTAATTTTGAGGACATACTTAATTCTTTGAAAAAATCATTCATCTCAACTTTTGCATTTTTTAAAAATAGATAGGTAAGAATTTGCACAACCACTATTCCTATCAGACCTAACCAAAGTTCAAAGTTTCCAAATTCAATGATTTGTTGATTAAAAACATTCATGCCATAATATCCGACAATGAATGATGGCAATACTAAAATTGTAAATAACATTGTAATAATGTTTATTTTTTTAGCGTTTTTCTCTTCTTCTTCTTTTTTCTCTACTTCTGCTTTTTTCCGTTCATTTTCCAAATTTGTTCTCTTTTCATCTTCTAAAAGTGAAGTAATATTGAGCAATGCCTGAATTTCTTTATCTAAATCTTTTACATTCTGCTCAATTTTCATCATTTCTTGCAATTTATCATATAGTTCTATCCCTTGCTCCTGTGCTGTAATTTCTCTGAAATAGATTTGATTGACAAATTTCAAGTATTTTCGATATAGCTTTTGAGTCTTTTCAATAACCTTTTCATCTTCTAAATTTTCAATTTTAGAAATTTCATTTGAAAACCTCAAAACCGATGCCCTTTGAATTAAGCAGAGCGTTGCTATTTTATAATAAACTGTTTGTAGGTCAGCAGTTAAATCATTTTTTGAATACTCGCTCTCATCTGTCAATATCATGAAAGAGTATCGAGTGATTCCATAAAGCGTATTCCCTTTTTTTAATTTTGGTTTGCCTTCAAACCATCTCACATTGGTACTTTGCTCAATATGTGCTTGCCTTAATCGTTGATTTAGAGTAGCAGGAAAAGCATTATCTACAAATACAAATTGATACCAAAAATTATTTGTTTGATAACCATAAATATCCTTTTTACTATCATATCGCCGTATATCATTAGAAGTTTTATTATTTCCATACCAACATAAGACAAACATTCTATCATCTATCAACGGTTGAATATAAATCCCACCATTTTCTCTATTTGGGTCTTTTTTAAACTCGTAAAATTTATTCTCCCCTTCAATTGATTTATCTTTCTCCAAAATATTTTTGATAAACTTTGGGAAAATTATTGGAGCATCTTTTAAGTTTTCTTGATTTTGGTAGCGTTCAAAATTATCTTGGGCATTTTCGATAACTACCCATCTTTCATTTTGGGTTTCTTGTTCTTCTTCAACAGAGACACCTATTTCATCATTTTTTACTTTACCTATATATCCTATGCTAATTTCGTTCGCTAAAAACTCCTTTTTTGTTGTTGAAATTTCAAAATTTTTATCCAAAAATATAGGGTAACACCGCCTTCCAAAATCATTTATTTTTAAAATATCATCAGGAGAATTATGGTTATTATTTATCAAATGGAAGCTAATTAAGGCTACTCCTGTTTCGTAACAGAGAAGGGAAATCTTATCAATTTTTAACTCATAGATTGTATTTTCTTTATTTATAGAGATTCGGTACTTTAAATCTTCTGAAAGAATGTATTCATATTGATAGAAAACTTTTTTTAACTCCACAGGAAATATTGACTCCTTTGTAAATTCATAAAAATATGCCCATTCATTGTAATCCCTATGAGTATCAATAACAAATTCAAACCTTTTCCATTTATGCGTATCAATAGCTTCATTAAACTTCACAATATCAATTCTACTTTCAAGACTCACTTTTTCAACTGAAACCTCACCTTTTGGTAGAGAATCCCACTTAAAAGGAAACATAAAAATATGGTAGCTGTATGGTGGCGTATTTTGAGGCATAGTCAACGTATATTTTAAAGCTCATTTTTGGACTAAAAAGCATTAGAGTTTTTACTTGAAATTTCGTTTACGAAGTTCTCACCGTAGCATATTCTTAATGATACTAAAAATTTATCATCAGGGTGGGTGAGGATGTGCATGGGGTTACTGGTTTAAAATTTTTAATTTACTTTCATCCCCTATTCTTTGATAAATTTCTTTTTCATAGGCAATTGAACGCAAGTTGACTTCAAAACAACCCTCTTTTAATGAGACCTTATGAGTTTCAATGTTGTCGTGTGAAATCCACCTTCCATCAACAAGATTTTCTATCGAAGAAATTATATCAATATTGACATGATTTATTACAAGCCTGCCATGAATTGATTTCAACGTTTTTGTCTCATCTTGCTTGTAGTTCATATCTTCATAAATAAATGGTGAACAATGTTTTTTTATTAGCTTAATACCCTGTTCATCTGTTAGTATATCAATATCATTGGGGTTTATTGGAACACCTTGCAAAAACAAAGATGAACTACCAATCACACACCAATTGAATTCATCACATACCAATCCATTTAAGGTTTTAAGGCAATCTATTATCTCTTTTTTAGGATTTGAAAGAGGGATTGACTTACACCTCATATCCCACCCCTTGTTTAGTTTATCTGCGTGTTTTTTATAGATATTATTACTGATATTGGGAGTTGAAAGCAAAACCGAGTAATATTCAGACAATACATTCATCAGTTCATCTATTTTTACTCTTTTGGAATATCTTAGAATTTGGTTTTCTATACCCTCCATAGATTTGCTTCCATTGAGCAAATCAAGGCACATCTCAATTTGCTCAATTATTAGAAAGGATGACAAAATGATAAAAATAAAGCGGGGGATAGAAAATTTATCAATTTGAATAAATTCATTTTTAATACTCATCAGTTCTACCCAAGGAATAAATTGGGATGCAGCTGTTGTACTAAAAGCAATTACGGCAATTACTGTCATTGTTCCTAACAAAATCGCCTTTCTATTAAATGCTTGTTTAAACAAGTTTTTATTCCAAAAACAGTTTTCTTGAATCATCCAATAAAGCATTTTGATTCGGCTTATTTCAGGAGGTGAAGTGTAAACGGTACTATGTATTTTTCCTTTATTTTGTTCCAGCCAATTGATTGTATCTGGTTTTAGAGTAGAATACATATTTGATAATTCTATATTTGCTGTTGGGTTTTCAAATAAAAAATAAAACAACTCTTGTTTATGAGCATTTTTTGCCTGAATATTTAAATTTTTTACGTCTTTACTAATTAACATGTAAAAAAATTGTAAAACTAGAGTAACAAATGTAAGTATGTATAATGCTTCCCCAGTAAAAAAAACGTTGCTTAGAATTGAAAAAAGCAACAAAAATGAAAGGGTATTTTTTAGGTACTCCTTCTCTTTGGCTTCTTTAAAGTAGCCAGCTGAAATTTGCTTTGAAAGTTTCATGATGATTGAGTTTTGGTTGAAAATTTTACGGTGTTCCTTCCGACAGCAAAGGAACTTAGGAGGCTATAAAAACAATACAATTATAGTCAGATTTATACAGAAATGGTATCTAATTTAGTCAAGAACGACAAGATTTTTTCTTTTGTAAAAACTCTGTTAATACAACCGAAAAAAGCACCATCCATTTTTCCTCCAAAGTATGCCTTATGCTCAGATACTTCTTCTGGGAAATAGCGAATTAATTCTGGGGCATTCTTTCCGTAATAAACCCAATTGTCTTGGGTATAAATGATAAAATGACGAAGATTCTGTTGATACAACCTATCTGTAATAGGCGAAAACTTATGGGTCAACGATTTCACCACAGCTACACCTTGCACTACGGTCAAATGTTGGGCAATTGAGACCTCTGCCAACCTTTCGTCGGCTTCACTTACGCCTTGGGCTTTGCGGTCTAATAATCGGATGTGTTGTATCTCAGCTTCGCTTGCACCTATTGCTTGCATGGCAGGTATGTAGCCTTTGTCGTTGGCGGCTACCAATTGCTGATGTCGGTTGAGTTGGATGCCGAGTAGCTTGGCGAGTTGCTCAATAGAAGCAGGCAGGTGAGCCAATTCGTTGTGATGGTCTATGCGGAGGTATTGGCTGGGCGGTAACATATCCTCAGTCAACTCAATGCAAACATTGGTTTTTGTTTCGGAGAAAACATCTTGATAGTCACTTAGTTTAGCACCCCAAGCCAAGTTTTTGTCAATTACCTCGTAATTGTTTGCAAGTAGCAGTTGCTTGATTTCGAGCATTTCGAGGTCGTGGCCGCCGAGGAGGAAAAGGTAATCCGCATTAGTCATTGGATAGCTGGTTTAACACTTCAATCCTTAAATAAACCAACATTGGTTATCAAAACAAAAACATTTCACTCATCAAGCAAAATGACAGACTTTTGAGTATCATTGTGGTTTACTGACTTTTCACCATGACAAAATTACTTTGCTCCTTCTTACTGTGCTATTCGTGCTGGTGTTCGGCGCAAACGTACGAACTCACTTCGCCCGATTTTAAACTCAAACTTGCTATTGAAAACCTCGGTCAGCTACGGTTTTCGGCTTTTTATGAAGATAAAACGGTCATTGACAACGCCGAAATAGGACTTGAACTCACAGATGGGCGTATGCTGGCCCGTGATGCCAAAATCAGGTCGGCAAAACCGATGTACCTCAAAAACATCTTGAAACCCGAAGTAAAAATCAAAAATGCAGAAATAATTGACGAATTCAACGAACTAACCTTGGTCTATCGGGATGGGTACAGCGTAGTACTACGTGTCTATAACGATGCCGTAGCCTATCGGTTTGTAACAGCCCTAAAAGACTCAACTGTCTTGATTAAGAATGAGTTATTGACTTGGCAAGCAAATCCCTCGACGCTGGCTTATTTGCAAAAAGTAGATCAGAAAGAGAATTTTTTGAATAACTACGAACGACTCTATACGCATACCAAGCTGTCTAATCTTTCGGAGTCGGTTATTACCCAACTACCTCTTTTACTGGATGATACCGCATTGGGGCTAAAAGTACAAGTTACCGAAACTGACTTGCAAGACTATCCAGGAATGTACCTCGAAGCAGACAAAACAGGGATGCTGAAAGCCGTTTTTCCGGCAGTGGTCAAATCAACTCAGATGCCCCCCAAACCACAATGGGGCTGGGATCGCACCGAAACACCCGTAGAGCGATACGACTACATAGCTGACACCAAGGGCACAAGAGCTTTGCCGTGGCGTATTATGGCCATTGCCAAAGAGGACAAAGAATTGATTACCAATGAGGTTGCCTACAAACTGGCTCCTGCCAGCAAAATAGCAGACATTAGTTGGATAAAACCCGGTAAGGTGGCGTGGGACTGGTGGAACAATTGGAATTTGACAGGCGTACCGTTTAAGGCGGGCATTAACAACGCTACCTACAAAGCCTATATTGATTTTGCTGCCAAGTATGGCCTCGATTATATTATGATGGACGATGGTTGGTACGTGTTGGGCGACCTTACCAAAGAAGCGGCTGGTATCAACGTGGCCGAAATTGTGGCCTATGGCAAGCAAAAAAACGTAGGAGTGATGCTGTGGGCTTCGTGGAAAACCTTAGACCAACACATGACCGCAGTAATGGATTTGTGGCAGCAGTGGGGTGTGAAAGGCATAAAGATTGACTTCATGGACAGAGACGATCAATGGATGGTCAATTTTTATGAACGCTGCGCCGCCGAAGCCACCAAGCGGCAGTTGTTGGTTGATTTTCATGGGGCTTTCAAACCAGCAGGCTTGCAGCGGGCTTACCCCAATGTGCTTAATTTTGAAGGTGTATTGGGTTTAGAACAAAACAAATGGGGTGGACAAAACGCCAATCCCGATATGGCCGTTACCATTCCGTTTATCCGAATGTTTGCTGGCCCACTTGATTATACGCCTGGGGCAATGCTCAACGCTCAAAAAAGTGAGTATGCAGCTATCAATCACAAACCAATGTCGTTGGGTACTCGCTGTCAGCAATTAGCTATGTATGTAGTTTATGATGCGCCTCTCCAAATGCTTTCGGATAGCCCTACGCACTACGAAAAAGAGCCGGAGTGTATGGAATTTTTGGCAAAAGTGCCTACTACTTGGGACAAAACCCTTGCACTTGGCGGCACAGTAGGCGAGTTTGTGACCATTGCTCGCCAGAAAGGGGAGGAGTGGTATGTAGGCACCATGACCAATTGGAAAGCACGTGACATCACGCTGAATTTTAGCTTTTTACCCGAAGGAAACTACGAACTAAGTGTATGGCACGATGGCATAAATGCCGACCGAACTGCAACGGATTACCAACTTACTAAGCGGACGATTACCAACAAAGATGTGCTGACGTGGCACCTTGCACCCGGTGGCGGATTAGCTGCAAGGCTCAAAAAATAGTTAAAGGCGTATCGTAATAAGAGAGGTGTTAAACATGTAATGCACAAATTGGTCTGACGGGGTCGCCTTTAGATTTGTATGATTGAACAAAACAAAGAAACCCGTAAGTTTACTTACTGGCTGTTAAGCAGGGTATAAGCACTTTATGGGGTCGCATGGGTAGAACCCAATCTGGGATTTAATCTTATACCCTGTTTTTATCCAAACATCAAATAGAAATCTGGGAAAACCCCATTAGTCAAGGCGTTGATAGTGGATAAAAGGCTTAACAGCACTTGGTAAAATTAGTTAAACTTTCAATCCAAATACTCATGGACATTCTTTATTTCGTCGGTGTTGACATCTCAAAAGACAAACTCAATTGGGCCGTCATCAAAGCCAATCAAGTGTTACTTGAATCGGAATCAGGTAGCGACATAAAAAGTATTACCAAGGCAGTAATGAGTCTTCAACGCCACGGTGGATTCAAGTTAACTGAGGCTGTTTTCTGTATGGAGCATACAGGGGTTTATCAGACTCGTTTGGTGAAATACCTCCTGTCTCGAAAAGCCAATATTTGGCTTGAATCAGGTAGCCAAATCAAGTTTTCAATGGGAGATGTTCGGGGCAAAAACGATCAGATTGATGCCCAACGAATTGCTCGCTATGCCTACAAAAATCGAGAGGAAATCAAGCTGTGGATACCCCCCAGGGCCATTATTGATCAACTTGACAATTTACTCAATGTCCGAGATCGTTTGGTGAAAGTTCGTCAAATCTGCTCAACGGCTTTGGCAGAAGAGCAGATCTGTCAAGCCAATAAAACACTGCTGGCAGACACCAAAAAATATTCAAAAAACACCTTAAACGGTATTGAAAAAGATATTCAAGCCCTTGAATTACAAATACAAGACTTGATAAACAGCGATCCTGTTCTTAAACAACTCTTTACCAATATTACTTCCATTCCTGGCGTTGGCATGGTTACGGCCGCTAAATGTATTGTCATCACAGATGAATTTAAAAAATTCCAGTCTGCCAAACAATTAGCTTGTCATGCAGGAGTCGTGCCTTTTGAAAAAACCTCGGGCACCAGTCTTCATTCTCGTCCCAGAGTAAGCAAAAAAGCACATAAAGGTCTCAAAGTCATCTTATCTAATTGCGTAATGGTTGCCATGAGATATAACCCAGCTTTCAAAGCTTATTTTGAACGTAAAATCAAAGAAGGTAAGAACAAATTCTCTGTTTTTAACGCCATGAAAAACAAACTTGTTCGTCTGATTTTTGCCTTAGCCAAGCAAAATAAAAAATATGACGAAAATTATACATTTGCCCTTGTTTGAATCATAGAAATCCCAGAC
>JBGAVQ010000269.1:0-7785 GCA_044228045.1 Spirosomataceae bacterium
TTGATGAGTTGCTTAATGATACTACTTTGTCGGTAGTTAACGAGAGTTTTTTTACTTGCTTTTTCATGGCTATAAGAGTTTTGGCTTTTGTGTTTTGCTTGACTGTTTTGTCGTTACAAAGATGCACGTTTCCAAACCCCGTTTGCCATACTAACTTGTTTGTATTTTTAATAGATTGCTAAATCTCTGAGTGTACTTGACAGAAAGATAAAACAACGAAGAGGCTGACCCTTCCGAGACAGCCTCATTTGAATTATAGGTAAACCCTGGCGACGAGTAGTGGCATTTTAATTACAAGTACAACCCTTGCATAAAATCTATTGAACAGACCTTTTATTATTTTTAAGCTGGGAAACAGTTCTTAAACTTAGTACATTCACTACTCGGACGAGTTTCTGGAAGACCACCTTTGATGTCATTGATTTGAGATTTTGAAAGGCTAACAATTTTGTCAGTTCTGAGGGCGATTTTTGAAATGTTCTTTTTCATGGTGATTTTTTATTCAAAAAGTTGTTAGTTGTTATGATTGGTTAGTCGTTGCACCAGCAAACTGATAAACCACAAGTTTTATTAGTTGTGGGTTTTGCACCAGCAATGATTCCTTTTGCCTCTGATTTTGAAAGGCTAACAATTTTGTCGGTTCTGAGGGCGATTTTTGAAATGTTCTTTTTCATGGCGTTACGGCGTTAATTTGTTTATGTTGTTTTAGTTGTTGTCTTGTTTGACGATTCAAAATTGCAACCGAAAACTAACCTACAAAAATCAAATAACCCCAAGCGTAGCAAACGAAGCCTAAGCCGTAAGAATGAGTTGCCGAAGCGTTTTGAACAAAAAAGCGATGCCATCACTTGAAGTGATGGCATCGCTGGTGTTGGTACTTTTAGAGGGCGTATTTAAAACTGGTAGCAGCACTTTTGCTTAACAATTGTAAGACTGTCCGCTATTGCTGGGGGCCAAAATACAATTATACGATTGTCCGCTGTTGCTTGGTCTGATGGTGGTTGGAGGAAAACCACCTTGTACATTTTGCATTGATGAGGTGCTTAACGACACTACTTTGTCTGTCTTCAACGAGAGTTTGTTTGCTGGCTTTTTCATGGCTATAAGAGTTTTGGCTTTTTGAAAATTTGTTTTGGCTTGACTGTTTTGTCGTTACAAAGATGCACGTTTCCAAACCCCCTTTGCCATACTAACTTGTTTGTATTTTTGATAAAAGTAACTTCCAAACGACATCGGTATCTACATAAAAATCCTGTAAAATGTATTGTGAATACCTTTTACAGGATTTAAAACACGCCTAATCATTATTAGCAAGTTGCAGTATTGCCTTGTATCATGGTAGGGCAAACCATCCCTACCGAAGTCATGATATTCGGGTTAGGATTAGCCACAGGCATACCTGTAATTGTGTTGATTTGGCAAGTCCACGTAATGCCTCCCTTGATACCTTTCATAGCACAGAGGCTCATTACACAGTCTTTTTTGAGGTTGAGTTTTTTACTTTGTTTTTTCATGTCGTTACGAGTTCTGTTCGTTGTGATTAACGATTCAAACCTAATAGATGGCGCAAATGCAAACAATTTCTGTGTAGTCAATAAGGCAAATAGTACAGTGAAGCCATACGGTATTAAAAGCCAAGAGCTACCTCTTGGTAGGGGTAGCTCTTGGCAACCGAGGCCATATTTTGAGTTGTTACACCATCAACAAAATCTTTAGTTTTGTTTCGATAGGCTGATCTTGAAGCTTTACTGCAAGCTCGACTTTTCCATAACCTTACGGCATTAGTGTTTTTTGATAAGGTGTAAGAAAGGTTCTTAGCAAGCTATATTAGGGCAGCTTGGCCAAAAAGTACACCTGCCTACGTTAGTAGTGAGTTTGGCTCCGCCTACAATTCCTTGGGCATTTGCCTTGGTAAGGCTTACAATTTTGTCTGTTTTAAGGCTTAATTTTGCAATTGATTTTTTCATGGCAATACGTTTTTTTTGTTGTTTAGTTGCCTACTTTATTAAATCGCTTTGGCGATTCGATTTTTCGGCGTTGTTGTTTGTTTTGTTGGTGGCAGACTAATCTCTGCACCAGCATACTGACAAGACACGAGCGGTTACGGCTGAGGCTGCTCCACCCACAATACCTTGAGCGTTTTCTTTGGAAAGGTTTACGATTTTGTCAGTTTTCAATGCTAATTTTTTGATTTGCTTTTTCATGGCGTTTTGTTAGTTTTTGTTTTACCTACTCTATTCAGTTTTCGGCATCGCTGTTTGTTTTAATTGAGGGTGCAAAGTTGCAGCCCAAATCAACCATATAAAAAACTGTTCCTTCGAAGCGTGCAAAAAGTGCCTTGAATCGCTGTAAATGGCCTTTTGAGGCGTAAAAGTCAATATAGGTCAACAAAAAATCCTGCCTTCACAAGCAGGATTTTTGTCAAAAAAGTCTGTATCTTATGACAGCAACAAGAACCTATCCCAAGCCGTAGATGCCCCCAGCTCGCTAAGAAGTACAATGCCAATGCTGGCTTCGCCATCCAGAATAGAAAGGTTAGGTTCATATCCTATGTCTTGCCCTCGATAACTCAAAAATACCTCTTTTTGGTCTTTTGGAAGAGTAAATTCCAATGTTTTTTGAAGCCAAAAATCAGCCGTTTCTTCTAACAATGAGTTTTGTAATCGTTTAGCAAACTTTCTAAAAATATAAGAAGCTCCTATGGCCCCGTGGCAAAAAGGGGCATCGTGTATGCGCATATTTTCGTCGTGGCGTGTAGCTGTATGCAAAATTGTCTGTGTAGCAATGTCTTTCCAGGCTTGGTTTTGGAGTTTTTCGCCTGCCAACCAAAAAGTATTGGCAATGCCCAAATCGCCATAACACCAAGCCAGACGGCTTTCTTGCTCTTCGGGTTCTTCCGTAACAGTATTCGGAAAGATGGCATAGCTGGCTTTGTTTCGTACCCGCCACATCCATTGCAAGTTGCCTTCAATGAGTTGTTTGCAAAGTTCAGGAGCATAGCCACGCTCGTACAAGAGGCTCAAAACAGCCGCAATACTGGCCGTTCCGTGCGAAAGCCCGAGGTTATAATTAGGTGCATCTGACAAAGTATATTGATTGAAATTACGGAACTTCCACGAAATGTCTCCATTCGGAAACCGAACGGCAATCTCTGACAACTGTGCTACTATTTGCGCTACATAGCTTGCCACTTGGGGCGAAGGTGTTCGTTCCAAAAAATAAAGGCAAGCACTCAGCCCTCCATGTAGGTAGTCAAAGTCCCCATCTTTCAGTAACATCATCGAAACCTCAAACAGTCCTTCGTCTAAGCCCTCAATGATGCCTTCTGCATCGAGGTCTTCATCTTGTAGCAAGCCTTGGTTGTACAGGTGCAGAAAGGTCCAGGCCACGCCCGAAATCCCACTGGCAAATGAGTGAATCATTTGTCCTTCTTGCACTTGGTTGAGGCTGTCGGAGATGTACTCCCAAAGACGACTGTCGTCTTCAATACCAAAATGATGATTATAATAGGCTTCAAAAAGCGCATAGCCCATTTTGCCCCCCATTAGTGAGGCATTTGCCTCTGACGATTGGCTTTGGGAAATATTGGCAAGGATTCTGTCTATGGTTTCTTTAAGGGTTAATGCAAGGGTTTGTGTCATGATAAGAGAATGTTTTAAAAAATCAAATGTACAAAATTAGTTGCCTTACACCTTGTGTATATGCTCTAACCCGTCTTACAAGGAGTCTATATCATTTGTTCGGGGCTAACACCTACGATATTGTTCTGCAGATTACCTATCTGATTTGCAAGAAGGCTCAGTTTAGCGTTTGTTCGCCCCATAAAAACAAGGGGCCGTTCCTTTTGAAACAGCCCCTTTTGTTGCTCCTGAATTTTGGATACTAACCACTCGGGCTGGTATTTCCAAAATCAAGCGTTATTATATTTCTTACAAACAGATTATCTTAGACGACAACGTTGTTTTGATGGTAATAGCACTCGGGGTGCCACCTTGTACTTGTCTGGCTTGGTTAGCCGAAAGACTTACAATTTTGTCTGTTCTGAGGGCGAGTTTTGTGTTTAGCTTTTTCATGGCGTTCCGTCGTAACGGCTGTTGTGTTTGAATGTTGTTTGAGTTGATATTGTTTTCGGTAGTTTAACTGCGAACTAGTCACGGCACCAGCAGCGTGATAAACCTGTAGTTACGGTGTCTGAATAGCGACCACCTACCAACGACTGAGCTTGGGCTTTAGTCAAATTAACTACTTTGTCTGTTTTTAAGGCTAATGTTTTTACTGTCTTTTTCATGGCTGTTTTTGTTTGGTTGTTTTGAATGTTGTTGTTACTATTAGCAAGACTTTGATCCAGCTTTTTCAGGAACCATAATTGCTCCGCCTACAATGGCTTGGGCTGCATTTTTAGAAAGGCTTACAATTTTGTTGGTGTTCAATGTGAGTTTTGTGTTTGGCTTTTTCATGGCGTTCCGTCGTAACGGCTGTTTTTGTTTTGGTTGTTGTTTCGTTTGAGTTGTTGTCCTTGTTTGACGATGCAAAGTTGTGCTGCCTTTTTGCGCTAAAAAATATATTCTCCCTCAGCCGTATCATTTTGTCCATAAAGCCGCAAAAAAGAGAGTTAAACCGTCGTACCTACAATATATTTTCTCTACAATATCCTATCATTCATCGCCCCTTTCACTTGGTTTATTTCATTCCCCTCTAAATGCAGGACGGTACGGGATGGTTGAACAACGGATTCATCCTACTTTTGGATAGCAAAATGCCAAACGTTATCCTCTAAGCCCAATAATTTCTCCTTGTATGAAGCCAGTCAAATTCTTAGCAATTATGCTATTGCTATCTTCTTTTGTTGCTACCCTTGCGCCCAAGCCCACACTTTACATCATCGGTGATTCTACCGTCAAAAATGGCTCTGGTAAGGGACAAGACAGCATGTGGGGTTGGGGCAGCTTTTTGCACGAATATTTTGACACTACCCGTATTCACCTCGAAAACCACGCCATCGGCGGACGTAGTAGCCGCACCTTCATTACCGAAGGACGTTGGGAGCGCATCTTGACCAAGCTCCAACCTGGCGACTATGTAATTATGCATTTTGGGCACAACGACAACAGAGCCGTCAACGACTCAACCCGTGCCAGAGGTACTATTAAAGGACTGGGTGAAGAAACGGAAGAGATTGACAATATTCTTACCAAAAAACATGAAGTTGTACACACTTTTGGCTGGTACATGCGTAAGTATGTGGACGACACCAAGGCGAAGGGTGCTATTGCGATTGTATGCTCGCCCGTACCACGCAACAACTGGAAAGACGGCAAAATTGCTACTTCCGAAAACGGTCATCGCCAATGGGCGGAGGCCGTAGCCAAGTCGAATGGGGCATTTTATATTGACTTGTTCGGCATCATTGCCACTAAGTACGAGGCCGTTGGCGAAGCACGTGTAAAACCTGATTATTTCACAACCAAAGACAACACCCACACCAATGAAGCAGGTGCTAAAATAAACGCCGTATCGGTAATAGAAGGATTAAAATTACTAAAAAACTGTGCATTGAATAACTATTTGGTAAATTCAGAACCTAAAAAGTAAAATCTCACGAAACCCCTCTGAAAACCAATAGATTATGAAAAAACAGGTTCTTTTTTTGTTATTCGTCTCTTCGCAGGTAATTGCTCAAGTGCCTATTTGGTACAAGCAACCTGCCAAAAACTGGAATGAAGCCCTCCCCGTTGGCAATGGTCGCTTAGGAGTCATGATTTTTGGAAAAGTTAACGAAGAATTACTCCAACTCAACGAAGAAACCCTTTGGTCTGGCGGCCCTGTGGATAAAAATCCCAATCCAGATGCTCCAAAATATCTTCCTATCGTACGAGAAGCCTTACAAAAAGAAAATTATGAGGAGGCATATAAACAACTTAAAAACATTCAGGGCTTTTACAGCAGTGCCTACGAGCCACTTGGCGACTTAGTGCTGAAACAAAACTTTACGAGCCAGCCCACTGCTTACTCTCGGGATTTGGACATCAAAAACGCCATTGCTACTACCAAATTTACCATAGATGGCGTTGAATATCGCCGAGAAATCTTTGTGTCGGCCCCCGCCCAAGTCATTGTGGTTCGGCTAACATCCAGCAAAAAAGGTGCGCTCAATTTCACGGCATCTGCCCAATCACAGCATCCTGTCACTAAACTTGTGCTGGGGGCTAATGAACTGGGCATCAGAGGCAAAACCCCTGCTTATTCTGCACCCAACTACGTGAGCGACAAAGCTAAACCCATTGATTACGATGACCCTACTGGCTGCCAAGGTGTTCGCTTCGACTGGCGGGTCAAGCTCCAATCTACCGATGGAAGCGCTAAAACTGATACGACTGGCATTACGATTAGTAATGCTTCCGTAGCCGTTTTTTACGTGACAGCAGCGAGCAGTTTCAACGGTTTTGACAAATGTCCCAACAGCCAAGGAAAAGATGAAAAAGCCTTAGCCTCACAAACACTTAAAAAGGCTTTATTGAAGAATGTAAGCACCATTCGCAAAGAGCATATTACTGATTATCAACGCTTTTTCAATCGGGTAAGCTTAGATTTAGGTCATTCGGCAGCAGTAGAGGCCCTGCCCATGAACGAGCGACTCATTCGATATGCACAAGGTGGCACTGACCCATCGTTAGAGAGTTTGTACTTTCAGTTTGGTCGTTATTTGTTGATTTCGAGTTCTCGTCCGGGTGGGGTTCCTGCCAATTTGCAGGGTATCTGGAATCCCATCATGCGCCCACCATGGTGTACTTTCAGTTTGGTCGTTATTTGTTGATTTCGAGTTCACGGCCTGGTGGTGTCCCTGCCAATTTGCAAGGCATCTGGAATCCCATCATGCGCCCACCATGGAGCAGCAACTACACCATCAACATCAATACCGAAATGAACTATTGGTTAGCAGAGCAAACTAACCTCTCGGAACTCCACACTCCACTCACCAATTGGATTAGCTCAGTAGCTACAACGGGCAAAGAAACCGCCAAAAACTTTTATGGCATGAAAGGCTGGACAGCCCATCATAACTCCGATGTATGGGGGCTATCAAACCCCGTTGGCGACAAAGGCAAAGGCGACCCAAGTTGGGCCAATTGGTCAATGGGTGGTGCTTGGTTGAGCCAACATTTGTGGGAACATTATGCGTTTACTGGTGACAAAAATTACCTTGTCAACCATACCTATCCTTTAATGAAAGGAGCTGCCGAATTTTGCAACGACTGGCTGATAAAAGATGCCACTGGGTTTTGGATTACGTCACCCGCTACTTCACCTGAAAACCGTTTTATCACTGACAAAGGCGTAAAACAAGTGGTTTCAGTAGCAACAACGATGGATTTGGCTATCATTTATGACTTGTTTACTAATGTTATTCAAGCCTCCGAATTACTTGGGGTGGACGCTGATTTTAGAAAAATTCTCAATGAAAAATTAACCCATTTGTATCCCTTGCACATTGGCAAAAAAGGCAATTTTCAAGAGTGGTTCAAAGATTGGGAAGACCAAGAACCTCAACACCGCCACGTGTCTCATTTATTTGCTTTGCATCCAGGACGAGAGATTTCACCCTTACGCACACCAGAATTTACAACCGCCGCCCGTAAAACCCTCGAAATAAGAGGTGATGAAGGTACAGGATGGAGCAAGTCGTGGAAAATCAACTTTTGGGCTCGCCTGCACGATGGCAATCACGCTTACAAACTCGTTCGGGAATTGCTGAAAGTTACAGGCATGGATGGTACCGATTACAGC
>JBGAVQ010000270.1:0-7754 GCA_044228045.1 Spirosomataceae bacterium
GTTGCACCTGTATTTACCTGTACATTGGTACTTGCACTTGCTGTACAGCCTGCTGAGTGAGTAACCGTCATAGTATATATCCCAGTCATAGCAGTTGTTGCCCCTGCACGAGTAGGATTCTGAATAGTAGAGCTAAACGAGGCTGGGCCACTCCATATAAAACTTGACCCATTGGTGGTAGCAGAAAATGAGAGCGTTCCTCCTTCACAAAGTGGGCTATTATTGGTCGCACTAACCGTAGCAGCTACTCTAACTACTACCGATGTTGTAGCCGTAGCTATGCATCCATTTGAATTAGTTGCTGTCACTGTATATGTTCCTGACATTGCAGTAGTAGCACTTGTGAGAGAAGGGTTTTGTTGGGTTGATGAAAAACCCGACGGGCCAGCCCAAGAAAAAGCTACACCATCGCCTGTGGCTGTTAAGTTCAAGGTTTGGCCACTACACAAAGGCCCATTGTTAGACACACTCAGTGTTGCACCAGCCTTGACCTGTACACTTGTAGTAGCGCTGGCCGTGCAACCTGCCAGTGTAACAGTAATGCTGTAAATCCCACTCATGGCAGTAGTTGCACCTGAGCGAGTGGGGTTTTGTGCCGTAGAGCTAAATGTTGCTGGGCCACTCCATGAAAAACTTGTTCCATTAGTAGTAGCAGATAGCAATATGGCAAACCCACTACAAACAGAACCATTGCTGGATGCACTTACCGTTGCGGCAGCAGCAATTACTGCTGAGGTAGTTGCAGAAGCCACGCAACCATTTGCATTAGCAGCCGTTACACTATAAACGCCTGACATAGATGTAGTCGAACTGCCACGGCTTGGATTCTGGTCAGTGGATGAAAAACTCGCTGGCCCATTCCATGTATAACTACTGCCTGTGCCGCTGGCACTCAGGTTGAGTGTTGAGCCAGCGCAAAGTGGGCCGTTATTTGATGCGCTCAACGTTGGTGCAGTATTTACCGAAACTGATACTGTGCCCGTTACTGTACAGGTATTGGTGCGAGCCGTAACAGTATAAATACCTGCACCCGAGGCTTGGATGTTGATAACTGCTGGCGCAACTGTAGTAGCACTAAAACTATTCGGCCCTGTCCACGAGTATGCCGAGGCCCCAGTGGCATTGACACTCAAATTAACCGTTCCGCCCGCACAAATAGTAGCAGGTGATGCCGTCACACTGTTAATCGTAGGGTTTGTACAAGCAGGAGCAGCCGCAAACGGAAAACCAGAGTATAAGCCTCGTCCGTGTGTACCTACACCAACTTGTCCATCAGCAACCCGATAAGTTAACATATAAGTGCATACATTGGCTAACCCAGCATTTGTTGGCTCCCAACCTGGGTTAGTAGCTGTTATATCGCTTGTTGACCAAACACCCAACTCTGTTGCTAACAAAACTTGTTGTGTATTGCTGGGGTTAAAAATAGCCCAACGCACAGGCATATCGGGCAGGCCATGCGAAGCCTCGTCTTTATTCACCCAAGCATCTCCACCATTGTTGGTGTACCAAACAGATGTTTGCCCGTAACTCGAAACCGTTACAAGCAATTGGCTATCCGTGCTACCAATCGCCACGCATGAAATGGTTCCAAAAAACGAACCAATTTGAGTAGAAGTAGCCGCTGCTCCCGAGTGAGTATTAGTCAATTTATAAACTTTACCACCACTTGTACCCATAAACAGTGCAGTTCCAGTTTTGGCTACTTTGATATGCGTTACTGTACCCGATACAGCAGGACTAATAGTAACTGTGGTGGTGGTGCGGGCACCACCAATGCCCGAAATCCTACGGAAACTCGAAGACCCTACATTGCTAAATAGTGTATTGTTTCCGCTATCATAATCAGCAGGGTTATAAAAAGAGCCCGTATTAGCACTTGAAATCTGCGCAACATACCCCCCACTTCCATTAAGTAAGTAGTAATTATTATAAACATAAGACGTGATGATAATATTGGGATTGTCTTGATCTATAAATGTAGTAACGCCATCGCCACCCACAGGATCGTCAATAGCACCACCAAGTCCAGCAGTAGTTATCATGTTAGTGCCATTGTCCTGAGAACCTCCCATAATAAAGTTATCGCTCGCCACATTTTTTTGCGCAACACTTATCAGCTGTGTTACATTATAATTATTAAAGCGTTGTAACACTGTGGAGAATGACGTGGCATGGTAAGTACCTCCATCATTACCAAATGAAAACTCGTTAGTACCTGGTCTATAAACTAATACGTGATTATCAGGATGATAGCTATTGGCTAAAGTAAAATCGTAATCGGGAGTACCAATGCGACTCCATGTGCTGCCGCCATTGGTACTTCCCATCAAATAAACTCCCACTGCAATGACCTGATTACCGTCAGAAGGATTTACAGCTAAGTAAAGGTTATACCATCCTTGAGTGGCAGGAAACTGGCTACCTGCATACCAAGGCGTGCCTGTTGGCAAAACGGGTACAGTAACTGCCGTCCAAGTGCTACCACCATCGGTTGATTTCTGAAACCAAGCTACCGAGCCGCCAGAATTCGCAGCAGTTGCATAAAGTATAGGCTTTGTACCACCTGCCACTACTGGCCCAACTGCAATCTCAACTCGCTGCCCACCACTTATTGCGGGAGTGATGTTAGTCCAATTAGCTCCATTATCCGTTGATTTATAAACAAAACCAGTAGAGCCATATCGTCCTAAGGTAGCATAAATAGTTCCCTCGCTGTCTATCTCAATATCATTGGCAAAGCTACCACTACCAAGTACGGTTGCCCATGTAGCACCTCCATCTGTTGATTTTCTTAAACCCGTGTTAGACGATGCAAACACATGACCCAACGAATTAACCACTACTCGCTGAAAAGTAGTACTACCTGCCGAACTCGGAATAGTACTTGGCAGCAAGGTCCATGATGCCCCACCATCAGTTGATTTAAAAATTCCACCACCTTGAATAGCATCTAAATTATAGTATCCTTCGCCTGTGGTAGCATAAAAAATCTGGGTATTGGATGGATCATAGTTGATGCACGAAATGGCCAAATTTTCCATAAAATCATTCACCTTAGTCCAGTTAGAACTTGTAGTGATATCATTGTTTACCCAAATACCCCCTGCTACACTACCAGCAAACACCTTTTTCTTGGTAGGGTCGTTGGGGTCATACATAAGACCTCGAGTACGTCCTCCAATGTTGTTGGGACCACGCTCTGTCCATGTTACTCCTGGAATCGCCGAATTGGTGGCAGCTTCTTTTAAAGATTTCGATTTGAATTTGCGTAAAACCGCCGCTTCGGTTTGTAGGCGGGCTTGTTGCAGTCGTTCTTGTGGAATTCGACCCAAAGCAGGGTCGGCAGTCATCAAGAACTCATACTCTTGCCGTTTGTTTTGTCCGCCTTCGTCTTCGTAGCGGTCTCGCTCTTGTCGAGGGGTTTTCTGAGCGAGCGTAGTGAGTGAACCACCCAACAAGATTAGTATTAAAAAGAAGGGGAGGGAAGTGTTTTTCATGTGCAGAATGGATAAATGGTAATTTACTGTATATCAATTACTTGAATATTACAAATATACGAAACCTGTAGCAAATCCGTGCTACTTTACAGAAGCCTCGGGTGCGTTAATAAGCGTGAAATTATATTGTAAAACTGTGTTTTACAGAAAGTTAGTATTACAGCACATTGACAAAATTATCTGGCAAAATTTATTATTCGGCGCAAAATCCATCCTACTTTTTCTTCTTGAACTGATAGCTTACACCCAGCCAAGCTCTGAAAACACCAGATTTGAAGTTCTTGTTGGCATAAGGAGATGTTTCAAAAGCAACAGCAACATTTCTAAATTTCTCAAATGGACTTACCCGCAGCCCTGCACTCAGAAAATACCCCTTGAGCAGGTCTTCTTCACCTGTGAGTTCGCCTACAATGCTGGTATTAACGCCAGCTCCTATATAATAAAAAGAATTAGCCTGCTTGCTCACCCGAAACATTGGGGCAAATTCTGTATTTAACGATGACAACACCGAGTTCATTTGAATACGGCAATCAACAAATACAGCTCGCTGGGCGTTGCTACTTACTGAAAAAACAGAATTGAATGGGTAATAAGTAACTGTAGCTTGTGCCTTTGCTGAGTGTGTGGTAGATAGCAAATAGCAAATAGTGAAGAAGGTGCTAAACGTAGCGAACGGATGTTTTTTCATGGAAAATGATTTATAGAAGTACCGAATGTCAAAAATTAGCAACTACTTTGCATCAAGAACAGAGGTCATACTTTTTACTTTTGGGATGTAGTTACCTCATATTGCTCTGTGCCCACAAAACTATTCAATATTCCTTATTCACTATTCATATAGATGAGTATTCTGAAAAAATTAGCAGGAGAAACAGCCTTGTATGGCGTGAGTACTATTTTGGGGCGTTCGCTGAATTTCCTTCTGGTTGCTGTGCATACCCGTACCTTCTTACCCGACGAACTGGGCATCAATGTAGAGTTATATGGTTATGTTGCTATTTTCAATATTCTCTACACCTACGGCATGGAAACGGCTTATTTCAGATACGCCAGCCGAGAAAATCCTGCGCTCTACTACAACCTTGCACTAAGTGCTATTTTGTTGAGTAGTTTGCTGTTTACCAGCCTGTTAGTGGTTTTTGCTACGCCTATTATGAATTGGCTGGAGTATCCCGGCAAAGAATCATTCTTGATTTGGTTGGCACTCATTCTGGCTATTGATGCCATTGTGGCCATTCCGTTTGCTCGCTTGCGTTTAGAGAAAAAAGCAAAATTATTCGTAACTGCACGCATCGCCAATATTTTGGTCAATGTGGGGCTAAATGTGTTGTTTTTGCTTGGTTTCAAAAACATATCCGAGGGACATTACCTCTCTAATTGGCAATCGTTGGCAAAGTCGCTTTATAATCCGTCCATTGGCGCAGGCTACATTTTCTTGGCCAATTTAATTGCTAATGCCTGCTTTTTTGTGTTTTTGTGGCGACAATTCGCTGATTTCAAATTCACCTTTCGCCCTCAATTGTTCAAAACTATGTGGGTTTATGCCTATCCTATTATGATTATGGGCGTGGCTTCGATGATTAACATGCGTACTGATATTTTATTGTTGCAACACTTGCTCCCTGATGGCTTTTATCCTGACCGATCGGCTCGTACAGCTCTTGGAGTCTATGGCAATTGTTACAAATTATCTGTATTTATGAGTCTGGCTATCAATGCCTTTAAGTTTGCAGCAGAGCCATTTTTCTTTTCGCAGGCACAAGACAAAAGCTCTCCTCAAACCTTTGCCTTGGTCATGAAGTGGTTCATCATTGTGTGTGTGCTTTTGTGGGTAGGTGTGAGTTTGAACTTAGATGCAATAGGGTCGTTTTTTCTAAAAAAGTCTATTTACCGAGAAGGGCTTGCCGTAGTACCTATCTTGTTGTTAGCTAACTTGTTCTTGGGGATTTATTACAATTTGTCGGTGTGGTTCAAACTCTCTGATAAAACCTATTATGGCACTATCATTACGTTTTTGGGGGCTGGGCTTACAGTAGTATTGAACATTGTACTAATTCCGCAACTTGGCTACATGGGTTGTGCCATTACGTTTTTGGTTTCTTGTTTTTTAATGACAGTGCTTTGCTATTGGCTTGGCAATATTCACTATCCTATTCCGTACAGTTTGGTTTCGGCACTTGGGTACATTGGCTCGGCAGGCTTATTGATTTGGGCTTCGTCGCAAATCCACTTCACTAATTTGTGGGTGGCAGTACCTTATCATTTAGCACTTTTCATCCTTTACGTGGCAATGATTGTAGTGATAGAAAGAAACACTATTTTACCCAAAAGAATCCGAGAACGCCTAAAATTGTAGAGACAGGGCATGCCCTATCTCTACAATTTGCCCTGTCTCTGCAATTTTATCGTTTAAACGCATTTGGCATTCGCATTTTGCCAGGCTGCATTTTATTCATGGTTTTCATCATTTTCCGCATTTCTTCAAACTGCTTCATCAGGTTATTTACCTCTTGTACACTCGTACCCGAGCCTGCGGCCAAACGGCGTTTGCGGCTGGCATCAATTATATCAGGGTTTTGTCGCTCTTTGAGGGTCATTGAAGAAATAATGGCTTCAATTGGTTTAAACGAATTGTTATCCAAATTCACGTCTTTGATGGCCTGCCCCATGCCCGGAATCATCCCCATGAGGTCTTTGATATTCCCCATTTTCTTGATTTGCTGAAGCTGGCTATAAAAGTCCTCAAAATTGAACTGGTTTTGGCGAATTCGCTTATCCAAACGGCGGGCTTCGTCTTCGTCAAAGGCCATTTGGGCTTTTTCGACCAACGAAAGCACATCACCCATGCCAAAATACGGCTTGCCATCCTGTCGGGGTAAAACACGTCGAGGGCCTCCATTTTTTCACCTGTGGAGATGTATTTGATGGGTTTGTCCACCACGTGCCGCACCGAAAGTGCCGCACCACCACGAGCATCGCCATCTAATTTGGTAAGTACTACACCATCAAAATCTAAGCGATCATTGAAGGTCTTGGCCGTGTTTACAGCATCTTGGCCTGTCATTGAATCCACTACGAACAAGATTTCGGAAGGTTTTACAGCACTTTTGATGTTTTCGACCTCCTTCATCATCACTTCGTCCACAGCTAAGCGCCCAGCGGTATCTACTATTACCACGTTTTTGCCCATGCGTTTGGCGTAATCAATTGCATTTTTGGCAATAGAAACGGCATCTTTACTATCGGGTTCGGCATAGACCTCTACACCAATTTGCTCGCCCAATACTTTCAATTGGTCAATGGCTGCCGGGCGATAAATATCGCAAGCAACAAGCAACACTTGTCGTCCAGAACGCTTGATGTTATTGGCCAATTTGCCCGAAAATGTGGTTTTACCCGAACCTTGCAAACCCGCTATGAGCACCACCGCCGGCGAACCTTTGAGGTTGATGCTTTGGGCCTGAGCACCCATCAGCTGGGTGAGCTCATCATGTACAATTTTGACCAACATTTGCCCTGGCTCAACGGCAATCATTATTTTTTGGCCCAAGGCTTCGTCTTTAATCTTATCGGTAATGTCTTTGGCAACTTTGTAGTTTACGTCGGCATCCATCAAAGCACGTCTGATTTCCTTGACAGTGGTAGCTACGTTGACATCGGTAATCCGCCCCGAACCTTTGAGGGTACGGATGGCTTTATTGAGTTTGTCGGTTAAATTTTCAAACATGGTTTATGAATTTACTCACTAAAAATTTTCTTTCCTGTACTTAATCCTAAAACAGAGATGTATTTTAAGCCTATTTTATTTTCGGCGGGTTGAATCAATTCTAATTCACTTAATACCAAAGGAGCAAATTGAATCAAATCTGCTACTTTATTAGTTGGACAATCAAGAACCCACAATCCAAATGTTAATCGGCTAAGATTTTGTTGAAACGGAAGATTCTTATCGGCAGTCAAAAAATATCAAATCCTTCTTGAGAGATTAATTTCATCAATTCTCCATTTTTTGTTCCTTCCCAACCCATGTCTTTCACTGAAATAGGTAAAAACGGTTTTACTAATTCTTTGAAAACATCAGGAAGGTTTTCATCAAGAAGCAAGCGCATAAGTAGGACGTTTGGATTTCGGAATTGTCTTTTGGGCAGCCAAACGTAACACTTCCATGACCTGTTCTAACCTAACCGAGGGATAATGCTTAACAAAATCCTCTGCACTCATTGCTTCTAAGTTGTCAAAAAGGGCTTGAATTGG
>JBGAVQ010000271.1:0-7725 GCA_044228045.1 Spirosomataceae bacterium
CTGCCCCAGGCTGGCTGAGTGCCCGCTGGAAAGTGAAAGCCCTCCCCATTGAGGTAGTACTGGGTAGTACGGGCGGAAGCGCCACCTTTGCTGACCAACTATCGGTAACATCTAAGGATGTGCTGTGGCGAGTAAACGTAGCTGGCTACGTGATGAAGTCTATTGACGCAGGAAAAAGTTGGACGCTATTGGAGAAAAAACTTGCCTCCGTGTCGGCAGAGAACAATAACATCGCTTGGGGACTCACCTTTGAAGACAAGTTGGAATACACCGCCGATGGCGGAGCTACTTGGACATCGCTGTCAGGGCAGTTTAAGCAGCTTTCGGTAGTAGATGCTAACGTACTCTGGGCTGTCAATCAGGAATTAGGGATTTTTCGCAGTACCGATGGTGGGCGCAATTGGGAAAAGGTAACGGGTGCAGGACAAAGTATTTCGGCAGCATCAGCCACGGTGGCGTGGACGGTTAATCAGGGCAATGTGTGGCGAACCAACGATGGCGGCAAAACGTGGAGTTTTTCGGCGGGTAAAATGAAAAGTGTGAGTGCCAATAGTTTTAATGTGGCATGGGGTATTGACGAAAGTGGAACACTCAAATGCACCAGAGATGGTAAAACATGGTACAAAGTAGCTGAGGGTTATTTCCATTCTTGCCATAGCATCAGCGACTATACTGCATACGTCATTGACAAAAACTTGCATTTGGTTACAATGAATTATTATGGCGAAGAAAAGGCAGCCATTCAGGTGGCTGCCCCAGCCCCCGCCGAAGAAAAAAAGGAGAAACTCACAGGCGACAAAACCCTTGATGCCTTGTTGCAAGGAGAAAAAGCAGGAGAAAAAAGCATGACGTACGGCTATCTTTCGGTATTCAATCAAGGCGGTTATGTGGCTTCCATTGCCCTTGCCTACACCGATGCCACAGGCAACGTAGTCAAAAATGAACAAGTGGCTCTGGGCAGTACCAAACAATACCAAATCCCGATTGATGCCAAAAACATTGTGATGAAAGTAGAAGGTGTTTCATGCGTAGATCCGCTCGGCATGGAAGTAAAGTTTCCCACCGCCAAAGACCTCCAAAAATGCTACAAGCTCTGGGGCACCATCTTCGGCACGGAATGGGGAACGATTGCTTGTAATTGAAATCAAAGACAAGTACTGGAAGCTGAAAATATCCTTACCTTTGTGCTTTATCCTACAATCAATAATCGCATGGTAAGACTTTTTAAATTCATTGGGCTTTATTTCAACGTTATTTCAACCCTCGCTTTGGGTATTTTTAGCAAAAAAGGACGACAAAGACTCATTGATACCTACAACCTCGTATTGGTGCCAGCACCTACGCAAGAGTACCCAATAGATCCATACATTATTCTCAAAACCGATGTATTAGAAATCATTGGTAATGACCCTGCTCAGTACGAAGGAGTTTATGAATGTGGTTTTGGACACATTACCGAGTTTGAACTCAAAGTAATTGCCAACATTACTAAGAAATATGCCCCTGCTACCATTTTTGAAATAGGTACATTCAAAGGGCGCACTACGCTCAACATGGCACTCAATGCGCCAGACAATTGCAAGATATATACACTCGATTTACCCAACGAAGAGGTAGAACATACTGCTTACAAGCTCGAAACCGGCGAACTGGCCTATGCTCAAAAGTCAGTTTCGGGTGAGCGTTTTATCAACCACCCACAGCAAGCCAAAATCACCCAAGTGTTTGGCGACTCGGCTTCGTTTGATTTTGGGCCGTACAAAGGTGCAATGGACTTGGTTTTTATTGACGGCTCACATGCTGCTGACTACGTGCTTAACGATACTGTAAAAGCCTTTGAAATGATTAGGGGCAAGGGAAGTGTTATTTTGTGGCACGACTACACCAACTGGGACGGCGTGCGTGAAGTAATGAACAACTACTACCAAACCGATGACCGCTTCAAAGACCTCAAGCACATTGGCGGCACCAGTATTTTGATGTTGGAGGTGAAGTGACAAGAGATGACGAGAGGTTAGACAAGAGAAGGCAAGAAGTGAGTCGCAATGGCCAACAAAAAACCGAACGAAAAAACTCGTTCGGTTTTTTGTTGGCCATTTATGATTATATGCCCTGCAAAATCTCTTGTCCTAAGTAATCAGTCATAAGTAAATGTCTTTTATGTCTTTCATAAAGTGTTGACTATGAATTGATTACAAAATTCATAATTCAACATTACTTACGCAAAACAATCTCTTGTCTCCTGTCTAAAAGTCTCTTGTCTCATCAAGAAACTTTCGCTGCTTCTTCTACTTTATAAACCTGTATTTCGGTCACATACACCATTTTATCTTCTTTGTTTTTGTAGGAGCGATAGTTGAGTTTGCCTTCTACCGAAAGCAGTTTACCCTTAGCCACCATGCGCTCACACACTTCTGCAACCTTGCCAAAAGCCACCAAATTATGCCATGTGGTGTTGGTTACTTCTTCATTGTTTTTGTTGGTGTAGGTTTCTTTTGTCGCCATCGTGAACGATGCCAATTTGCCTGTTTCAAAGTTACGCACGGTTACTTCTTTACCTACGTTGCCAGTTAATGATACCTTGTTCATGTTCCTTAAAGTTTTGTGTTTGAAATTTGTTTTACGCCAATCGCTCTGTTTGTAATTGACGATGCAAAGGTGGCAGGTCGGCCCAAAACGATTCGGTTAGTACTCATTTATAGTTGGATAAAAATAATTGTAACCGTTTGTAAACGGATAGGAGATTTTGGGTATATTGCAGGCATTACTAAGGATTTTGTATCAAATGAACCCAGATAAAAATATATTACAACCTTTGGCTGAGGTTTTTGGATTTCCGATAAGTAACGAGTCTGTGAGGGCAAAGCGTTACAGAGAGCATAAACTTTGCCCGTTTAATAACGTAGTTTCTAATTGCACAAAAAATAGCATTGAATTTCCATTAGGTGTATGTAGCCTCCATCATAAGGGTAGGCCTGTTATTATCTGCCCTATCCGATTTAGAGAAGACTGGACAATTATTAGTGACGCTGCTCAATTCATTTTTGATAATCAATCAACATGGACACACGTTGGTGAAGTAAGATTAAAAGACAAACATGGAAAAGCTGCAGGAAATATTGACTATGTGTTGGTTTCGTATGACGACAAAGGACGTGTACTTGATTTCGGGTCACTTGAAGTGCAAGCTGTTTATATTTCAGGAAACTTAACAGGACCTTTCACTGCATATTTGGATGACCCAATGCCATCGTTTAGCTGGAATCAGGCTTTTAAATATCCTAAGCCCGATTATCTTTCATCTTCACGAAAGCGACTTATTCCGCAAATCATTGCCAAAGGTTCTATTTTGAAACAATGGAATAAAAAGCAGGTAATAGCATTACAAAGTAGTTTCTATGAGACCTTGCCGACACTACCAGAAGTTGACAAATCAGAATCTGACTTTGCATTTTTATTGTATGACCTTGTTCCAGACAAAGCCACACAAACATTATGTTTGAAACTGAAAAGAGTTGTATTTACCCAATTTGCAAGTGCATTGGAACAAATTGCAAAATTTGAAGCAGGTTCCATTATTCAGTTTACTGAATTGCTGCAAAAGAAACTTGATGCAAGGAAAACAGGAGGCTCTGATATTGATAATCTCGAAAACATAGTAGTAGAATGAAGAATCAACTAACCATGTTTGGAATGGAAGAAACTAACCGAGGCTCAACCATTGTGAATGTCGCCTCTGTACCCCAGCGTAGCCCATTTCGCTATCCAGGTGGTAAAACATGGCTTATCCCAACTGTTCGACAGTGGCTTAAACAAGACCGCAAAAATGTGGATGTATTGATTGAGCCTTTTGCAGGGGGGGGCATTGTGAGTTTAACTGCCGCCTTTGAAAAACTGGCAGAACGAATCACAATGGTTGAAATGGACGAGGAAGTTGCTGCTGTTTGGGAGGTGATTTTGAATGGTAAAAACGCATGGCTTGCTGATAAAATCTATTCTTTTAACCTAACACACGAAAATATAAAGGCGGAGTTTGAAAACCCCCGAAAACGACTTCAAGACGTAGCTTTTTGTACGATTCTTAAAAATAGAGTTTATCATGGTGGAATTATTGCGAAAGGTGCAGGACTTCTCAAAAATGGCGAAAATGGCAAAGGTATTGCTTCTCGATGGTATCCTAAGACATTGAGAGATAGAATTTTAGCTATTAGTTCAGTAAATGAAAAAATTGATTTTATCACAGGTGATGCCTTCGATTCAATCGAGCAAAATGCAGACAATCCAAATGCTTACTTTTTCATTGACCCTCCATACACTGTTGCTGGAAAGCGTTTGTACACTTACTTTAATATAGATCATGAAAAGTTATTTGCATTGACAGCTCGACTCAAAGGTAAGTTTATGTTAACGTATGACGACACAACCGAAATTAGACAACTTGCTGATAGATATAACTTACCGTATAAAACAATCCCGATGAAAACTACCCATCATACAGAAAAAAATGAAATTATTATTTCAGACAATTTTCGATGGTGGCATGGATAATATAGGGTTAACAAACAGTCAACACCCCCATGAAAACCTGCTTAGAATGTGGCGAAAAAATAGTGGGCCGAGCCGATAAAAAATTCTGCTCAGACCTTTGCCGCAATGCCTATAACAACAAGTTGAATTCAGATTCTAACAACTTGGTGCGTAACATCAACAACGCTTTGCGCAAAAATCGGCGGATTTTGGAAGAAGCTTGCAAGGACGATAAGGCCAAAATTTCTAAAAGCACTTTATCTCGAGAAGGCTTTGATTTTAACTACTTTACCAGCCTACGAACCACCCAAAAAGGTTCGACCTACTACTTTGTGTATGAATACGGCTATCTTGCGCTCGAAAATGACTTTTTCTTGGTGGTAAAAGACCGAAAATAATCAAATTTGAAAATGTATCCATTTGAAAATCAGGCAGATATTGCTCGTAAAAATGCCTTTTTATGGCGTACTACTTGTTTGCTTATTCTTGTCATTTTATTGACAACTGCTTGCCAGTTAAACAAACAGCAAGAAAACATTCAAGTGCCCCAAGGCATGGTGCTGATTCCGGCTGGTGAGCAAACCGACGGCACAGCAATGCCGGCTTTTTTAATGGACAAAAGCCCCGTGACAGTAGCCGAATTTGAGCGATTTGTGAAAGCTACTAAGTATAAAACCGAAGCTGAAAAGTTTGGCGATGCGGGTGTTTTTGATGTCAAGACTGGCACGTGGTCATTGGTCAAAGGAGCTACATTTCAGTATCCATTTGGCCCAAATCAACCCAAAGCAGCGCCCAATCATCCAGTTACTCAAGTGTCTTGGTACGATGCCGTAGCCTATTGTAACTGGGCAAAAAAACGCCTGCCCACCCGTGCAGAATGGGAATACGTTGCTCATAATGCCAATAAAAACTACCAAAAAAACTATCCTTGGGGCGACAACGCCATCGAAAATGGCCACTACAAAGCCAACTTTTGGCAAGGCAATTTTCCCGAATACAGCCAAGTAGAAGACGGGTTTCAATACACATCACCCGTTGGTTATTTTGGTGAAACACTCCTTGGCCTTACTGATGTAGGTGGCAATGTATGGCAGTGGGTAGAAGAATGGAGTACCGATAAACCCACCGAAAAACTTCAATGTAGTGGCTCGTACCTGTGCGATCCCAAGGTGTGTCATGGCTTCCAAATAGGCAAAACGGCATCTTCTACACCCGAAACAAGCCTATGCCATGTGGGTTTTCGAGGGGTTAAAGCCTTATCTAAATGACCCTTCTGGATAACACTATTTCAGGGTCTGTACCGCAGGTCTGACCCATCAACTGTTTGTCTGAATGAACCTTCTGACCTAACAATAATCAGATTTTTGGCACGATTCTCGCTAAAAAGCTCTTCTTCATAATCACTTCCTTTATATTAAGTAGTGCTTTGTTCCGCTTAATAGCTTCCATGATTTTGTGCTAACAAAATCAAAAATATTTTTTTTAGCGCACTATTTTTTTCTTTAAGTGTTTTGTTCTTTCAGTTATTTTATTGATAATTAGGTGATTATGTTTTTGTTGTTCAAGAAAATAATACTAAAAATATTTTAATAGCAGTACAATAAAAGTTGTTTTTGTTGGCTTGGCACAACCTTTGCTTGTAAGAAAGAGGAAAGTTTCCACTATGGCAATTTTCCAATTACTTATTTAGTAAACGCCCCAAAAACAACGGTGTACCGTTATGAAAACTGTTTACCAATCTCTTCGGAATTTTGTTCCAATCCCAGTTACAAATTCCTTCCAAAAGTGGCTATGCTCCGTGGGAGTCATGCTATTAGTGGCTGTTTCGGCGCAAGCACAAATTACCGGAACGGTCTATCGGGACTTTAATGCCAACGGGCAGAAAGATTCAAATGCCGAAATAGGCGTTGGAGGTGTAACCGTCACAGTGTATCGTTCAGATGGCACAGTGGCTAACACTGGTACAACAAGCTCAACGGCTGCTACTATAGGGCAATACAGCCTTACAGTGTCGGGGTCTTCGTCGTACCGCATTGAATTTTCCAATTTCCCAACGGGGTACTACTCTGGTCCTAAGGGCTCGGGTAGTGCTACGTCTGTTCAATTTGCTTCGAGCGGAACAAGCACGGCAAACTTGGGCATCAACTACCCGTCGGACTATTGTGAAACCAACCCGAAGGTAGCGGTTCCGTGTTATGTCAATGGCGACCCACTCATCAACATTGCCGACAACACCAAAGAGGCAGGTCTTGAACCCGTTCTGGTGTCGTTTCCGTATAGCAGCAGTGGTACTACTGCACCTGCTAAGGTGGCATTGGGTAACCAAATGGGCTCTGTATGGGGTTTGGCATATCAAAAAGGCAGCAACCTGCTATATGCCAGTGCCTTAATGAAACGCCACGTTGGGTTTGGCTCAGGTGGACCTGGGGCAGTTTATAAAGTAACCAATGCCAATGCCAATTCGGGTTTTGGTATATCTGAGTTTTTTAAACTGAGCAATTATGGCATTGATGCCGGTGCAGACCCTCACGTAGGGCTGTCGGGCAACAAAGCGGTGTCGAGCTTAGACAACGCCTCTTTTGATGCTGTAGGCAGAATAGGGATTGGTGATATTGATTTGTCAGATGACGGCAAAACAATGTTTTTGGTAAACTTGAAAGATAAGAAACTTTATTCTTTTGCCATTGGTAATCCGGGCATTGCTCCAGCTAATGAAAATGCCAATGACCAAACAGGAAATATCCGATCATATACAATTCCGAATCCAGCATGTTCAAATAGCGAATCTATTCCGTTTGGCTTAAAATTCTTTCATGGTAAGCTGTACGTTGGGGTAGTTTGTACAGCGCAAACTTCACAAAACAAAGCCGATCTTAAAGCAACGGTTTATGAGTTTGATCCATCCACTGGAGCTTTCACTAACGTATTGTTCGATAATTCAAACAACGCTGCTTTCTCGCTTAACTTCAAAAGAGGTAGCGTATTTTGCGACTCAAACCTTCCGGAGGCACAAGCTGATTGGAGACCTTGGAAAACAACCAACGTAGTAATTGCTACCGATGGGCTAACTGCCGCAGAGTCGTGTGTTGATGCCGTGATTGCTTATGCACAGCCTATTTTGTCAGATATTGAATTTGATGTAGATGGTTCAATGGTAATAGGTTTTATTGACCGATTTGGACATCAGTCGGGGCGTGA